>JBAUYI010000107.1:0-1885 GCA_049584715.1 Xanthobacteraceae bacterium
AGGCGATCAAGCGGGCGATCAAGGGCCAAAACATTCTGTCGATCGCCGTCACCCGGGTCGGACCGTTTCCACCGCGGATGTCGAATGTCGGCGTCGTCATCGATCTCGCCGTGCACGACATCGACCTCATCCGCTGGTTCACCGATTCCGAGATCGTCGAAATCCATGCGCAGACCTCGAGCGCCGTCGCCGAGCGCGAGGACATCGCGCTGTTGCAGTTCCGCACCGCCTCCGGCGTGCTGGCCCAGGTCAACACCAACTGGCTGACGCCGTTCAAGGCGCGCACCATCCACATCGCAACCCGCGACAAATATCTGATGGCCGATCTGCTCACGCTGCAGGTCACCGAATGTTTCGGCTTCCAGCCCGACGGCTCGTATTCGATGCGGCATCTGTCGGTCGGCTACGCCGAGCCGCTGCGGTCCGAGATGATCGCCTTCATCAGCGCCATTCGCAGCGGCGAGCCGCCTGCGGTGACCGGCGAAGAGGCCGTTGCCAGCCTCGAAATCGCGATCCGCTGCCTGAGCGCGCGCACCGCGCAATCGAGCGCGCCGCGCAAGGGACCGCGCCGCGTTGTCGGCTGAGCGCGCGTGCAAGACAAGATGAATCAGCATACCCGCCTCGACGGCAGCCCGATCCCGTTCATCGACGTCGCCGCTCAGCGCCGCCGCCTCGGCAGCGCCATCGACGACGCGGTCGGCCGCGTGCTCGACCATTGCCAGTTCATCCAGGGGCCGGAAGTGCGCGCGCTCGAGGCCGGCCTCGCGGCGTTCTGCGGCGCCAAGCATGTGATCGGCTGTTCGAGTGGCACCGATGCGCTGCTGCTGGTGCTGATGGCGTGGCAGGTCGGACCGGGCGATGCGGTGATCTGCCCGGCGTTTACGTTTTGCGCCACCGCCGAAGTGGTGGCGCTCATTGGCGCGACGCCGGTCATGGCCGACGTCGCGGCCGACACCTTCAATCTCGATCCGGCGAGTTTCGAGCGCGCTATCGCGACGGCGAAAGAGCGCGGCTTGAAGCCGAAAGCCGTGATCCCGGTCGATCTCTTCGGTCTGCCGGCCGATCACGATGCCATTGCCACGATTGCCGCGGCGCATGGCATCAAAGTGCTCGACGACGCGGCGCAGGCGTTCGGCGCCACCTATCGCGGCCGCAAGCTCGGCACGCTCTCTGACGCGACGGCGACCAGCTTTTTTCCGGCAAAACCGCTCGGCTGTTACGGCGACGGCGGTGCCGTATTCACCGACGACGATGCGCTGGCGGCGCGGGTGAAAAGCCTGCGCGTGCACGGCGAGAACGCCGGCGACAAATACGATGCCCTGCATATCGGCATCACCGGCCGCCTCGATTCGATCCAGGCGGCGGTGCTGATCGAGAAGTTGAAGATTTTCCCCGACGAGATCGTGGCGCGGCAGGCGGTGGCGGCGCGCTATGCCGAAGGCCTTGCCGGCATTGCGACAACGCCGCGCACCGGCAATGAATCGACGTCGGTGTGGGCGCAATACACCATTCGCCTTGAGCCCGGGCGGCGCGACGCGCTCGGCGCAGCGCTCAAGGGGCAGGGCATCCCGACCGCGATCTATTACGCCAAGCCGTTGCACCGCCAGGCGGCCTATCGGCACTATCCGGTGGCCGACGGCGGCGTGCCGGTCAGCGATCGGCTGGCCGAAGAGGTGATCAGCCTGCCGATGCACGCTTATCTCGAGCCGCCGGTCCAGGATCGCATTATCGAAGCGGTGCGGCAGGCGCTCGCGGGCTAGCTCCCTCCCCCCCCTCGTGGAGGAGGGAGGGAGGCGACGCGCTGGCGTCGACGCTGGTGTAAAACCTCTCGACCCCCACCCCTGCCCCTCCCCACAAGGGGGAGGGGAAAAGGCAACAATGCTCA
>JBAUYI010000108.1:0-3029 GCA_049584715.1 Xanthobacteraceae bacterium
GCTGAAGACGTGGGCACGGCGCGGAGCTTGTCATCGGCCGGCCGGCGCTTTCCGACGATGCCCTTCAACGCGCGATCAGCGCGGGCAACGTCGTTGACGCCCAACCGGACCCTGTTTGAGTACCGGAAATCGAACTCGGCTAGATAGCGGTGAAGGTGGGCCTCGCTGACGTCCGCTTTTCGAGGTGCAACGCAGCTTCGGCCAGCCTGATCCACTCGACCGCCATTTCGCGGTTAAGAGCGCCGATGTCTTGATCTTCCGAGATCGGCACCATTTCCAAACAATACATGGCGTAACGAGCGTAATCCTTAAATCTGAGATTCTTCGAGGTTGGCACGATCTTCTCCGGGACAAATCTGCGACGCGGGAAATCTGTCGCGCCCGGCAGGGGGAGTCTGTTCAAAATTGCTCACTCATGGAGGCGGCCTAGAACTCTATCAGGCCGAAAGCCAAGTACGCCGCAAGGATGAGGCCCGCGAGCGCGCCGACAATTGCAGCGTAATCCGTGATCGACCAGCGTGGCATTGCTGGCGTCTCCGTTCGCCAACTAAGGCTGCCTGTTCCGTAGCCTAGTGGTGAGTACTTTGCCCCCCGTCGGCTTTGGGGACGTGCTGACTAGCGATCCAACTTTCGGAGTGCCCGCATTTTTGACACTCGTAAGTCCGGTCTTGGATTTCGGCATAGCCCTTGAAGCGCGCTACGCGCGCCAGCTTCATTGGCTCCGAGCAATGCGGGCAGGTTGGCTGAACGGGGTTATTGCGTTTGCGATGTGTAGCCATGACAGGTCCCCATCGTGGGTTCCCACATCGTCTATTTAAACGCCAATCTGAATGAGGGTTCCGTCCGGTTCCGTACAGATCGAAAATTTTCCCCGAAATCCTCTATCCAGCGGCTGGGTACGGGAAGTCTAATATCGCCCTCGCTAGCGTCACTTCTGAGCAGGCTGCCGGACGGGCGGTCCCGCGCGATTTGTGCCGCCATTTCCAGTCGCACTCAAATAAAGATTCGTTCGCTGCTGCGCCGAAGATATTGCCACTCAACGACTTTTCACATTTCGCCCGATGCGCCAAACTGCGCGATTTGGCGCCGGTCAAGGCTGCGGTTCGGCGATCTCCGACGCACCACCGCGCATTCGCGCGCTTGCGGAAATCCGCATGAATACGCGACTTTCGCGGGACCATGACCGCCCCAAAACCCGCCGTCACGTTCATGTTGACACGCGTCCCCGTTCATGAAAGTTGGCGAACCTCGCTCACGTAAAGGACGTCAGCCGGTGACGCCGGCTGATTGGAGCGAGTGCGGTGCCCGCGGGCGGCGGTTCGTCACTGCTGCTCCCGGGCGGCTTGGGCATCAGCCTCCCGGCACGATGACCGGGGTGGGAGGTGCATCCCTGGACTGGGACAGGCGAAGGCGGGTAACGCCCGTACAGACCGCGTCCCAGGAAGCCTGGCCTGAAGCCGAGCCTTTGGGATGGAATAATTCCCTTAGGTGAGAGCCGTGGTGGAACGCCGGAAGGCGAGCGCGCCTTGCAAGGCGCGAGCCGCATCGCAAGATGCGGAGGTTGCGGACCTGCGTCTTTCGGCGTTCCGCTTCCTTTTATTTCTTTCCTTCTTTCTTGGCTTGCAGAGCTTGATCGTGACGGCAGCCGGATCCACCACCGGCGCCTTCTGACGAAGATCGGGGTTCTGACGTTCGTTCTTGGCAACGGCTTGGCATAGCTCGGGCGAAACACACGTCGCGAGAACGATCGCGCATTTCACCTCTCCCCGCGTGCGGGGAGAGGTCGAGTGAGCCAACGGGTCCGGCCCGAAGTGGCCGGCCCGATGACAGGCTCCGCGAGCGAGGGTGAGGGGGCCTCTCCGCGATTCTGAGCGGTAAGGTTTAGCGACGAAGGCCCAGCCCAGCGGAGAGGCCCCCTCACCCCTCCCTCTCCCCGCACGCGGGGAGAGGGAGGAGCGAGCGTCGCGAGAACGAAATTTCGCGTCGTCGGTGCGAACGAAACGGCGTCTCGCAATGACCGGCTCTTGGTCCGGGCGGCCTTGATGGTCTAGAACCCGCCTGACCACAGATGGAAGGATTTCGACCGATGACCTCAAGCACACCCGCCGCCTCGCTTCCCGGCGGCAACGCCGTCCTGGTGGAGATCGTCGACCGCGTCGCCTGGGTGACGATGAACCGGCCGGAGAAGCGCAACGCCATCAACCCCGCGCTGTCGTTCGAGATGCTCGAGGTGTTCGAGGCATTGGACAGCGACGAGCGCTGCGGCGCGCTGGTGCTCACCGGCGCCGGCGAAGCCTATTCGTCCGGCATGGATTTGCGCGAATATTTCCGCGCCACCGACAAGCTCAGCTATGACGAGCGGCTTAAGGTCATGCGCAAGAGCGCGCTGGCGCAGTGGAAGCGGCTGCAGTTCTACGGCAAGCCGACCATCGCCATGGTCAACGGCTGGTGCTTTGGCGGCGCCTTCAACTCGATGATCGCCTGCGACCTCGCCATCGCCGCCGAGGACGCGACCTTCGGGCTGTCGGAAATCAACTGGGGCATCATCCCCGCAGGCACCGTGACCAAGGCGGTGGCCTCCGTGATGGGCCAGCGCGACACGATGTATTACATCATGACGGGCGAGACTTTTGATGGCCGCAAGGCGGCGTCGATGGGGCTGGTCAACGAGGCCGTGCCGCGCGCCGAATTGCGCGCGCGGGTGCAAAAACTTGCCGCAACCTTGATCGAGAAGAATCCCATGGCGCTGCGCATCGCCAAGCACGCGGCGCGGCGCGTGCGCGACATGTCGTGGGAGGACGCCGAGGATTATCTGTTCGCCAAACTCGACCAACTTCGCTTTCTCGACCCGGAGAAGGGCCGCGAGAAGGGCATGACCCAGTTCCTCGACGACAAATCGTACCGGCCGGGACTGGCCGCCTATCGCCGCGACAGTTGAGCGCGCGGGTGACGGTGCAGCGACAGGCGATCGCGCTGCGGCCGCTGTTGCGGCCGCGGTCGGTCGCCATCGTCGGCGTTTCGCCCGAAGC
>JBAUYI010000109.1:0-25125 GCA_049584715.1 Xanthobacteraceae bacterium
CATCGGGCCGGACCCGTTGGCTCCTCGCAATGAAGAGTTGAACTATCGAACGCCGCGCTAAGGCAACGCCTTCCGCGCCTTGCCGATATCGGCGGCGGTGACTTTGCTTGTGCCGTTGCCGAAGAAGCCGTTGACGAAATTGGCAACAGCGGCGAGCTCGTCATCGCTGTGGCCGCGCGCAAACGGCGGCATGAAGGCGTGCTCGACCGGCAGCGGCGCGTTCGAGCCGGCGAGCAGGATGGCCATCAGATTGGTGGCGTCGGGGTCGTTGACGGTGCGGCTGCCGAGCAGGTTGGCGTAGGGCGATTGCACGCCCTTGCCGTCCCAATCGTGGCAATTGGCGCAATTGCCGGCGAAGACCTGGACGCCGAGGTTTTGCGGCGGCGAAATATCATTCGTCGCGGGCGGGTTCTGCGCGATGGCAGGCGCGTTTTCGATCGGCGCGATGCTGCGCAGGTAAGCCACGATGGCGTGAATGTCGTCGGCGGTGGCGTAACGCAAACTGTTGTCGACCGCTTCGGCCATCGGGCCGCTCGCCGAGCTGTGGCCGTCGGCATGTCCGGTGCTCAGATAGGACGCGAGCGCTTCGTCGCTCCAGCCGCCGACGCCGGATTGCTTGCTCGACGTGATGTTATAGGCCTTCCAGCCTTGCAGCACTGCGCTTGAGAATTTCTGCGCATTGTCGAGGTTCTGCGTGACGTGCCGCGGCGTATGGCATTCGCCGCAGTGCTCCAGCGCCTCGACGATATAGGCGCCGCGGTTCCACTGCGCATCCTTCGACGGGTCGGGCGTGAAATGCGCGCTGTCGAGGAACGCGACATTCCAAAACGCCATCGGCCAGCGCATGTTCAGCGGCCAGCCGACCGTGTTGGCGGGCGGCGCTTGGCTGACTGGCGCAACGTCTTTTTGCAGATGAGCAAACAGATCCTGCAAGTCCTCGTCGGAAAGCTTGGCGTAGGCCGTGTACGGCATGGCCGGATAAAGCCGCGCACCATCGGGCCGCACGCCGAGCCGCATGGCCCGCGCGAAGTCCCTGAAAGTGTAGCTGCCGATGCCGGTGTCGCGGTCGGGCGTAATGTTGGTCGTGTAGATGGTGCCGAGCGGCGTCGTCAAAGCCAGCCCACCGGCCAGCGTCTTGCCGCCAGGCTTGGTGTGACAGGCGGCGCAATCGCCCAGCGTGGCGATATAGCGGCCGTGCGTCGCATCGGGCTGACGCTGGGCGAGCGCGGGAGAAAGTCCCGGATCGGGAACGTGAACGGCGATCACCACGGCCGCGGCCACCGCTGCGGCGAGAACGAGCAATGTGATCGCCCATGGCTTACGGACCATTTGTCCGACTCCGCTTAGGGCTTGCGACTAGTCTTGTTTAGTTCGCACGCAAATCTCTCACAACCCATGAGAACCGGCGAGCGCGCCGTTATGTTCCCCTAATGATGATACCCGATATCGGCGCGCGCCTTGCCGCGGAACACCCAATACGACCAGGCGGTGTAGACCAGGATCACCGGCAGGAGGAACAGCGTGCCGATCACCAAAAACGCCTGCGTGCTCTGCGACGCCGCGGCCTGATAGAGCGTGAAATGCCCCGGCACGATCATGGGCCACAGGCTGATGGCGATACCGAGATAGGACATGACGAACAGGCCCAAGCCGGCGATGAACGGCCCGTACTCGGAATCGCTCTGGAGCGAGTGCCACGCGTAAAGCACCAGGCCCGCGGTGATGAGCGGCACCGGTGACAGCAAAGCAATGTGCGGCCAGGAGAACCAGCGCGCCGCGATGTGCGCGTCGTGGAGCGGCGTCCAGATGCTGACCACGGCGATGGCGAGCGTGGTGCCGATCAGGCACCACCGGCCGAGCGCGCGCGCCCAGTCCTGCAAACTGCCCTCGGTCTTGATGATCAACCAGCCGGCGCCGAGCAGGCCATAGCCGAACATCAGGGCGATGCCTACGAAAATCGAAAACGGCGTGAAGCAGTCGAACGAGCCGCCGACGAAGTGGCGGCCTTCGACCTGGTAGCCCTGGATGAACGAGCCGAGCACCACGCCTTGGGCGAAAGCCGCCAGCGCAGAGCCCGCGGCAAAACCGTGATCCCAGAGCGTGCGGTGCTCGGCGTCGCGGTAGCGGAATTCGAACGCCAACCCGCGGAAGATCAGCGCCAGCAGCATCAAGAGGATCGGGAAATAGACCGCCGGAATAATGATGGCGAAGGCAACCGGGAAGGCGGCAAGCAGGCCGACGCTGCCGAGAATGAGCCAAGTCTCGTTGCCGTCCCAGATCGGCGCGATCGAGTTCATCACCAGATCGCGCGCACTGCGGTCCGGGGCAAAATTGTAAAGCATGCCGACGCCGAGATCGAAGCCGTCGAGCGCGACATAGAGGAAGACGCCGATGGCGAGGATGGCGGTCCAGATCGGAACGAGATTGAGCGTCGCGGTCATGGCGTTTTCTCCGATGTCGCGGGCACCAAGGCCTCGATCGGCGATTTCGGCCGGCCGCTGACGACCGGCGCGCCGTCCTCCGAGGCGGCGGGGCCGCGCCAGACGAAGCGCAGCATGGTGTAGATGCCGGTCGGGAAGATGATCAGATAGACGATGACATAAAGCAGCAGCGACAGCAGCACATTGGCGCCGGTCAGCGACGGCGAGAACGAATCCGCCGTTCGCATCAAACCGTAAATGGTCCACGGCTGGCGGCCGACTTCGGTTGTGGTCCAGCCGGCGATCACGGCGACGAAGCCGAGACAAACGGTGAATTGGCAGGCTTTGAGATACCAGCCGGTGTCATCGAGCCGCCTGCGCCACAACAAGAATAATCCGGTAACTACCATCGCGAGCATCAACAGCGCGATGCCGACCATGATGCGGAAGGCGAAGTAGACGACCGCCACCGGCGGCCGCTGATCGGCCGGAAAATCCTTCAAACCTTTGACGGCGCCGTCCCACGAATGGGTGAGATAAAGACTGCCGAGTTTCGGGATGGCGATCTCGGCGATGTTGCGCTCTTGTTTCTGGTCGGGCCAGCCGATGATCGAGGCCGGCACGCCGCGTCCGCCGTCCCACAAGCCCTCCATGGCTGCGAGCTTGGCCGGCTGGTGTTCAAGCGTGTTCAAGCCATGCAGGTCGCCGAGCACGACCTGCATCGGCACGAAGATCGCCAGGAACCACAGCGCCAGCCGCAACATCATGCGGCCTTCGCCGGGCGATTGTCCGCGCCGCACCGTATAGGCGCCGACGCCGAGCACGACGAAAGCGGTGGTGACATAGAAGGCGCTGACCGTATGGGCAAAGCGATACGGCAGCGACGGGCTGAAGACGATCGCGAACCAGTCTTTCGGGTAGAACAGTCCGTCGACCACTTCGTGGCCGACCGGCGTCTGCATCCAGCTATTGGTGGCAAGGATCCAGAATGCCGAGGATAGCGTGCCGGCGGCGACCAGCACCGCGGCGACGAAATGCATCGCCGGTGGCACCAGCTTGCGGCCGAACAGCAGCACGCCGAGGAAGGTCGATTCGAGGAAAAACGCGGTCAGGCCTTCGTAGGCCAACAGCGGTGAGATGATGTTGCCGGCGGCGTCCGACAGCCGGCTCCAATTGGTGCCGAACTGGAACGGCATGACGATGCCGGTGACGACGCCCATGCCGAACGAGATGGCGAAGATGCGCAGCCAGAACTGCGACAGGTTGAGGAACACCGGCCGCCGAGTCAGCGCATAGGCGCCTTCGAGGAAGGCGATGAAGGAGGCGAGCCCGATGGTGAAGGCCGGTAGCAAAATGTGCCAACCGACCACCCATGCAAACTGCAGGCGCGAGAGGAATTCCGGATCGAGCGACATATCCGCACTCCTGTTGTCGTTGGCCCTTTGAGGCGACCGTCACGCAGGTCCTTAACGCGGATGCCGGCAGCATAGCAGATGTCCGCAAGCGGCACGACAGCCATGAAGCGGCGAACGTAGATCGCTGTCGATATGTTCCCGAGGCCTCACTATGATGGGCCAAGGCCCTACGGTGGCCGCGTATGAGGAAATGACCATGGATGTGAGTGTATCGGTCGCCCCGGAAAAGCAGGCGGTGGCGGCGGACGCGAAACCGGATCAGATCGTGCGCAGCCCGAACGCGAGCGACCTCGACGAATGGCTGGCCAAGGTCGACGCCATGGGCGAGCTCAAGCGCATCACCGCCGAGGTCGATCCCGACCTCGAAGCGGCGACCATTACCTATCTCGTGGGCAGCCAGAAAAGCCCGGCGCTGCTGTTCGAGAACATCAAGGGCCATCCCGGCCATCGCGCGCTCTACAACATGATCGGCTGCAACCTGTCGCGGTTCTGCCTGATGATCGGCGAGGAGCCGATGGACCATCCGCTCAAGGCGGTGCAGGCGCTGCAGAAGAAGATGGGCCGCACCATGAAGCCCAAGGAGGTCGCGGCCGAGACCGCGATCTGCAACCAGAACATCGTCACCGGCGACGACATCGACATCCGGCAATTTCCGGCGCAGCGCATGTGGCCGCTCGACGGCGGGCTCTATCTCGGCACCGGCGACGCGGTGGTGACGCAATGCCCGGAAACCGGCCGCATCAATGTCGGCACCTACCGCATGAT
The DNA here is from genome assembly GCA_049584715.1 of Xanthobacteraceae bacterium. Classification (GTDB taxonomy): domain Bacteria; phylum Pseudomonadota; class Alphaproteobacteria; order Rhizobiales; family Xanthobacteraceae; genus BOG-931. The sequence continues at coordinate 4,601 of JBAUYI010000109.1, forward strand.
GATCAAAGGGCCGCGCGAGATCGGCGTCTATACCTCGCCCGGCAAGGATGCCACGCTCGACCGCGAGAAGTGGTGGAAGCTGGGCAAGCCGATGCCCATCGCCGCCGCCTACGGCATCGATCCGCTGCTGTTCCTGGTCGCGGCGACGAGCTTTCCGAAAACCGAGAGCGAATACGAATATTACGGCGGCATCAACGGCGCACCGATCGAGGTGTTCAAGAGCGACATCACCGGCCTGCCGCTGCCGGCGGGCGCCGAGATCATCCTTGAAGGTTTTGTCTATCCCGACGAGACGTTTGCCGAAGGCCCGTTCGGCGAATTCACCGGCTATTACGGCCGGCCGAGCGGCGCCACGCCTTACATGCGCGTCGAGAAAGTGCGCTTCCGCAACAATCCGACCTTGACCTGTGCGCTGATGGCCGACGGTCCGGCCAACGAGGCGGGTCTGTTCTGGGCGGCGCTGCGCTCGGCGGCGATCTGGTCGGACCTGCAAAAACTCGGCGTGCCCGGCATCCAGGGCGTCTGGTCGATCCCCGAAGCCGCCGGCTGGGGCATCACCGTGGTCTCGCTCAAGCAGATGTATCCCGGCCACGCGCCGCAGGTGATGGCGCTCGCCGCGCAATGCGTCGGCGGCGCTTATTTCGGCAAATACGTCATCGTCGTCGACGACGACGTCGATCCGAGCAACGTGCATCAGGTACTGTGGGCGATGGCGACGCGGTCGCGGCCGGCGCAATCGATCGACATTTTGCGCGAGACCTGGAGCACCTTCCTCGATCCGAGCCTCAATCCGCCGGAAATCAGGCCGTGGGGCTCCAAGGCCCTGATCAACGCCTGCATGGACTACCGGCACATCAAGAACTTTTCCAAGCGCACCAAACTGTCGAAAGCGACCTACGAGCAGGTCATGGCGCGCTGGATCGAGCTTGGTTTTTCGGGCACGCCGCCGGTGCAGACGGTGTTCGAGGACTCGGCGCCTGGGTCGAGTGTCGAGTAACGGCGGCGCGGCAAAAATCCAGCGCGCTATTGCGCGGCGGTGGCGAGCGAAGCCTGTCGGCTTTTCATGTTGCCGTACATCCGGCGCAGGCAGCGTTTGAGCGCGGCAAGCTCGTTCGGCGTTATGCCAGCAATCGCCGCCGTTTCGTAGCCACGCGCGATCGGGATCAGGCGGCCGACCAACGTCTGTCCTTTCGCCGAAAGCTTGACGACAACTTCGCGGTTGCTGTTGGCCGATCGGGTGCGCGTGACAAGGTCCATGCGGATCAGGCGGCTTACCAGCCGCGACAAGGTCGATGCCTCGATGCTGGTCAAATCGGCGAGGTCGATCTGGCGCTGGCCGCCATTGCTGACCAAGACCGCCAGCACACGCCACTCCGCGATGCTCAGGCCATGGCGCGCCAGCGCATCCGCGCCGAACTGCTCGGCGATGATGGTGCCGACCCGGTTGACGAGATAGGGCAGGTAATCGCCGAGATCGAGCTTGGCAGGGTGCTTGGCCACGGGGTGGGTTCAGCCTAGATTATTGCATTTACAACAGATGTATTATCATCTATTCTGCCGGCCGTGGCAATGAAAATATAGTTCGTGGGAGGTCTCAAATGGAGTTCGGTTATTTCACGCTGAGCGACAACCACTACGAAAACAACGATCGCTCCTCCAACCAGTTCGTCGCCGACATCACCGCCGAGGCGCTTTACGCCGACAAGCTCGGCATGCATTCGGCCTGGATCGGCGAGCATCATTTCAATTCGCTCGGCGTGCTGTCCTGCCCGGACCTGGTGCTGGCCTACGTCGCCGCCAATACCAAGCGCATCCGGCTTGCGCCGGCGGTGACGGTGACGCCGTTGCATCATCCTATTCGCGTCGCCGAGCAATGGGCGACGCTCGATCTGTTGTCCAACGGCCGGGTCGATTTCGCCGCCGGGCGCGGCTACGACCGGCGCGAATATGAACCGTTCCATGTGTCGTTCGACGACAACCAGGGAATTTTCGAGGAGGGCCTGGAGCTCATTCGCCGGTTGTGGGAGGCCGATGACCGCATCTCCCACCACGGCAAACATTATTCGTTCGACGACGTGCGGATCACGCCGAAGCCGGTGCAACGTCCGCTGCCGACCTATGTCGGGTCGTTCTCAAAACCCTCGATCGAGCTCGCGGCGCGCTTGGGCTGCGGGCTGATCGTGGCGCCGTTCGCAGCAGCCATGAGCTATGGCGGCTTGAAGCAGGTCGCCGACCTCTATCACGAGACCTGCGCCAAACTCGGCAAGAAGCCGCAGCGGCTGATGTGCAGCTATTTCACCCACTTCGCCGACACCAAGGCGCAGGAGGACGTGCAGCGGGCGCGGCAGATCCGCTACTACAAGGAATGCGTGATCCCGGCGCTGCCCGGGGATCCAAAAACCGCGCCGCCGAGCTATCGCTATTTCGTCGACATGGTCGACCGGCTGGGCAAGGTGAAGCCGGAGGATTTGACGGAAAATTCCGTGCTGATCGGCTCGTCGGCGCGCATCACCGAAATCCTGAAAAAAGTCGAGGCCGCCGGTTTTGACGAAGTGATTCTTTATTTCAACGTCGGCCTGAAACCGCACGGTCAGGTCAAGGACGAGATGGCGCGCTTCATGACCGAAGTCGCGCCGGCGTTTGGCGGCGCGGCCAAGGTCAACGCGGCGTAGAAGTCGCGTTGTCATGGCCCGCGAAGGCGGGCCATCCAGTAAACTCGGCGGCGTGATACATGCGCGGCGATTACCGCATAGTTTCGTGATTACTGGATCGTCCGCCTTCGCGGACGATGACAGTGAGCGTCACGGTAATTTCGGCTGATATGTCAGCGGCGCCGCCGCATCGCTCTTCGCACTCTCCCGCGCCGGCAGTTCGCCGGCGGCTTCCAGCACCGGATAGGCGACCGAGCAGATATGCGAGTGGATGCGCTTGAGGTCGGCGAGGATATCGAGATGCAGCGACGTGGTCTCGAGACTTTCCGGCCGGCCCTCGCGTAAACGCTCGAAATGCCGGTCGGCGGCTTCGAGCTCGGCTTTGCGCAGCTCGGCCTTTTCGCGCAGCAATTTCTTCGCCGCCTCGACGTCGCCGGTCATGAAGATGCCGAAGGCCGATTGCAGGCTCTCGACGACGCGCTTGTGGAACGCGGTCAGCTCGGCGGCGCCTTCGGTCGAGAATTGGTAGCGCCGCTTGATCTTCTTTGCTGCGAGCTCGCACAGATTCTTGTCGACGATGTCGCCGATGTGCTCGAGATTGATGGTGAACGACACGATCTCCATGGCGCGGCGGCCCTCGCGCTCGTCGAGCGAGTCGCGGGTGAGTTTTGTGATGTAGAGCTTGATCGCTTCGTTGAGGCGGTCGGCGACGTTGTCCAGGCGCGACACGTCGCTGGCGAGCTTGCGGTCGTTGGTCATCAAGGCGGCCATGACCTCGCGCAGCATGGCCTCGACGGTGTCGCCCATGCGCAGCGTCTCGCGGGCGGCATTGGCGAGCGCGAGCGGCGGGTTTTCCAGCGCCGCTTCGTCGAGGTAGCGCGGCATCGACGCGTCCGCTGTCTGCTTTTTCTCCGGCAGGAGGCGCACCAGCAGCCAGGCCACGGGGTCGAGCAGCCCGATGAAGATCAGGGCCAGCGCCACGTTGAACAGCATGTGGAACTCGGCCGTCATCTTGGCTGCGTCGGGCTGCAGCATCGCCAGTTCGCGCGCGATCGGCCCCAGGAACGGCAATGCGATCAGCACGCCGACCAGGCGATTGAGCAGGTTGCCGACCGGCAGCCGCCGGCTCGCCGGATCGCCGCGCACGCCGGCCTCGAGCAGCGGGTTGATGGCGCTGCCGAGATTGGCGCCGAGCACCAACGCCAGCGCCGCCGGTTCGGTGACGAATTGCGAATAGGCAAGCGACATCACCAACAGCACGACGGCGACACTGGAATGCGCCGCCCAGGTCAGCGCCGCGGCGATGATGACGCACAGCACCGGATCGGTGGTGACGGCGGCAAGCAGCGCCCGCACCGCCGGCGCCTGCTCGGCCGGCGCCAAGGTGTCGAGCAAAATGTGCAGGGCGAGGAGCGTCAGGCCAAGGCCAATGGCGACGCGGCCGAGGGCCTTGGTCAGGTTGCCGCCGCCGGCGCGGAAGGTGACGAGGCCGACGACGAACAGCACCGGCGCGATCGCCGCAATGTTGAACGACAGCACCTGCACGATCAGCGTGGTGCCGACATTGGCGCCGAGCATGATGGCGAGCGCAGGCACCAGGCTGACGACGCCGTCGGCGGCGAGCGAGGCGGTCATCAGCCCGGTCGCGGTGCTCGACTGCAGCAGCGTCGTCAAGCCGAGGCCGGCGGCGAAGGCGCTGAAGCGATTGCCCAGCGCCTTGCTTAAGGTACGGCGCAGGTCCGGCCCGAACGCGCGCAGCACGCCGCTCAGGACCATATGCAGGCCCCACAGCAGCAGCGCCACGCCGCCCATCAGGTCAAGCAGGACGATCGATCCCATCAGGAAAAACTCCTTGGGCGCAAAACTCCAATTGGCGCATGTAGTCCCATGCGCCGACGCGCACAACCCTTAAATGGCTTTGATGCTGATGGGTTTCCGTGCCGCAGCGCAGCAGTGCCGGCCGCGTACGCTGCTTACGGATCGAGCTCGGTATCCCAATAGAGATAATCGAGCCAGCTGTCGTGCAGGTAGTTCGGCGGAAACAGCCGGCCGTTGCGGTGCAGGTGCTGCACCGTCGGCTGGAACGGCGTCTGTGACGGAAACATCCTCGCTTCGTCCGGCGTCAGGTTGCCCTTGCGCAGATTGCACGGCGAGCAGGCGGCGACGACATTGCTCCATGTCGTATGGCCGCCGCGCGAGCGCGGGATCAGGTGATCGAAGGTGAGGTCGTCGCGCGTGCCGCAGAACTGGCAAGAGAAGCGGTCGCGCAGGAACACGTTGAACCGCGTGAACGCCGGATGGGTCGACGGCTTCACGTAGGTCTTCAGCGACACCACGCTCGGCAGCTTCATCTCGAAGCTCGGCGAGCGCACCGCGCGGTCGTAATTGGCGACGATATTGACCCGCTCCAGGAACACCGCCTTGATGGCGTCCTGCCACGACCACAGCGACAGCGGGTAATAGCTCAGCGGACGGAAATCCGCGTTGAGCACCAGCGCCGGAAACCCCGATGGCGATACATGAGCGTTCAAGACGACGCTCCCACCTCGACTCAATGCCGCAGTGCGGCGTTGGGCGGTAGTTTATAGGCAGACGTGACAGGATTGTGAAGCCCGCTCCGGGGTTTACACCCGCGCTCTTACGGCCGCGACAATTCCGTCGCCCCGGCAAGCCGCGCCGCCTCCAGAGGGGCTCGGCCGCGGATCAGGTCGGCGGCCTTTTCGGCGATCATGATGATCGGCGCATTGATGTGAGCGCCGACCAGGTCGGGCATCACCGCGCCGTCGATCACGCGCAAGCCCTCGGTGCCGAACACGCGCAGCTCCGGATCGACCACCGCCTGCGGATCGGAGGCGGGCCCCATTTTGCAGGTGCCGAGCGGGTGGTGCACGGTGATGGAATTCGCAGCGATATGGGCGTCGAGATCGGCGTCGGACACCGCGCCGTCGCCCGGCGCGATCTCGCGTGTCATGAACGCCTGCATCGGCGCCTGGCGGCAGATATCGCGCACCATGCGCAGGCCGGCACGCAGGGTTTTGCGGTCGTTGTCGGTGGCAAGGAAGTTTTGGCGGATGCGCACCGGCTGGCGCGGATCGGCGGAGATCAACTCGACCCGGCCGCGGCTTTCCGGGCGCAGCACCACGGCGCGGCAGGCATAGCTGTCGGCATAAGGTTTTCGGAACGGCCAGAAATACGGCTCAGCCGTCATCGGCGCGGCGTTGAAGATTAGCTCGACGTCGGGCAGCGCCACGTCGGGCCGGCTTTTCAGGAACGCCATCTGGCCGGTCGGCAATTCGGTGGCAACACCTTCGCCGCGCCAATAGGCGTTGGCCAGCGCCGGCACGATGCGGTCGAACCGCATCGCCCGGTGCAAGGTGCCCGGCGCCTTGCGCCCATAGGCGACGCTCGCCGAAATGTGGTCATGCAAATTCTTGCCGACGCCGGGCAGCGCGACCTTCACGGCGATATCGTGGGCGCGCAGCTCGTCCGGATCGCCGATCCCCGACAGCAGCAAAAGCTGCGGCGAGTTGATGACGCCGCCGCTTAAAATGACTTCGCGTTCGGCATGGGCCGTCAGCGTCTCGCCGTGCTGCAAATATTCGACGCCGGCCGCGCGCTTGCCATCGAAGATCAGCCGCGTCACCAAGGCGTCGACTTCGACATTGAGATTCTTGCGCGCCAGCGCCGGCCGCAGATAGGCGTCGGCCGCGCTGCAGCGGCGGCCGTCGCGCACCGTCATCTGCCAGACGCCAAAGCCCTCCTGCTGGGCGCCGTTGTAATCGGGCGTGGTCTTGTAGCCCGCGGCGAGTCCGGCCGCCGCGAACGCATCGACCAGCGGATCGGAGAAGCGCGTCATCTGCGTCGTCAACGGACCGTCGCCGCCGCGATAAAAGCTTGAGCCGCCCTTCCAGGATTCCTGGCGCCGGAAATACGGCAGCACATGCGCGTAAGACCACGCCGTAAGCCCCGCGGCGGCCCAGCGGTCGTAATCGCCGCGATGGCCGCGCACATAGGCCATGGCGTTGATCGACGACGAGCCGCCGATGATGCGGCCGCGGGCGCATTCCAGGCCGCGGCCGCCGGTCGAGGCCTCGGCCTCGGCAAAATACATCCAGTCATGCTTGCGCTGGAGCAAGAGGCGCGGCCAGCCGAGCGGGATCTTGATCCACGGATCGCGGTCCCAGCCGCCGGCCTCGAGCAACAGCACCCGCTTGCCCTTGTCCTCGCTCAGCCGGTTGGCCAGCACGCAGCCGGCCGAGCCGGCGCCGACGATGATGGTGTCGTAGGTTTTCGGGTTGGGCATGACGCCTATCTTATCCGCCACCGCGACAGCGGGGGAGGGGGACCACCCCGAAGGGGTGGTGGAGGGGCGCGGGCCCAACGTTGCACAAACGGTGCCGTCGTGCCTTGACATCAAGCTTGCTCGTTTCCTTTCGAGTAAACGAACCAGCTCCGCCGCTGAGTTCTCTCCGCACCGACAACGAAGCTCCGCGTCCGGCGCCCCTCCACCACGGTTCGCTCGCTTCGCGAGCTCCAGTGGTCCCCTCCCCCGCTTCGGGGGGGCGGAAAGGGAAACCGCTCTCGCCGCGATGTCTGAAATAAGTCACACTCGGAAAAACTCGCAGCGCCACGGCTTGACCGTTCGCGGAACGCTCTTCAAGATCGATGACGGTGGTTCCCGCAAGGGATCAAAAGGGAACGCGGTGCACGTGCTCGGGGGCACGTTATGCCGCGGCTGCCCCCGCAACTGTAAGCGGCGAGTGTTCGGCCGGCATGACCACTGGGATCGCAAAATCCTGGGAAGGTGGCCGAACACAGCGACCCGCGAGCCAGGACATCTGCCACCAGCAACGAGTCACGCGCGAACGCGTTGGGCGGGGTGTCCTGGCGTAAACGTAAGAGTCCGGCCGTTACGCGGTTGCTGCCCAGGGCGAATGGCAGAGCGCGCAACAGCCAAAATCGCGGGTGACAGGTTACGGTTTCGCCGTTGAGGCGTGGCATGTTGCCGGTCATCAGCAGCGGTCGCACGCGCGACCGTGTTTGCGCATCGCGTTCTCTCCTGATCTCCACATCGGCGTTGACGGCTGTTGCGCTCTTGGCAACGGGCCCCGGCCGCGCGCAAACGGCGCCGCCGCCGCCGGCGCAAGTCGCGCAAAATCCGGGCACGCTGCCTCAGGTTCATATCGAAGCGTCGCGCAAGAAGCCGCAGGCGCGTAAAAAACCCGCCGGCCGAACCACGGCGGTGGCGGCGCCGTCATCGGCCGGCGAAGGTCCGTCGTCCGGCCAAGCCCTGGCCGGAGTCGCGCCGACGACGCCGCTCAACACCAACGTGATCGCGGGGAGCGCGACGCGGCTCGGGCTGACCGTTTTCCAAACGCCGGCCTCGGTGGAAGTGGTCAGTGCCCGGACGATGCAGGAGCAGGGCTACCGGACCAGCGCCGAAATCGGCAAGGGCGCGGTCGGCGTGCTGGACATCGACTCATCCGGCGCTCCAGCCAGTTTCTCGATGCGGGGCTTCACCTTTGGTGCGGTGAACATCCTGTACAACGGGATTTCGATTGGTGTCTCGAGCGACACATCGCGCGTGATGGATCTGGCCGGTCTCGCCCAGGTCGAGTTTCTCAAAGGCCCGTCGGCTCTGATGTCAGGAATGAATGCCATCGGCGGTTCGGTCAACTACGTCAACAGGCTGCCGACCGCGGGTCCGGTCCAAAACGAGTTGGACGCATCATTAGACTCGCTTGGCACGTTCCGTTCGCATTTCGGCTCGGGCGGCAGCACCGCAGTCCAGGGGCTCGATTATCGTTTCGACGCGGTCGGATCGAGCTTCGGCAGTGCTATCGATGATACCTACCGCAACCTGACGGACCTCGCCACGCAATTCAACTACCACGTCAACAATACGCTCATGACCTTCGTGGCCGTGGATTACAAGAAAGATTCCGGTCACGCCTACTGGGGCACCCCGGTGGTGCCAACCTCATTCGCCGGCGGCAACGCAATCGGCGGCGTCGTCTCGGGCACCGCGGTCAGTACGTTTTTCGGCAACAATCTCGGACCGGTGACGATCGACGGGCGCACACTCACGAACAATTACAACGTCGCCGATAATGCCACCGGCGCCCAGGAACTTTGGCTGCGCAGCGGATTCGAGTGGACGCCGCTCAACAACGTGACCGTGAAAGATCAAGTCTACTATTATCAGGCCAAGCGCAACTGGATCGACAGCGAAACCTACGCCTTCGACGACGGCACGCAAACCAACAGCCTCGGCACCAATGTGATAGACCGCGACCGTTTTTTCGTAACGCACGACCAACACGTTGTCGGCAACAATGTCGATTTCCTGTGGGACTCCCGGCTGTTCGGCATGGACAATCGGTTCGCGGCCCAACTCCAGGTCAGCGGAAACTGGATCAAGTTCACGGAAGCTGACGACACCGGCGATCCCGAAATCTATCCTTATGACGCAGTTCCCGTCGTCAGTCCGAGCCAGGGACTATACGGTGCATCGCTATTTGCCGATATCCGAAACAAACAGCTCACCGACGTCGCCGTCGCGTTCGAAGATCGTCTGAAGATCACGTCTCAACTCGCGCTGATCGGCGGCGTGCGTCTGGACGATTGGACACTGAAAAGCAATGGCATCAACTTCGACGGCTCGATCCCGGACGGGCAGCCGTTCAGCCAGACTTGGCGGCCGGTCTCCTACCGCGCAGCCTACACCTACGAACCGATCCCCAACATGATGTTCTACAGTATGTACGCCACATCTTATGATCCGGCGGCAGCTAACGTCTTCTCCGTCAACGCCTCCACGCCGCTGGCTTTGACGAGCGCGACCATCTACGAAACCGGCGTCAAGCAGCTGTTTTGGGACGACCGGGCGGAATGGACTTTCGCCGCCTACGACATCACCCGGCGCAATGTTTACGTGCAAATCACCGACTCGACCTCAGATCTCGCCGGCGAAATCGCCACCAAGGGCTACGAACTGGCGGCGGCAGTGCGTCCGTTTGACGGCTGGAAGCTCTGGGGCAACGTTGCCTGGACCCACTCCCGCTACGCAAATTTCGATACCATCGATGGCGATTGGACGGGCAATACACCCTCGAATGTCGCTCCGCTCATCGTCAACGCCGGTGCATCCTATCGCTTCAACTATTGGCGCTGGCCGGTGGAGATCGGCGCCTCGGTGCGCCATGTCGGCAACCGCTACCTCTTCGAAGACGACGCCACGACGATGAATGCTTATACGACCGCGGACCTCTATGCGTTTGTCGACGTTCCCGGCAGGGATATTGCCGCGCCGGACATCAAAAACTTGCGCCTCTCGTTCCGCGTTCGTAACCTGACGAACGCCGTCTACGCCTCGTTTTCCGATCCTGGCTATCCGGACCAAGTCTACCTTGGCGATCCGCGGACCTATGAATTCGCTATGTCCGCCAAATGGTGAGAAGTGGCAGGCTGGCATGTATCCACCCGAGCGGATCGTTTGCCTGACCGAGGAAACCGTCGAGACGCTCTATCTGCTCGGCGAGGATCGCCGCATCGTCGGCATTTCCGGCTATACGGTGCGCCCGCCGCGGGCGCGGCGTGAGAAGCCGCGGGTCTCGGCGTTCACGTCCGCGGATATTCCGAAGATCCTCGCGCTCGAGCCGGACCTGGTTCTGACCTTCTCCGATCTGCAGGCCGGCATCGCGGCCGACCTGATCAGGCGCGGCATCGACGTCCATGCCTTCAACCAGCGCAGCGTCGCCGAGATTCTCGACATGATCCGCATGCTCGGCGCTTTGGTCGGTGCCGCGGCGCGTGCCGGTCGGCTGGCGCAGGACTTGGCCGACGGCGTTGAGCGGGCCAAGGATCGCGCGGCGCTGCTGCCGCGGCGGCCCAAAGTGTATTTCGAGGAGTGGGACGAGCCGATGATTTCCGGCATCGGCTGGGTCTCGGAGCTGATCGGGGCCGCCGGCGGCAACGACATCTTTGCCGACCGCGCCGCCTGCAAATCGGCCAAGGAGCGCATCGTCACCGCGGCAGACGTCATCGCGCGCGCCCCCGACATCATCGTCGGCTCGTGGTGCGGCAAGAAGTTCCGGCCGGAGAAGGTGATCAAGCGGCCCGGTTTCGACCGCGTTCCCGCGGTGCAGCGCGGCGCGCTCCACGAGATCAAATCGCCGCTGATCCTGCAGCCCGGGCCGGCCGCCCTGACCGACGGCCTTGCCGCGCTTTCTGCCATCGTCGCCGGCGCCTGCTGAGACGTGGGGCTGGTGAATCGATCGTTATTCGGTTCCTGAAAATTTGCATCGCATGATCGGCAAACAGCGTGCGCGCGCGTCGCGGCGCACTCGGGCGATGCATTCCCGGCAATCGTGCCATCGCCGTGGTTAACGGCGCGGTTTCGGCCACGATAAAGAGCGCGGGTTTATGCTTGCGCGGCAACGAAAAATCAATGTGTTGCAAGTATGAACGCAAGCATGCCGATCCGTAAATTTCGTTCGCCGATAGGTGAGGTCATGCTTGGCGTTTCGATGTTTTCCCGCGACCGCCGGGGCAACGTTGCCATCATCTTCGCGCTGTCGATGATCCCGTGCGTCTTCCTGGTCGGGATGGCGTTGGACTTCACCTCCGCCACGCAGAAACGGGTGCAGCTCAATGCCGCCGCCGACGCCGCGGCCCTTGCCGCGGTGACCCCGTCGATGATGACCCAGTCGACCACGAACGCGAAAACCGCCGCGACCAACGCCTTCAACGCGGTGGCCTCCAACGTGACCGGCGCGACCGGCGTGACGCCGACCATCAACGTCACCACCAGCGGCCTCACCCGCACCGTCAGCGTGACTTACACCGCCAACTCGACCAATGCGTTCCCCAACGTGTTGAAGCTGCTCACCGGCACCAGCCAGACAAATTGGGCGATCTCCGGATCGTCGACGTCGACCGCGACCTCGTCGCCGAACATCGACTTCTATCTGCTGCTCGACAATTCGCCGTCGATGAACATCGCGGCGACGTCGGCGGGCATCGCCACGATGGTCGCCAACACGTCGGCGCAAGGCGGTTGCGCCTTCGCTTGCCATGAATCCAATCCGGCGGCGGACAATCTCGGCAACCCGAACGGCGAGGACAACTACACGCTCGCCGCCAATCTCGGCGTGGTGACGCGAATCGAGAACATGGCTGCAGCGACGCAAGCGCTGACGACCACCGCGACCACGGTAGGGTCGGCGAACAACGCGACCTATCGGATGGCGGTCTACACGTTCAACTATTCGGGCACGACCACCGTGAAAAGCCTGACGTCCAATTTGAGCGCGGTATCGACTGCCGCCGCCAACATCGACGTGTTGGAGGTCTACGACAACAATTGCCTCACCAGTTCGTGCACTGCCGGCGCGGGAAATAACGACACCGACACCGACTTCAATTCGGCGATGTCGAGCATCAACGGCATCATGCCGAACCCAGGCACCGGCTCGGCGAGCAGCACGCCGCAGGAGGTTCTGTTCCTCGTCACCGACGGTGTCGACGACAAGGTCTCGGCGAGCTGCTCGGAGACGCTCAGCGGCAACCGTTGTCAGCAGCCGTTCGACACCACATGGTGCACCACGGTGAAGAACCGCAGCATCCGCATCGCGGTGCTGTACACCGAGTATCTGCCGCTGCCGACGAACTCCTGGTACAATACCTGGATTTCGCCGTGGCAGCCCACCATCGCCACCAATCTGCAAAGCTGCGCGTCGACCGGGCTGTATTTCATGATCACCACCAACGGTGACATTTCCACCGCCATGCAGGCGCTGTTCGAGCAGGCGGTCGCCACCGCGCGCCTGACGCAGTAAATCCATCACGTCCAGGCGCGGTGGGCCTCCAGAGGCGGACGGTTACGTCTCGGCGGCAATGCCGCTCCCCGGCGTCGTTCAGTCGGAGACAACCTCGGTCTTCGCCACGATTTTGGCATTGAGAAACAGATAACTGCCGCGAAACGATTCGGGATCATCGATAGCGACCTGCGCCAGGATCAATTCGCGTTGCCGCCGCGTCTCGTCAACAAACCGGATCTTGCGCCAACTGATGTCGCTCTGTTGCGGGTCGACATTGATCGACGTGAGACGATCGGTTAGAGCAACCATCACCTGCTGCGCGATCTCGCCCGGCGCCGCGTCTGTGGCGGACAAATCATTTCCGGCGGCGATTTGCAGCAGCAAATGCGTCGGGTCCGACTGCGCCGCTTCCTGCTGCGCCCTGTTCAACGATAGCGATACCTCCGGCTTGGCCGCAACCCGCGCTGCCGCCGCGACAAGCGGTCCCGGCGTTGGCGGATATTGCGCGCAGATCACGCCCCATGTCGCAACAACACTTGCCGCGGACGTGAGCGCACCGTAGGTCGTATAAATAGAATACGCTTCATCGCTCTGCGCGCTTTCTGACAAGCTGCCGTCGATCTGCGGATCGGACGCATTGCGGATCGCCGCCCAACGCGGGGCATTCTTGCCCAAGTTCGAGATCACCAATCCCAGGGAGGCGTCCCCCATGTCGCAAACGTTACCCAGCGCCTGCAGGCCACTCGAATCGGTCGTGTTGTCGAACGCAAAAACATCCGTCGTGACGATCTTGGGGTTCGGGATTTGGGCTCCGCCCGGATAATAAAAAGCCGGCAGCTTGTCCGGATGCGATGGCTGGTTGCTCTGTGCGACACGGTCGGCGTTGTCTTTCAACAGAGTGGCCGCCGGGGCAGCGAATTGCGCGGGCAGCGCGCTGGTCGGATACGAACTGTTGTGAAACGGTTCTGCGGCGAATTGCGTCGTACAGTCGAATACGGTCTGCGCGGCGATGACGACGTCACCGAGTAACACGTTTGAGCCGACCGCTCCGCCGGTGCCGGTGGTGATAATAAATTCCGCGCCGGTCTCCGTGATTATTTGCTTCCACCAGTCAAGCATCGGCAGATCGGCGGGCGGCGGCCGGCCGGTGTCATGATCCAGATGCAGTCCCGACTTGATGCACAACACCTTCTTTCCGACCAGCTTAATCGGATAATAAATGCCGAGCGAATGATAATATCTTGGACTTTTGCGATTGTTGAACGGCGCTTTTGCTCCGGTCACAAGCGGCAAATAGTGCGCAAGGTTCGAGGTGTATTCGAACCATTGGGAAATATCTACGCCCGGTGTAAGAAGCCGCGCCAGGGTATCGGCCTCCGCCACGGTCCACGTGACGACGACGACGTCCGACTTGGGCAGCGGCGCCGAGGGATCGGGTGGTGTGGCGGGCGGATTAAGCGTCGGCGACAGGCCGGGCGGAAACTGAACGGGAGTAGCTCTGAGGTCCGTAGCGCTGGCGGCGGCGAACTGCGTTGCTGTCGCAAAAAAGTGCGGCTGAGGATGCGCAGGATCGAAGTCGATGATAAGTCGTCCAATATCGTTCAGATCGATCGCCATTGGAAATCTCCAGGAGTCGGATGCCGCCCGCGGATTTCAGGGCATTCGTTCGTGTCGGTCGTTCATGGCTTGCGTCTTACGCGAAAGTTCGTCGGCCAATTCGAACGTCAGCTGCTGCAGCGTTTTTTGCTGCCGGCTTGACCTTGGATGACGGCACGACGGATTGTGTCGCGACCCGGATATTACATCGGGTCAAGACGGCGCACAACGAGGGGTAGAGGGGCCCGCAATGTGAACCCGGCGTCGCACCGCGGCGTTTTTCGACAGTACTGCGGCCAGCCCCGCGCCGGCTATCAACTGCACGAACTGTTCGAGATCGTGGCCGACAGCCGCGGATAGAAGTACATGTTCTGGTAGATGTTGTACGTGCCAGTGATCGCGTAGCCGATCGGCGGCGTGTACGGGTAGGTCACTTCGCCATACAGCACCGTGATGCCGGTGGTCTGGAGATTGGTCGGCATCGTCAGCTTCTGGTTGGCCGTGTACGCCGTGCCGTTGAGCGAGCAGCTCCACTGCACGACGCCTTTGCCGCTGGCATTGACGGTCAATTCCGTCAGCGTGACGATCACGCCCGTAGTCGGATACGGCGACAGCACGGTAGATGAGGCGCCGAGAATATTTTGCATGTTCGTGCCATCGATGCTGACATATTGCGAAGCCAGATCGGTCACGGTGCGGGCGGCGAGCGTGGTCTTGAACTTGATGGAGAGGCCTTCGCCGAGCTCGACGCCGCCGAGATATAAGGTGAGCATGAACGGCAGGATGATCGCGAACTCGACGGCCGAGACGCCGTCGCGATCGCGCGCGAAGCGGCGCAAAGTGGCGTGAAGCCCGGATACGGTGCGTGCCATCGCCATCAGTAGGGCTCGCTCTTGAAGACGGCGGTCGATACCAACAGGCGATTGCCGTTGGACAGGTTCGACAGGTTCATGCTGAGCGGGCCGAGCACGACCGGCCATTGATACATGACCTGGACGACGATGATGTCGCCGGGATTGCCGGTGTTGTAGCTCCAGGTGTTGCTCACGGTGCCGTCCGGATTGAACGTCAGGGTCGGCGACGACGTGCCGGCCGAGGCAAAATCGGCGTAGTTCTGCACGTTGATCATGATGTTGCTGCAAGTGAACAGCGCGCTGACCAGCGCTGACGTGTTCGAGCCGGTGCAGACATAGGTCTTGAAGCCTGACTGGGTGACGCTGCCCTGCTGCGCCTGGCCGGTCATGATGTAGCGGCTGGCTTCCTCGGTGACTTCGTCGAGCACCCGGCTGGCAAAGAACACCAGCGCCGATTGCAGGATGGCGACGAGCAGCGCCAAGAACGGCGCCGCCACCAACGCGAATTCGACCGCGGTGGCGCCTTTGCGACAGCGGGAAAAAGCTCGCGGGAAGGGCAACCGCGTGGCGCCCCCGGCAAGCCTCTGGGTGATTGCTGGCCACATAGCGCGCATGCTCCGACACCGCGCTTCTAGGCTCAAAGTGCTAGGAAATCGTTACTGGATACAAGGACTTGGGGTTAACGGCCGGGCCGCACGCTGCCCCAGCGGCGGGCCAAAAATTCACCGCCGTGGCGCAAGCCTTCGGCATCGATGCCGTGGCCGATGCCGGGCGACAAATGCCACTCGACCGGCACTTCGAGGGCGGCCAGCTGTTGGGTGGCCTGGAACAGCGCCTGCGGCGGGATCAGGTCGTCGCGGTCGCCGTGCACCAGCAGCACAGGCGGCCGCGATTTGATCGCGGCGGCGAAGGCCTCGGCGTCGACCTCCGGCGGCCGGACCAGAAGACCGGAATAGCCGACGATCGCGGCCGGCGCCGTGGCGCGGCGCAAGCCCGCATGCAGCGCCATCATGGTGCCTTGGCTGAAGCCGACCAGCGCCAGCGCCGAGGCCGGCAGCTTGTGGCGCGCAAGTTCGGCGTCGAGAAAGCGCTCGAGCAGCGGCGCCGCCTTGTTGACGCCGACCCAGCTCTCGTTCGGATCGCGAAACGTCAGCGCAAACCATTGCCGGCCGACCGGCGCCTGGCCGCACGGCTCCGGCGCATGCGGCGAGACGAAGGCGGCATGCGGCAAATATTGCTGCCAGGCGCGGCCGATTTCGATGAGGTCGTTGCCGTCGGCGCCATAGCCGTGCAGGAACACGACAAGTTGCTGGGCGGCTCCCGATTTCGGCGCCAGCCGCGGACCGTCGAGTTCAGCGGCCATTCTTCTTTCCTTTCGGCGTGATGGGTTTTTTCGCCAGGACCGGCGCGCCTTCGCGCCCTTTGACGGCGCGATAATAGGTCCATAGCACGCGCGCCGCCACCGCGCGCCACGGCCGCCACGGCTCGGCGAGCGGCATCATCTCTTTCGTCGTCGGCCGTGCCTTGAGCCCGAACGCAAGCCGCGCCGCTTCCTGCAGCGCCAGGTCGCCCGCGGGCCAGGCGTCGGCGTGGCCGAGACTGGCCAGAAGATAAATGTCGGCGGTCCATGGGCCGATGCCGTGAACGGCCGTGAGCGCCACATGGGCGGCTTCGGCGTCGATGTCACCGAGCGTCGCCAGCGCGAGATCGCCGCGGACGATGGCGCGGGCGATTTCCTTCAAGGCGCGGATTTTCGGTCCCGACAGGCCGATCCGTGCCAGCCTCTCCTTGCGCGCGCGGATGATCGCCGCGGGCTCGAACGGATCGAACGCCGCCGACAGCCGGCCCCAGATCGCACCGGCGCTGGCGGTGGATAGCTGCTGCGAGACCACCGTGGAGGCAAGGCCGGCAAAGCCGCCGGTCCGCCGTCGCAGCGGCGGCCGCCCGGCTTTTGCGATCAGCGCGGCGAACCGCGGATCGGCGGCGACCAAAGCGTCGATGCCGCGATCGAGGTCGGCTTCGGCATGGATGCGGTGATCAGTCATCAGGGATCGGGGATCAGGGATCAGGGATTAGGCATCAGAATCGGCAAATCTTGATATCTGATGCCTGATCCCTGTTCACAAACTTACCCAGCCCACCGGCGGCCTATTGCCCGGATGCAGCGCGCCGCAATTGCGGCACTTGCGGGCGCCTTCGTCGGCGTCGAAGGCGGCATAGAGCGGCGGCAGATCCTTCACCACGTGCTCGACCTGGACTTCGATCCTGTGCACCAGCTCGCCGCAGGCGAAGCAGTACCAGTTGAAGCCGTCGCGCTTGCCCGGCCGCGCCGCCTCGACCACGAGACCGACGGAGTCTTCCTGCGGCCGCTGCGGCGAATGCGGCACGTGCGCCGGCAACAGGAACACTTCGCCCTGCCGGATCGGCACGTCGTAGATGCGGCCGTCGCCGTCGTCATGGACCTTGAGCAGCATGTCGCCCTTGAGCTGATAGAAGAACTCCTCGACCGGATCGTCGTGGAAATCGGTGCGCGCATTGGGACCGCCGACCACCTGCACCGTCATGGCGCCGTCCTCAAAGACCTTCTTATTGCCCACCGGCGGCTTGAGCTGATGCTGATTCTCGCCGATCCATTTTTGGAAATCGAACGGCTGCAATTTCCACGGCGTCATGGACGTCTCCCTGTTCCGCTTCGCTCTGGGGCTGCCTTGTTCTTGCCGGTCGGCCGCCATCTTGCAATGTTTCAAGGGGTAATTCACGCCTAAATCGGCGCGGCGCCGTTGACCGGACACCGTCGTTCGGCGGAGCATGGCGAAAGTGAACACCCAGAACACCTACACCCATGTCTTCCGCTTCGCGCCGAGCCCGAACGGCTATCTGCATCTCGGCCATGCCTATTCGGCGCTGCTCAACTACGACATGGCGCGCGAAACCGGCGGCCGGCTCCTGCTGCGCATCGAGGATATCGACACGCCGCGCGCGCGGCCGGAATACGAAGCGGCGATCTACGAGGATTTGGAGTGGCTCGGCATTTCCTGGCAGCAGCCGGTGCGCCGCCAGAACGAGCATTTTGCCGATTACGAGGCCGCTCTCATCAAGCTCAATGCGCAGGCGCTGCTCTATCCGAGTTTCGAGAGCCGCAGCGAGATCGCAGGCCTGGTCGCCGAGCGCGACCGCTACGGCCGCTGGCCGCGCGATCCCGACGGCGTCCCGCTTTATCCGGGCCGCGCCCGCAAGCTGCCGGCGGCCGAGCGCAAGCGCCGGGTCGACGGCGGCGAGGCTTATGCTTTACGCCTCGCCATCGATGCGGCGGTGGCGCAGGCCGGCGTGTTGACCTGGACCGAGACCGGCTCCGGGCCGCACGGCCAGACCGGGACCGTCATGGCCGCGCCCCTGATGTGGGGTGACGTCATCGTCGCGCGCAAGGAAATCCCGACCAGCTATCACCTCGCCGTCACGCTGGACGACGCCTTGCAGGGCGTCAGCGATGTGGTGCGCGGACAGGATCTGTTCTGGTCGACCAGCATCCATCGCCTGTTGCAGGCGCTGCTCGGCTTGCCGGAGCCGGTCTATCACCATCACCGGCTCATTCTCGATGCCGATGGCCGCAAGCTGGCGAAATCGACCCAGGCCAAAAGCCTGCGCGAATTGCGCGCCGACGGCGCCAGTGCGCAGGATATCCGGCGCCTGGTCGGGCTCGGCCGCTAGCGCATGATCTTGGATAAGCCGGCCGGTGCTTATTTTGTTTGGTCCGCCGCCGTGGCATTGTGAGTGCGGCGCCTGGGGGCTGCCATGGTGCGAACGAAGCCCAAGAAAAAGTCCGCTGCAAAGCGCTCGCGACGCCGCTCGCGACGCGTCCCGGCGACGCGTACGACCGAAGCGGCGCTCGCCGCGTTCGCGCACGACATCCGCACCTCGCTCACCGGCATCCTGGCGCTCGGCGAATTGCTGGCGAGCTCCAATCTCGGTGAGCGCGAGCGGCGCTGGGCGGCAGGCATCAAGACCAGCGCCGAGCATCTCGCCGCGCTGACGACCTTGGCCATCGACGCCGCCAAGATTGACACCACCAAGGCCGATGCCGGCGCGCTGACGCTGCAGCAACAGGCGTTCCGGCCGCGGCGCCTGATCGAAGCGCTGGCGGACACGTTGGCGGCGCGGGCGGAGACCAAAGGCCTCACCGTTGAAGTGACCGTCGCCGCCGACCTGCCCGACATGCTGGTCGGCGACGCGGCGCGGTTGCGCGCGGCGATCGAGAATCTGATCGACAACGCGGTGAAATTCACCGAGCGCGGTGCGGTGCGGCTTGACGTGCGCGCGTCGCGCGCCGCGCGGGGCCGCGTCAAACTTCTCTTCACCGTCACCGACAGCGGCATCGGGCTGACGCCGGCCGAAATCAAGCGGCTGTTCCGTCCATTCACCCAGGCCAACGCCGAGATCGCGCGGCGCTATGGCGGCGCCGGCCTCGGGCTTGCCGTGGTCAAATCGCTCGCCAAGCTGATGGGCGGCGATCTCACCGTCACCAGCACGCCCGGCCGCGGCGCCTCGTTCCGCCTCGCCATCGTGCTGCCGGTCGCGACCGCCGACGCAGCGGACAGTCCGCACGTGCAACAGACAAAGACACCGGCGCGCCGCCTCGCAGTTCTCTGCGCCGAAGACAACCCCTATGGCCGCGTCATCCTCAACACCATCCTCACCGAGCTCGGCCATCGCGCCGACTTCGTCGGCAGCGGCGAGGAGGTGGTCGAAGCAGTCAAGCGTGGCTACGACGTTGTGCTGATGGACGTGACGCTGCCGGGCATCGACGGCCTGGAAGCAACCCGCCGCATCCGCGCGCTGGCAGGTGCCGCAAGCCGCACGCCGATCGTCGGTATTTCCGGACGCAGCGGAAACGGCGACGAAGATGCCGCACGCGCGGCGGGAATGGATTCATATTTGCGCAAGCCGGTCAGCCCGAGCGCTCTGAGCGAGGCGATCGCGGCCATTCTCCCGTCATCCTGAGGTGGCCGCGAAGCGGCCCTCGAAGGATGCACGGCCCGGGCCGTCGCCCTTCGAGGCTCGCTTCGCTCGCACCTCAGGGTGACGGAAAAGAGTCACTCGCCGCCGGCTGCACCTTCCACGATCCGCACCAGATCGCTCATGATGCGATTGAGCTCGAAATCCTTCGGCGTATAGACCTCGGCGACGCCGGCGCTTTTGAGCATGATGGCGTCCTGCGGCGGGATGATGCCGCCGACCACGACCGGCACGTCGTCGAGGCCGGCTTCCTTCATGCGCGCGACGACGTCGTAGACCAGCGGCATATGCGAGCCGGACAGGATCGACAGGCCGACCACGTGGACATGTTGTTCGGCCGCGGCCGCGACGATGGCTTCGGGCGTCAAGCGGATACCCTCATAGACGACCTCCATGCCGGCGTCGCGCGCGCGCACCGCGATCTGCTCGGCGCCGTTGGAATGGCCGTCGAGACCGGGCTTGCCGACCAGGAATTTCAGCCGCCGGCCGAGCTTCTTCGATACCCGGTCGACCTCGGCGCGGATGCCGTCGAGGCCGGTCGTGTCGTTGCGCACGGCCGATCCGACGCCGGTCGGCGCGCGGTATTCGCC
>JBAUYI010000110.1:0-2556 GCA_049584715.1 Xanthobacteraceae bacterium
GTATAGATATCCGCATCGAGCCGCTCGAAGCTGAAATGAACCATGGGCGATGTCAGATCATATGACGGCGGCGGCTTCATCATCACGATGGCGAATGCGAGGAGCAGGAGATAAGCCGCCGCTCCGGCGACCGAGAGATATCTGGGCGCGGACGGGCGCCGAACGTCTTCAATCGCAAGCATGGCCGCCAAGACCATCGACCAGATCGCGGCATACATATGCGTGTTGGCAAGCAAGCCAAGCAACAGCCAAAGCCCGAGCTCCGGCCGGGGCTGCCGCTCGCGCAATGCGATGAAGGCAAAGCCGATGAGGGCGATGAGCACGTAGCTGCGGCTGATGACGAAGTATTCCCAGAACAAAAAATAGCTCAGCAACAACAGGATCTTTTCCAGCCGGCTGAACGGCGACCACGCATAGATGATGATCCAGACGCCGATCGCCAGGCCGATTTGCATGATCTGCATGGCGACCGGGTCCGATGTAACGCGCGTCACCAGCCACACCAATATGTACAACAGCGCCGGATGGGCGAAGTATTTTATGTTGGACAACAGATCGCCGATCGATGAGCTGCTCACAGCGGCCCAATAGGTTTGGAACTCGTCGCGGAACATCGGGTGATGCAACGTGCGAATGACATCGACGACGATGAGAAAAACAAAAATACCGAGCGTGGCCGCGGCGGCAATCCCGTCCGGAAGCCGGCGCTTATGCTGCAAATCGTCCATCAATTCGCCATCTGATCCTGGAGATTCAATGTCCGCTCGGCTGCGCCCTCGATTGCGGGCCGTCCTAAGCCGGTGCGGGCGTCCGACCCGATGACCAACGAAAGAACAACATATCTGCCAATCTTCGCGCCGGTCTTTCGATGGCAAAATGCGCCGCGGCGGCGACGGCAATCGTAATACAAAAGACGGCGGCCATAAGGAACGCGCCGCCGATTGCCGGCGAGCCGAAATAGGCGGCGCCGGCGAGCAGCAAGTCGCCGATCGGTCTGGCGAATCCCCAGGGCCAGAATATCGTCACCACGGTCATGGTGTGCGTGAGGTAGAGCGGATAGGTCAGGTCGCCGAGAAAATTGAAAATGCGGTTGTCCTTGGTGACTGCGAACAGCCCCGGAAGCGCCGCTGCAAAACATATGCATGACAGATACGACCACACCGAACCTATGAAAAACGGATCGAGCCAGGAGAAAAAGCCAGCGAGGGCCAATGCCGCAATTGAAATCAGCGTCCCAAGCGGAAACGCCCGCGCAAGGACATTGGCATAGTGGCCGAGCAGGAAAAACATCAGCACCGCCGGAAAAAAGAAGTAGGCCCATGTCACGTAAAGCCCGTTTTCATCGGCCGGCAGCGAGATGGCGACGGCCAAACGCACCATCACGGATGTCAGCAGCAGCGCGAGAGCAATCCTTCCAGACCGCAGCACCCAGGGGGCCATCGCATAGAACGTGAGCTCAGCGCCCAGCGTCCAGCCAATAACCGCGCCATACGGAAAGACGCCCCAATATCGTGTCGGGTATGTCCAAAAGGCAATGAGCCAGTCGGTGCCGAACAGCGCGGCGGGCGCGAGCGCCATCAGCGAGTGGGCCTGCGGCCACGGCGGCTCATCGATAATCATGCAAGCGATGAGCAGAACCCACCACAGCGGGAAAATACGCAGGAAGCGCGAGCGGAAAAATGCGAGAGTGCCGGCAGTCGCTGGCTGATATTTTTCATGAAGCGCGTAGCTGATAAGAAAGCCGCTGACCATGTAGAAGAAAATCACCGCGCGGCCGCCAATCATATTCAGCCACCACGCCCTGTCTGCGACCAGTCCAACGTGAAGATGGACGTCGTGCCGGGTGTGCGCGAAAGCCACGCCTAAGGCCAAAAAGAGCCGGATTGCACCCACGCGCCGATCCCCAAACGGAGTCCATTCCTAGCGCGAACGGCTACGGCCTGTCCATGATCGAGCAGGTGATCGAATGCGAGTATTGGCCGCCGCGGCACTACTTCCCGCCTCGATCGCGGGCCGCTCAAGCGCGCAGGCGACATCGACTTCTCGCAAGGGCGCCCTGCGCCGCATCTATTGGGGAGTATCTTTTCCGCCGCGGTCGCGCACCAGCTTATAAAGCGCGTCGATTTCCCGCAAACGCTCGCTCATGATCCGGCCGGCCCGTTCGAGATCGGCGGCGATCTCCGGCGCCGACGCCGCGGTCGTTCCGCCGAGCTGCGGCGCGTCGCTGATCTGATAGCCGGTCCAGGCGACGAATTTGTCGAGGAAATAATTGAGCGCGTAGACGTCGTCCTTGGCGAGCTCTTCCATGTTCAGCCGGCCCATCAGCCAGTTCATCTTGACCTGATACTGCTTGGGAAAGGACGAGATATCGATGACGGAGGCGTTGAGATGGGTCCGCGGCGGTGCCGCCGCGCTGCCGCCGTCGACAAAATCCGCGATGGCGCGCCGGGTCGCCTGGTCGTTGAGGCTTTCGGTCGCGATCTCGATATGGTGATCGAACAGCGCAAGATGCTGCCGCACCAGCGCATGCGTCTTGTCGTAATACCAGCCGAACTT
>JBAUYI010000111.1:0-3355 GCA_049584715.1 Xanthobacteraceae bacterium
GTATGGACATGTATCGCATATTGACATCCGACTGAGCGGCGGGCACATCGGGGCGAAATCCAACACATTGCCGCCAGCTTTTACGCGCCCCATATCGGGCGCTCATCGTTGAACGGCAGAGGACATCACGCATGGCCGACGAACTCATTCTCTATACCAATCCCATGTCGCGCGGGCGGATCGCCCGCTGGATGCTCGAGGAAGTCGGCCAGCCCTACAAAACCGAAGTGCTCGATTATGCCTCGACCATGAAGGGGCCACCCTATCTGGCCATCAATCCGATGGGCAAAGTGCCGGCACTGCGTCACGGCGACGCCGTCGTTACCGAGACCGCAGCGATCTGCGCTTATCTCGCCGATGCGTTTCCGCAGGCGGGTCTGGCGCCGCCGCCCGGACATCGCTTGCGCGCGCCCTATTACCGCTGGCTGTTCTTCGGCGCAGGTCCATTCGAGGCCGCGTCGAGCAACAAGGCTCTCGGCGTCGTCGTGCCGCCGGAACGCGAGCGGATGATGGGCTACGGAAATATCGCGCTGGTTTTGAAAACCCTCGAAGACGCCGTGTCGCAGGGACATTATCTGGCCGGCGACAGTTTCACCGCCGCCGATCTCTATGTCGGCTCGCAGATCGGCTTCGGCATGATGTTCGGAATGATCGAAAAGCGTCCGGCCTTCGAGCAATATTGGCAACGGCTCAGCAGCCGTCCGGCTTGCATTCGCGCCAAGGAGCTTGACGATGCGCAGGTAGCGCAGCAGAAAGCCGCCGGCTGATGGCGAACGCCGGTCGTGCAGCGGACTTCGCGCCGGTTAAGCATTAAGGATTGTGGCTGAAAGGTAAGAGTTCCGGTTTGCGAAAACGGTGGATTGCTTTCGCCCGGCGGCGTAACATTCCGACGGGGCAGCTTGTCGGCGACACATCGGGAGTGTGCGTGCGTTGAAACGGGGTGAGATTCCGTCAATCGGCGAACTGACGTCGTTTGTCGTGGCGGCGCAGCACGGCAGTTTTACGCGGGCCGCCGGCGAGCTCAATTTGACTCAAGGGGCGATCAGCCGTCAGATTCGCGAGCTCGAAATCCATCTCGGCATTCGCTTGTTCGAGCGCATCCGCCAGCGCGTCGTATTGACCGACGCCGGCAAGATGTATCTGTCGCAGGTCAAGAAAGCGCTTGACGACCTCGCCGATGCGACGCTGCGCGTGGCGTCGTTTTCCAACAGCACCACCCTCAATCTCGTCGCGCTGCCGACCTTCGCCGCGCGCTGGCTGGTTCCCCGCCTGCCGAATTTCCAGCGGGTGAATCCGAAAATCATGGTCCATATCACGGCGCGGCAGGCGCCGATCGATTCTGCGCTGGAGCCGTTCGACGCCGCGGTGTTCCACGGTGCGTCGCACTGGCCCGGTACGATTTCGCAATATCTGATGGACGAGGACATCGTCGCGGTTTGCAGCCCGAAATTGAACGCCAGGCGCGCCATCAAGACGCCGGCCGACGTCGTCAAATTCCCGCTCGTTCACAAGATGGGGAAGCCGAACCGCTGGGCGGAATGGATGGCCGAAGTCGGCATCCCGTCGGACGGTTTGTTGCACGGCCACGCCTGTCAGAACTTCGCCATGGTCGCCCAGGCCGCCGTGGCCGGCCTCGGCATCGCGCTGTTGCCGCGCTATCTGGTCGAAGACGACATCGCGGCCAAACGGCTGGAGACCGTCGCCGACGAATTCGTCGATATCGCCACTTCGTATTACCTGATCCTGCCGGAAACCCGCGCCAGCGCCAGCGCGGTACAGGCCTTCGCCAAGTGGCTGACGGCCGAAGCGCGCATCTTCAATGCGCGCAGCGGCCGTCGCGTGGCGAGCAAAAAACCGGCGGAACAGCGGCCGAACGGCGCCAATAAAATAAATAAGGTCCTGATTGAAGCCGGCGACGCCGTCCAATCGCGCCCCCCTGCCTAACCAGTTTTTTTAGAACGGCCGCTGCCCCTCATGGCAGCTGCATCAGCGGTTCCCCCATGCGAATCCGGGCACCTTCCTCGACACCGTCGCACAGCGCATAGCCGTCCGGCGCGAACACGATCGCCGTCGAGCCATGCTGAAACCAGCCGAGCTCCTCGCCTTTGCGCACCGGCGCATCGCAGGCGATGACATTCGGCCCGCGATGCTCGAGGTTCAACAGCACATCGAGACAATGCAGGCGAATGCTGGCGACCAGGACGGCGGCGACCAGGACCACGGTCACGCTGTCGCCGGTTGCCGTAAGCGTCGTTCGCAGCACGGCGCGTTCGTTCTTGCAGAACAGCCGCTCGATGCGCTTGAGCGCGATCGGATTGACGTTCCAGGTATCGCCGGAGACGTAAACCACCTGATCGACACGGCAATCGTGCGGCGCATGGAAGCGGTGGTACATGCCCGCGGTCAGGCGCAGCGTCACGTAGCGGCCGTTGCGGTAAGCCTCGACCAAGTCGCGGTCGCATAGCAAATCGTCCAGCGTGTAGGGAAAGCCCTTGGCCTGGTAGAGGCGCGTGCCGGCGATGGC
Organism: Xanthobacteraceae bacterium; assembly: GCA_049584715.1. GTDB lineage: Bacteria > Pseudomonadota > Alphaproteobacteria > Rhizobiales > Xanthobacteraceae > BOG-931. The sequence continues at coordinate 2,525 of JBAUYI010000111.1, forward strand.
GCCGCAGGCGCCGACGATGGCGTCGCACGGGCTGACCAGGATGTTCGCCGTCTGGTCGATCGGACGCGCGCCGTCCTTGAGCTCGCGGGTGAAGCAATCGTGCATGCTGCGGAATTGCGTCTTCTTGGCTTCGCTCAGATCGAGATCGCAGAACATCCGCCACAGCCCGATCGACAGATCGCGCACCAGCGGCTGCTCGACCTGGCTGAGCCAGCCGACGAACTGCGTCGCCAGCCGGCGCGGAATACGGTTGGTGAGGAGGAAATTGACATTCTCCTGCGCCAACAGGCGCCAGATTTGCTCCTGCGCCAACAGGCGCCAGGTTTGCTCCTGCGCCAACAGGCGCCTGATTTGTGAGCGGACCGTCATGGCTTTGTAAAACGTTCCGGGTACACCCCGATTCGATGCAATGGGCCGCGACCACTTTGGCTGTCTGCGGGCTCGGGGCCGCGGCGCTGGCGACCTCGATGCTGACGCTCGGCCGCCGGCTCGAACTGTCCCAGGCCAAGCACCGTTCGCTCGCCGGCCATGCCCGCATGGCGCGCCGCCTCGCCGGTTTCGTGCCGTTCTACGACTACGGCGAGGAGCGGTTTTTCGACAGCGACGGCGCGCCTGCCGACGTCGCAGGCCTGCGCCGCGACGGCTTCGCCCGCCTGTCGGAGCTTTACAAGACTCGGTTCGCGGAGACGATCCGCTGCAGCGCCGAAGCGGCCGAAACCATTTCCGACCTGCAATTCACCGGCGCCTATCGGGTGCCGTTTCAATATCGCCGCATGGTGCGCGCGCATCTGCCGCTCGGCACTTTCCTGCAATCGTCCGAGGGCGTGACGG
>JBAUYI010000112.1:0-2509 GCA_049584715.1 Xanthobacteraceae bacterium
ATGCGATCCACGTCATGAACCTGGCGCATGGCCGCGGCATCGAGGCGATGCGCTCCGAACGCGCCAATCTCTTGCTCGGCAACATCTACAATTTCCATCCCTACGAGCCGGCGAGCGAGCGCGAGCAGGACGAATTCGCCTGCCAGATGCTCGACGCGCTGTGGAACCGCGCGTTTCCCAACCCGCAGCTGCTCGGCCATTACCCCGAGCCATTCGCCGCCGAGATGATCGAGCCGCTGGTGCAGCAGGGCGATCTCGAGATCATCAAGCAGAAGCTCGATTACTTCGCTTTCAACCACTACACCCGATCGCGGGTGCGCCGCGACCCGGACCATCCGTTCGCGGCCGCGACCCTGCCGCCGCCGCCCGGCGCCCCGGTCACCGACATGGGCTGGGAGATCGCCCCCGACGCGTTCCGCGCGGTCATGATCGAAGCGAAGGAGCGCTACAGCGGCGATTTGCCGGTCTATATCCTCGAAAACGGCGCCGCCTTTCCCGACCGTGTCGACCCCGACGGGCATATCCACGACGAGCAGCGCATCGCCTATCTGCGCGGCTATCTCGGCGCAGTGCAGGACGCAATCGCCGCCGGCGTTCCGGTCAAGGGCTATTTCGTCTGGTCATTGCTTGACAATTTCGAATGGACCTTGGGCTACAGCAAACGCTTCGGCCTGGTCCACGTCGACTACGAAACCCAGGAGCGCCGCCCCAAGGACTCGTTCGAGTTCTACACCGCCCTCGCCCACGGCACCGCCCTCGACCGGGAGTAGCGGGGGCGGGGGATACGCCGAATTGCGTGCGACCGACGCAGCTACTACATATTGGCTTCGTACATAGAGATTCGCCGTGGGAGAGGGATGGTCATGGCAAAAAAGACAAAAATTAAAAAACCAATTATGTCGCCTGATGAGGAACGATTTATGGCCTTCGAAGGCTTGTTGCAATGGACGCAGGCCGTCATTACACAATCAGAGAGAGTGGCGGCGGCTTTAAGCCAGCAACGCGTTGATCTCCACAGTCGCGATCCGGTGACTCGACATAAAGCCATTCTCAATTTGCACACGCAGTGTCATTTCTTTGCTATTGCCTCCTACAAGTTAATTGAACATGAGGAGTGGGTATTAACGTTTGGGCTTTGTACAGCCATCAATTTCTCGGAAATTGACCAATTTTCAAAGCAAGACGTCAAAGATTTACGCAACATGCGTGAACACGTAGTCGACTATTTTAAAGGCGAGGGCGTCGCCTCGGATCGATGGGTTGTTGAGACGCCTGAATACAAAGCGGATGCGAGCACCTATAATGGGACGATGATTGGCGGCCGTCTCGATTGGGGTGAGTTCGCCGCTGCAGCGGAACGGCTACTTCCCAAATTGCTCGCGGAGCCGATCCCGTATCCATCCCGATAATTTTGGCCGATCCACGCGCGATGCCGTATGACGGCAGGAGGGCTGCCATGAGGCGATCGAACCCATCAGGTTCAGACGCTTCGTCCGTCAAGCTATAGTTCCCTTTTTATAAATGATCAGCGAACGGGAACCGCGGTCCCTGGGGCTATTGAAGTCGCCTCCGCAAATACGCGCTTTCGCGCAGAGTGACGAGAGGATGGTTCGTTTTGATTGGACCGTGAAGAAATGACATGAAACTCGGCTTCCCGGCGCAGGCCGGGACCCATGTGGGCCATAGGAACCGGCCTTCGCCGGTGTGGAGAGAGGGTGAGGTGTTTCCAGAAACGACTCGTCCGTTACGGGCTACGACCGGGATCTAGGCCGCCAAGCAACTCTTTGAGCAGCACATATTCGCCGCGTTCAGTCTGCTGACGACCAGATTCAAGTGCATCGAGCTCCTCCGGCTCAGGATCGACAATTGGGATTTTGCGCTCCGGGCCGCCGTCGACGTATTGCCGAAATGCCTCCGGCAAAAATTCCGAGCGGCTGCGGTGCTCGCGTTTGCGCACGCGATCGAGCTCATCCACCATTTCCGCGGGCAAAGAAATCGTCACGGATTTGACCGTGCGGCTGGCCATGTCTCGCTTCCTAATACGCGTAGTCGGTAAAGACCGGGTCGATTTCGCCGTTCCAGCGGGTGCGGAAGTCTTCGAGGAGTTCTTCGGCGGGGGTGCGGCCGGAGCCGGCGATCGCGAATAGCGGGTCGAGAAAATGCGTTTCGTCCTCGCCGGCCGCACTGCGCCTTGCGCGGCGGTGCAGCCCCTCGCGGGCGATGTCGAGCATTTCGAGCGCCACGTCGCGCAGGGTGCGGGTGCGCAGCGGCGTCGCCAACGCCAGCCGCGGCACATTCAGGCGCATTGCCTCGCGCTCCGCGGCGGTCCAGTCGGCGACGAGGTCATAGGCCGCGTCGAGCGCGGTCTGGTCGTAGAAAATCCCGACCCATAATGCCGGCAATGCGCACAAGCGCCGCCACGGGCCGCCATCGGCGCCGCGCATTTCGAGAAAGGTTTTCAGCCGGACCTCGGGAAAGGCCGTCGTCAGATGGTCGGTCCAGTCGCCGA
>JBAUYI010000113.1:0-2572 GCA_049584715.1 Xanthobacteraceae bacterium
AGCGGATGCCACGGCCACCACGGTTTTGAGCGCTTGGCGTCGAGCGCGCGGTGCGAGGCTTTGAGCCAGCCCCGGGTGATTTCGCGCTCATGCAGATTCTTCGGCACTTCGCGCTCGCCCTCGCGCACGCTCATCACCGACACGTCGGGGCCTAAGTCTTTCAAAATCACGATCCAGTTGGTGTCGTCCTGATCGATCGCGGCGTGGAGCGTGACGACGATGGGGCCGGCGACCAGCACGTCATGCGGCAGCGGGTCGGTCATGTAGCGCAGCCGCTGGATCGTGGTGGTCTGCGACGGCGGCATCTGCACGAAAGCGTCCGGAAGCTGGGTCTCGGTCGCACTCGACGGCTCAGGCAGATCGAGCGTCAGCCGTTCCCAGCTGGAGAGATAAAGCTTGCTCCATTTCGCGTCGGGCGGCGGCCAGTTGTTGGCGGTGCGCCATTGGTTGGCGCCCATGACCCAGTAGCGTACCGGCTTTTCGTCCATGATGCCGGTGTTCATGCCTTTGAGCCAGAAATCGTGCCAGCGCAGCACCTCGTTGTGGAAGGTGTGATACGGCCGCTCCAGATGCGCCGGGCCGGCGAGCAGGAGCTTCTTCGGCGCCTTGATGTTGCGGAACCAATGCTGGCAGCCGTTAAGGTGCGTCTTGTAAGTGTAGCCGTACCAACCGGAGCCGGTATAGGTCGGCACCTTGATGTCGGCGAATTCCGCTTCGCTCTTCTTCACCGCCGCTTCGGAATCGTACGGATCGACCAGCACATTGTAATACGGCGGCATGTGCTGGCCTTTTTGCGCGATCAGATTGTAGACGTGGGGATACATCTTGTAGTCGGGATTGTTCATGGCCTCTTGCCACATCGTCTCGCGCTCCGGCGGCAGCGGGCCGGGCGGGCCCTTGTGCTGATGCATCGCCGAAAAATGGCCGACCAGATAGCGGAACAGATGGACGACGCCGCCGGGATATTCGTCGCGGAAGCCGCCGAGCTCGCCATAGGCGCCGCGCGAGTCGAACGGGAAGATGGCGCGCAGATGCGGCGGCTGTTTCTTGGCGACGGCGAGCTGCTCGGCGCCAAAACCGGAAATGCCGACCATGCCGACTTTGCCGTCGCACCACGGCTGCGCCGCGATCCACTCGATCAGGTCGTAGCAATCCCATTCGCGCGAGCCACCGCCTTCGGATTTGCCGACGCCGCGTGGCGAGCCGATGACATGGACATAGCCGCGCGACACGAAGAATTTGGTATCGCCGGCCTCCATCGGCCCGGTCCACAGCGGCGACCAGGCCGGCTGCGGCGGCAGCGCTGCCGCCATGTCGGGGCCTTGAAAGTCCTTGTTGTAGATGGCAAACGCCAGCAGCGCCGGGAATTTGCCGGGCGCTTCGGGGCGGTAGAGGTCGACGCAGATTTTGACGCCGTCGCGCATCGGCACCATGACGTCCATGTCGCGCGCAATCGTGCCGAACGTCGGCTCGCGGTTGTAATTCGATCCGGGATTTTCCGCCGATTGCAGCAACGGCCGCGACGATTCACCGTTCACGATGTCCCCTCCCTGACCAACCGCGCCGCGGTTTTTGCGCTTGGCAAATGCGAGGCATCATCGTTTAGTGCGCCGGAACTCGCCAAGCAAGCGACACGGGAGGAATGATTATGGATTTGAGGTCAACCCGCCGGATCGTCACCGGCCACGACAAGGACGGCAAAGCCGTGGCGCTTTACGACGCGCCGTTGCAGGCGATCCAGCGCAGCGCCGGCGGCAACGGCATGACGTTGTGCTGGGTGACCAGCGAATTTCCCGTCGACATGGCGAGCGCGGCCGACCGCGCCCAGACCAAAGTCGGCGTGCCGCCGCCTTCGAACGGCACCATCTTCCGCATCGTCGATTTTGCGCCGGTGCCAACCGGCGGCTACGGCGCCGTCGATCATCACCAGATCCTGCTCAACATGGGCATCGATCCGGCGACCCAAGGTTACGCGCGGCACGAGAATACCCACCGCACCCGCACCATCGATTACGCCATCGTGCTCGACGGCGAGATCGACATGCTGCTCGACGACACCGAAGTGCACGTGAAGGCCGGCGACATTTTGGTGCAGCAAGGCACCAATCACGCCTGGGTCAACAACTCAGGCAAGCCATGCCGCATTGTCTTCATTTTGATTGATGGCAAGACCCCGCCGGCGTGGTCGCAGGGGTGGAAGAAATAGCCGTCATTGCGAGCGGTAGCGAAGCAATCCAGCTGGGCGCGCCGGCGCTGGGTTGCTTCGTCGCTTCGCTCCTCGCAATGACGGAAAATACTGCGCCGAAGCTGCTTTAGCCCGCGGTCACGTCGACCTGGACGTCGCCGTCGAGCACCCGCTGGGCGGTCGGGAGGTCGACCTCGTGCTCCCAGGCGCCGATTACGACGGTGGCGACGCAGTTGCCGATCAAGTTGCCGAGCGCGCGTGCGATGCCGATGAACCAGTCGACCGAAAGCACCAGCACGAGGCCGATCGCCGGCACCGTCGGCACGGCGTTGAGCGTGGCGAGCAAGATCACGATCGCTGAGCCCGGAATGCCATGCGCGCCCTTGG
>JBAUYI010000114.1:0-2757 GCA_049584715.1 Xanthobacteraceae bacterium
GCGTCAGGCGGTGCCGCTGGTTCGCGCCGAGGCGCCGTTCGTCGGCACCGGCATGGAAGGTGTCGTGGCGCGTGACTCGGGCGCGGCGATCGCCGCGCGCCGCACCGGTGTGGTCGATCAAGTCGACGCCACGCGTATTGTTATTCGGGCGACCGACGAGCCGGACCCGACCAAGCCGGGCGTCGACATCTATCGGCTGATGAAATTCCAGCGCTCCAACCAGAACACCTGCATCAACCAGCGGCCGTTGGTGAAGGTGGGCGATCAGGTCAAGAAGGGCGACATCATCGCCGACGGGCCGTCCACCGATCTCGGCGAGCTCGCGCTCGGGCGTAACGCGCTGGTCGCGTTCATGCCGTGGAATGGCTACAACTTCGAGGATTCGATCCTGCTCTCCGAGCGTATCGTCAAGGACGACGTCTTCACTTCGATCCACATCGAAGAGTTCGAAGTGATGGCCCGCGACACCAAGCTGGGTCCTGAGGAAATCACCCGCGACATTCCGAACGTTTCGGAAGAGACGTTGAAGAACCTCGACGAAGCCGGCATCGTCTATATCGGCGCTGAAGTCCGCGCCGGCGATATCCTGGTCGGCAAGATCACGCCGAAGGGCGAAAGCCCGATGACGCCGGAAGAGAAACTTCTGCGCGCCATTTTCGGCGAGAAGGCCTCCGACGTGCGCGACACCTCGTTGCGCGTGCCGCCGGGCGTGCAGGGCACCATCGTCGAGGTGCGGGTGTTCAACCGTCACGGCGTCGAGAAGGACGAGCGCGCGCTCGCCATCGAGCGTGAGGAGATCGAACGGCTCGCCAAGGACCGCGACGACGAGCAGGCCATCCTCGACCGCAACGTCTACGGCCGTCTCGCCGAACTGCTCGAAGGCCGGCAGGGTATTGCCGGGCCGAAGGGTTTCAAGAAGGACACCAAAATCACGCGCGCGGTGCTCGATGAATATCCGCGCTCGCAATGGTGGCTGTTCGCTTCGCCCAACGACAAGATCATGGCGGAAATCGAAGCCATCCGGAAGCAGTACGACGAATCGAAGAAGCGCCTCGAACAGCGCTTCCTCGACAAGGTCGAAAAACTGCAGCGCGGCGACGAATTGCCGCCCGGCGTCATGAAGATGGTCAAGGTCTTCGTCGCTGTGAAGCGCAAGATCCAGCCCGGCGACAAGATGGCCGGCCGCCACGGCAACAAGGGCGTGGTGTCGAAGATCGTGCCGATCGAGGACATGCCGTTCCTCGCCGACGGCACGCAGGTCGACATCGTGCTCAACCCGCTCGGCGTGCCGAGCCGGATGAACGTCGGCCAGATCCTCGAGACGCACCTTGGCTGGGCCTGCGCCGGCCTCGGCATCAAGATCGGCAATGCCGTCGATCTCTATCACGGCAAGCGCGATCCCAAGCCGCTTAAGGAGCTGTTGCGGAAGATCTACGGCGAGGACGAGACCATCAAGTCGCTCGACGACAAGGGTCTCATGGAGCTCGGCACCAATCTGCGCCACGGCGTGCCGATCTCGACGCCGGTGTTCGACGGCGCCAAGGAGGCCGACATCGAGCACATGCTCGATCTCGCCGGCCTCGATCACTCCGGCCAGGTGACGTTGTTCGACGGCCGTACCGGCGACACGTTCGATCGCAAGGTCACCGTCGGCCACATCTATATGCTCAAGCTGCATCACCTGGTGGACGACAAGATCCACGCCCGCTCCATCGGCCCCTACAGCCTGGTCACCCAGCAGCCGCTGGGCGGCAAGGCGCAGTTCGGCGGCCAGCGCTTCGGCGAAATGGAGGTGTGGGCGCTCGAAGCCTACGGCGCCGCCTACACCTTGCAAGAGATGCTGACGGTGAAGTCCGACGACGTCGCCGGCCGCACCAAAGTGTACGAAGCGATCGTGCGCGGCGACGACACGTTCGAAGCCGGTATACCGGAAAGCTTCAACGTGCTGGTCAAGGAAATGCGCTCGCTCGGCCTCAACGTCGACCTGCACAATTCCAAGCAGCAGCGCGGTGACGGCGCCGCCGAGGCAGCCGAGTAAGGAGTGTCATCGTCCGCGAAGGCGGACGACCCAGTACACACCGACATGACGGTGATTACTGGGTGCCTCGCCTGCGCGGGGCATGACAAGGCGAAGGAATAGAAGTTCAGCGGCCGACACGGTCGGCAAGCGGAGAAGACAATGAACCAAGAACTGATGAATCTTTTCAGCCCGCAGGTCCCGACGCAGGTCTTCGACCAGATTCGGATTTCGATCGCGAGCCCCGACAAGATTCTGTCCTGGTCCTACGGCGAGATCAAAAAGCCCGAGACCATCAACTACCGGACCTTCAAGCCCGAGCGCGACGGCTTGTTCTGCGCGCGCATCTTCGGGCCGATCAAGGATTACGAGTGCTTGTGCGGCAAGTACAAGCGCATGAAGTACAAGGGCATCATCTGCGAGAAGTGCTCGGTCGAAGTGACGCTGTCGCGGGTGCGGCGCGAGCGCATGGGCCATATCGAGCTCGCGGCACCTGTGGCGCATATCTGGTTCTTGAAGTCGTTGCCGTCGCGCATCGGCCTCCTCCTCGACATGACGCTCAAGGACCTCGAGCGCATTCTTTATTTCGAGCATTACGTCGTGCTCGAGCCCGGCCTCACCCCGCTCAAGGACCGCCAGCTCCTGAGCGAGGACGACTACGTCAAGGCGCAGGACCAGTTCGGCGCCGACAGCTTCACCGCCATGATCGGCGCGGAAGCGATCCGCGAGATGCTCAAAGC
>JBAUYI010000115.1:0-1583 GCA_049584715.1 Xanthobacteraceae bacterium
CTACTAGTGCGAAACTTGAAATGGAGCTGCATCATATCGCGGATCGGCGCAAACAATCCGGGCGTCGAACGGATCATTCTGCCGAGAGCTTCGATTACGTGCTGTACGAGTCCAAAGTAGCGATCGCTGGCCGCGACAAAGGGAGCAATATCGTGACCTTTGAGGAATCCCTCCACCGTCCCGCTCTCGCCTAATATTCCTTTGCCTGTCGGCAGCAGTCCGCGCGGCTTGATGAACTCTTCGCCGCCGACCCCGGATCTTCTTCTAAGTGGATACGTGCGGCAGACCAAGGGACGATCCTGATAGACGCTGCAGGCACCATCGCCCAAAAGACCGCAAGCGCCGCCATGTTTGTTCCGAAGAACGATCCCGCCCTCGATCAAATACTCCGCGATAAATTCGGTAGTGCTGATTCGGAGATTCCTGGCGAGTCGCGCGATTTCGTAAGGATCGAGCGCGATGTGCGCATCATGACAGCACGACATGCATCGGTTACACGTGTACGAAAATGCACTGTTGCGGGTGAGTGTCTGCGGCTCGGGGTCGTTCATGGCTTGCCTTGCCGTGAGGCGCGGGCCTCCTCGTTACTTGTGAGTCGAATCACCACTGTCGGTTCCAGGAACCGCTCGAGGAATCTGCGCGTCATAGCGGTGCATCGTTCGGGGATGATCTTACGAGGTACGACGATGAAGCGCGGATCGCTCTCGAATATATCGACGCTCTCGCTATTATAATAGAAGATTCGAGTTCTGTCTGGCCGCTGCAATTCAAGTACTCGTTCCTTGAACCGTTCGACGACCTCTCGGTCAAACGGGTTGGCAACGAGAAACAGCGTTCCAGCCGCCGGGAGGTTCTCGACGGCGTCGCCGGATATGATTGTTACGTTGGGATATCTCTGCAGACGGTCTCGCGTACGGGCTGCAACCTCCGGGTCGAGTTCCAACCCAATGATCGCGTTTGAAATCCCCTTGTTCAACCACCAATTGATCACGCGTCCTTTGCCACACCCGACGTCTACGAGAACGTCATCTGCGGTGATTTTCTCCCCACGGAACAACAACGAGAGCGCCAGATAAGGCGTGTTGGTGGTATCGTACGCACCAAGATCGGCATACCGCGTAGCGAGATCGCCCCGCAGCAAAGCCCCGAAGCGCAAGTCGTAGACGACATTCCAGATCTGAACCGCTGCGCGAAAGAGGATGTACGAGATTTCGTGCATCCTGGCCTTTCTCATTGAATAGTATCCTCTCCGATCGTCCTTGGCATAAGCTCGCCGCCAGCGGCGCTCGTGAATCTCGCGGCTGGGTGAATTTGTCCGAGGCTATGCGAGCCACCGACGTGACTTTAGCTGGTGCGCCGCGAAATTTGCGGCTTCGGGAGGACGATCTGCTGACCGCAGCTCCACGGTTTCAATCTCAAGTCCTGCCTGAGACCTTGATCTTGGAGCCGAATAACACAAGAAGGCCTGCCAGTAGTTCCACCATCACTGACGTTTAGCACAGTTCCAAGGGCGTTCCGCGCCGGACAAGCTTTTCGGTGGCCAGTAAAAGATCCTTTGCCAAGCCCGGGTGCAGCGGTGACGA
>JBAUYI010000116.1:0-2203 GCA_049584715.1 Xanthobacteraceae bacterium
CCGTCACCACCTCGTGGGTGGTGGAATCGTAGGTGCCGTTGTCCGCGATCCCGTAACCGTATTCGGCGAGCGAGCGCTGCATCGCCACGACGCCATCGCCGCGATCGCCAAGCGCCAGCAGCGGGCCATCGGCGATCTTGGCCGGCTTGACCCAATGGCCGACGCCGGAATCGTGCAGGATGCGCCAGGGAAACTTTTCTCCCGGGTCCTGCTTGCGCGCCGGCGCCACGTCGGAATGGCCGAGCACGCGCGCCGGTAGAATCGTGTTGAGGGTGAGGATGCCGCGGCACAGCGCGGTCACCGCCGCGATCTGCCGCTTGGGAAAATCGCGATAGCCGAATTCGTGGCCGGGATTGGCGATCTCGATGCCGATCGAGCAGGAATTGATGTCGGTCTCGCCGGCCCATGACGCAATGCCGGCGTGCCAGGCGCGCTTGCTCTCCTGCACCAGCTGGATAACGCGGCCGTCCTCGAACACGAAATAATGGGAAGAGACTTGGCTCGCCGGCGTGCACAAATGCTCAAGCGCCGCAGCGGCATCCAACATGCCGGTGTAGTGCAGCACAATCATATCCGGCCGCCGGCCGTCCTTGCGCTCGCCGAAATTCGGCGACGGCATGACGTCGGCAACAACGCACGACTCGGACGGAAACACACGACGTGACATTGGCGGATACACACTACGTGACGCTGCGATGACACTAGGCCAGCGCGCGCGGCCCACAAGCCGATTTGCACTTGTGCACAGGCGTTCGCGAAGATAGCTGCGAGTCGTTGCATACGTGCAACGTGTTGCGTTTCGCAGCCGACATGCGCGTTGCAGCAACGCGGAGCTGGATCGACGGTTCGGCGCGTGACGGGTTTACTCGACCGAGCGCTCGGCCGCGGCGTGAGTGCGCGTCAGGCCGGGGCTATTGCCGGCAGCGCAATCTGCCGCAATCTCTCAACCATTCCTTAAGCTTACACCTTGTTAATCGGTATCGAGCGGAGCTGCGGCTTCAGTCGGGGCAGGTCCGTTGACGCCCATATTGTCCCATGGTAGCCCATTTGTTCCCACCATCGGTTGCGACCCTGAAATCCGGCCCGGGCCGCGCCTTGAGTGGCGAGGGTGCACAGGGCGTAAGCCCGTTGGGGTGGCAGAGGAGTCTGTCGCTCGACGAGGAGCGAGATGGACCGGTTTGTGTCCCATTACATGCTGCGTCTCGATGCCAAGGGTCGCGTCTCGGTGCCGGCGCCGTTTCGCGCCGTGCTGGCGCGCGACGGTTTCGACGGGCTTTATTGCTATCCGGCCCCCGACCGGCCGGCGCTCGATGCCGGCGGCTATGCGCTGCTGACGGAGATCGAGGCGCTGATCGCGGGTTTTTCGCCCTATTCGGACCAGCGCGAGAAGTTTTCGCTGGCGCTCTACGGCACCAGCGAGACGCTCAAGATCGACAGCGAGGGCCGCGTTCAGCTCACCGAGACGCTGAAAGTCCATGCGGCGATTGCCGATGCGGTGTCGTTCGTCGGTCTCGGCCACAAATTCCAGATCTGGGAGCCCAGCCGCTTTCGCAGCGAGTTCGCGGAGGCCACCGCGAAAGTCCGTGCCTTCAAGCAAGTGCCGGGCACCCGGATGGCGGCGGAAAACCCGCTCGGAGCGCGGGAAGAATGACGGGCAGCGACGGCCACGCTGTCGCCGGCGGACCGGCTCGTCATATTCCCGTGCTCGGCCGCCGCACCGTCGAATGGCTTGGCGTTCGCGACGGCGGACTTTACGTCGACGCCACCTTCGGTGCCGGCGGCTATACGCAAGCGATCCTGGCCACGCCCGGCGCCCGCGTCATCGGCATCGATCGCGATCAGAGCGCGATCGCCCAAGGCGCCGGCCTGGTCGAGCAGGCGCAAGGCCGGCTCGATCTGGTCGAGGACCGCTTCTCCAATCTGGAAGCCGTCGTCGGCGGTGGCGGCACGGTCGACGGTGTCGTGTTCGACGTCGGCGTCTCGTCGATGCAGATCGACGATGCCGCGCGCGGCTTTTCGTTTCGTCTCGACGGACCGCTCGACATGCGCATGGGCCGCGACGGCCCGAGCGCCGCCGACATTATTGCGCGCGCCAGTGAGCGCGACCTCAGCTTCATCATCGCGACCTTGGGCGAAGAGCGTCATGCCCGTGCCGTTGCCCGCGCCATCGTCAAGGCGCGCAGCGAGCGCGCCATCGACACGA
>JBAUYI010000117.1:0-10290 GCA_049584715.1 Xanthobacteraceae bacterium
CAGTTCGAGATTGCCGCGCGTCGCCTGATCGATCGCCAGCGTCGCCCCCGCCGCTTCGCGCATCGGCGGCGACAACGGCGGGCGCTTGCCGACCTGCGTTCGCTCGATGTAGGTGACCGCCGCTGCTGCCGCGGTGAGCTCGACGCGCGAGAACGCGCCGAACGATGCCGTCGTCGCCACGCCGAAGAACGCGGCCAGCCGCCGCTCGGCCGTGGCGCCGTCGAACACGTCGCGGGTGAGTGGCGTCACCGCCGGCAGCGAGCGCAGATAGGGCGCCAGCTCGGCGTCGGAAAAAACCGCGTCGGCAACGATGATCTCGCCCGGCTCGATGCGTGCGATGGCGGCGGCAAGCCCGGCGCGCTCGCATTCGGCGACAATGAACTCGCTGGTCGAGATGTCGATCCAGGCCAGCGCGAAACGATCTTCGGTGGCAGAGGCGCGGGACCGCGCGATCGCCAGCAAGAAATTGTTGCGCCTGGCGTCGAGCAGCGAATCCTCGGTGAGCGTGCCCGACGTGACCAGCCGCACCACGTCGCGGTGCACCACGCTTTTAGCGCCGCGCTTGCGTGCTTCCGCCGGATCTTCGAGTTGCTCGCAAACCGCGACCCGGTGACCCTGCGCGATCAGGCGGTGCAGATATTCGTCGGCGCGCTCGATTGGCACGCCGCACATCGGAATGTCGCGGCCGAGATGTTTGCCGCGCTTGGTCAACACGATGCCGAGGTCGCGGGACGCCACTTCGGCATCGTCGAAAAACAGTTCGTAGAAATCGCCCATCCGGTAGAACAGCAGGCAATCCGGATTGGCCGCCTTGATCTCGATATATTGCTCCATCATGGGGGTTACGCGACCGACTTCGTCGGTCGCTATGGGCGTGATGCGGCCGAGATCGTCGGCTGCCTTGGGCGCTGTCGGCTGCGCCGCCGGGATCGGCGTGTCGTCCTCCACTCGCTGCGTTTCGGCTATGGCCATTCCGTACCCGTTTCGCCTAAGTAGTGCGGCTCAAACCGATCAATAACGCGAAAGTGCAGGGCAGGTCGATGAAGAAAGAAACGCATACCGCCATCAAGCAACAACTTATCATAGCCGGCAAAGTGCTGGTCGCCGAGGGTCAGGACGATTTCACCCGCGGCCACATTTCGGTGCGCGTGCCCGGCAATCCAAAACTGTTCTTCATGAAGGCGCACAGCCTGGGTCTCGACGAGATCACCATGCAGAACATCCTGACCATCGATCTCGAAGGCAACGTCGTCGCCGGTTCCGCGCGCCGCCACAGCGAGGTCTACATCCATTCCGAGATTTTCAAGGCGCGCGCCGACGTCAACTGCGTTATCCACACGCATCCGACCTATTCGGTGGCGTTTTCGGGCACCGGCCACCCGATGAAAGCCTATAGCCAGCCTGGCGCGATGTTTTCGGGCGAAGTCGGCATTTTTACCGATACGATCACGTTGATCCGCAGCCACGCCTTGGGCGCAGGCGTCGCCAAGGCGCTCGGCAACCGTCGCGCGGTCCTGCTCAAGAACCATGGGCCGGTGGTGACCGGGAAAACCATCGAGGAGGCTGTGGTCGCATCGATCATGCTGGAAAACGCCGCACAGATTCAGCTCCTGGTCGAAACCGCCGGCACGCCGGCGCCAGAGTTCCCGCCCGACGACATCGCCAAGTTCAAGAACGAAATCGGCCAGCCCGAGCAATTCAAGATCAATTTCGATTATCTGGCGCGAAGGGTGAAGCGCAGGGGGTGACCGAGCCGCCGTCATCGCCCGCAAGCAAAAGGGATGAAATCGATGAGTGACCGCCTCCTCCTGGTCGGCAGTGTTCCACTCGATTCGGTGGAAGACGTGATGCGGACATTCGGCGGCAAGCTCGGTCCGTATCTGCCCGCCATGCCGGACGGTGAGGTCGGCGAGCGTCGCTCCTGGGTCAATCGCCTCGGCTATCAGATTTTCAATGGCCATCAGGACCTCGACACCATCCGCAGGCCGAAACCGGTCGACGGCGTCGAGCAATTGTTGCCACGCACGCGCGACGAATCCTGGCAGTTCAAGGTCAAGCCCGGGATAGAGCAGGTGCGGTTCGGCAATCCCGGATCGCGTCTCGGCTATGCGCGCGACGCCGTCACTTCGTATTTCATCTTCCGCACCCTGCGCGAGAAGGGCGTGCTGCCCGAAGACCTGCGCTTCCAGATATCAATTCCGATGGTCAACAGCGTGATCCGGCCGCTCTACTTTCCCGATCCGGCCGATCTGCCGCGGATCAGGCCGGGTTTCGAGGCGGCACTCGCCGCCGAAATCGCTGTCATTGCCGAAAAAATTCCGCACCGGGATCTGGCGATCCAGTGGGACTGCGCCTGGGAGCTGCAGGCGGTGTGCGGCGCCGGCAAGGACGTGCCGTCGGAGCTCGAGGTCGGCGCCCACGTGCCGGCGATCGCGCGGCTGTCCAATCTGGTTCCCGAGGACGTCGCGCTCGGCTTCCACTATTGCTTCGGCACATTCGGCGGCTGGCCGGCCTTCGCGCCCGACGATCTCGGCCGGCCGGTCGAATTGATCAATGCGGCCAACGCCGCGATCACCCGACGCATCGACTGGATTCATATTCCGACGCTGGATCGCATGGACGACGCGTTCTATGCGCCGCTCGCCAGGCTCAATGCAAAAGGGGCGCGGATCTATCTCGGCGCGATCCACAACATGGCGACGCTGCAGCAACGTCTCGCCGCAGCGCGCAAGTTCCTTCCCGATTTTGGCCTTGCCGCCTATTGCGGCTTCGGCCGCACGCCGCCCGGCGACATGCCGCGCGTCTTGCAGGATCACGTCGACGCGGCGAAGATCGCCGGAGCGTGAGGCTTTAAGTCTCGGAAGATCCGTCGCGATTTCCCTCCCCTGAAAGGGGGAGGATTAAACTACTTCACGATCTTCTTGCCCGTGACCGCTTCGAGGTTCTTATAAAAAACCTTGTCGTGGGTCGCCTGGTCCATTCCGAGCTTGTCGAGAATCCGCAGCGTCTCGCGCACATACATGGTGCCGCCTTCCGGATCGAACGGGCAGTCGGAGGCGAATACGATCTTGTCGATGGGGAAGAACTCCATGCCGCATTTGGTCGCCGGCTCGGCGGTGAATGCGGCGGTGTCGGCCCAAAAATCGTTCTTGAAATAATCGAGCGGCCGTTTCTTCAGGCTCTTGCGCAGCCCGACGTAGTCATGGTCCGAGGTGCGTTGGCCCATCACGTCATTGCCCGGGCCGAGGCGGCCTTCCAGCATCGGCACGATGCCGGCGAAATGGTGGGTGATAATCTTCGGGTTCGGATGGGTATCCATGATCTTGGAATAAACCAGCCGCAACATGGCGGCGGCGGTCTCGTAGGACCAGCCGATGGTCCACCAGATCTCGTACAGCGACTTGTCCTCTACGGAGGGATAATCCGGCGTCTCGGCGCCGCGCGCCGGATGCAGCCAGATCGGCGCGCCGAGCTCGTTCATCTTTTTCCAGAACGGCGCGTATTCCGGCCGGTCGAGCGGCTTGCCGGCGACATTGGTATAGATCTGCACGCCGAGCGCGCCGTTCTTGAGCGCGCGCTCGGCTTCGGCAACACCGGCGTCCGGCGCGGCCAGCGAGACTTGCGCCACCCAGCCCGGGAAGTGGTCCTTCTCCTTGGCGCACAATTCGACAAAACCGTCATTGATGATCTTGCAGAATTCGTCGATGTCCTTCGGAGTCTTGGCGAAACGCTCGATCGGCGGCTGCGGATAGGACAGGATCTGCTGATAGTCCTTGTGGCCGTCGACGATCTTCTTGCGCACGTCGATATCGAACAAAGCCGGCAGCGAGCGGATGCGCTTGCCCATGTCCTTGTAGTCGCCGGCGACTTCATTGAGCTTGTCGAAGAATTTCTTCGGAAAAAAGTGCGTGTACGCGTCGACGCGCATGGGTCGTTTCTCCCTATTGGCCGCAAGGCTTCTAGCACCGTGTTCTTGTTCCGTCACCCTGAGGTGCCTGCGCGTAGCGCGGGCCTCGAAGGGCGACGGCCCGGGCCGTGCATCCTTCGAGGCTCGCTGCGCTCGCACCTCAGGATGACGGAACCGGTGCTTGCGTGAGTTTGGCAATAACCTCAGGTGGAATCGGCTGCGATTTTATGCGCTTCGGATCGGCCGGATCGCGGACCACCCAGACTCGCGTTTCCGTGCCCTCGACCGCCAGCGCCCCGGCATGGATCAGGCGATGCTCCAGCTTGAAGCTCGACCTGCCGATATCGACAAGCTTGGTTTCGATCGAAACCTCGTCGCCGAACCGCGTCGGCAGCCGGAATTTTGCCCGCGTCTCCGCCAGCGGATGGCCCATGAAGTCATAGGCCTTGAGATATTCGATCTTCTTCATGCCGAGCGCGCGTTCGAGCAGCATGGTGGTCGAGACGTCGAAAAAGTCGAAATAGCGCACGTAGAAAATAATGCCGGCCGGGTCGCAGTCGCCCCATTCGACGCGCGTGGTGCGGATGTTTGAGAACATGCTGCAGAAGTACTCGCGGTCTCTTTCTTTACCCTCCCCCTTGTGGGGAGGGTAGGGTGGGGGTCGGGAGGGAAGTGGAAGCGTTGACGCATACACGTCACCGCGCCACCCCCACCCCTGCCCCTCCCCACAAGGGGGAGGGGAAATTACCGCGGCGCCATTCGCAGCGCGCCGTCGAGCCGGACGACTTCGCCGTTGAGGTAACGGTTCTCGATCATGTGGCGGACGAGGGCTGCGTATTGCGGCGGCTGGCCGAGCAGTTTTGGAAACGGCACCGAGGCGGCGAGGCTCTGCTGTGCGGCTTCCGGCAGCGAATGCAGCATCGGGGTGGAGAAAATTCCCGGCGCGATGGCGTTGACGCGGATGCCGAACTGGGCGAATTCGCGCGCCGCCGGCATGACAAGCGCCACGACACCGCCTTTCGATGCCGCGTAGGCGGCCTGGCCGATCTGGCCCTCGTAAGCCGCGACCGAAGCGGTGCAAACGATGATGCCGCGCTCGCCGTCCTGCAGCGGCTCGAGGTTTTGCATCGCGGCGCCGGCGAGGCGGAGCGCATTGAACGTGCCGATCAGGTTGATGGCGATGACGCGCTCGAAATCGGCGAGCGGCATCGGTCCGTCGCGGCCGACGATGCGTTTCGCCGGGCCGATGCCGGCACAGTTGATCAGGATGCGCGGCGTGCCGTGGTCGGCGGCGGCCTTGGCGAACGCGGCTTCCGTTGCGGCGGCGCTGGTGACGTCGCAGGTGACCGCGAGGCCGTTGATGTCGATCGCCACTTCGGCGGCGGCCTTGTGGTTGACGTCGAAAATCGCCACCTTGGCGCCGGCTTCGGCCAGCATGCGCGCGGTCGCGGCGCCGAGCCCCGAGGCTCCTCCGGTCACGATCGCGGCATGTCCTCGAATGTCCATGGTCGGCTCGTTCGTTCTTTTTTGGCTAGCGGTCGGCGGTGATGACGTGGGGCGGCAGCGGGTCGGCGTAGAGGTCTTCGACCAGCGCGGCGCGATTTGCAAGTACCGCGCGCTGGTTGATGGAACCCTTGTCGGTCATCTCGCCGATGTCGAGCGACGGCAATTCGGCGAGCAGGATGGCGCGGCAGATGCGGCTCGACGTGCCGCTGCCCGATTGCAGCAAGGAGTCGAGGAGGCGCGCGAATTCGGCGCGCACGCGTTGGTCGGCGAGCAAAGCGGCGACGGCGGCATCGGCGGCGAGATCGGGCGCCAGCTTGCGGCAGGCGTCGGCATCGGGAAACACCAGCGCGGTGATGTCGTCACGGTCGGCGCCGGCCAGCACGACGTCGCGCACCAAGGGAGCGAAATGCGCGATGAACGTCGCGCGTAACGGCCCGACGCTGACCCAGGTGCCGGTCGCGAGCTTGAAGTCTTCGGCCAAGCGGCCGTCGAATAGCAGGCCCTTGGCCGGATCGGCCGGGTCGGCAAACTTGACTGCGTCGCCGATCTTGTAAAAGCCCTCGTCGTCGAACGCGTCGGCTGTGAGATGCGGCGCCTTGTAATAGCCGGGCGTGACGTTGACGCCTTTGAGCCGCGCTTCCAGCTTGCCGTCGCGCGGCACGAGTTTCAGCGCCACGCCGGGCAGCGGCAGGCCGATATTGCCGGTCCGTTCGGATTCCCAACAGCAGGCGACCGCCGCCGGCGCCGTCTCCGTCGAGCCGAGGCTCGCCAGAAACATGACGCGCTCGCCGGTGGCCTCGACCGCAAGCCGCTGGATGGCGTCGGCGACATGCTGCGACAGGCTCGCGCCGGCATA
This sequence comes from Xanthobacteraceae bacterium, assembly GCA_049584715.1. GTDB lineage: Bacteria > Pseudomonadota > Alphaproteobacteria > Rhizobiales > Xanthobacteraceae > BOG-931. Next base: position 6,270 of record JBAUYI010000117.1, read on the forward strand.
GAACATGACTTTCAGGCGGCTGAAGAATTTTTCGCGCAACGCCCGGTCGGCGGTGAGATGCGGCAATAGCATCTCGAATCCTTTCGGCACGTTGAAATAGATCGTCGGCGCGACGTCGCGCAGGTTGCGCGCGGTGGTGTCGATGGCGCTGGGCAGCGGCTTGCCGTCGTCGATATAGAGCGAGCCGCCATTGTGCAGCACGAGGTTGAAATTGTGATTGCTGCCGAAGGTGTGATTCCACGGCAGCCAGTCGACGATCACCGGCGGCTCGTCGGCGACGAAGGCGAGGCCGCAGCGGATCATCGCCTGGTTGGCGCACAGCATCAGCTGGGTGTTGATGACGCCTTTGGGCTGGCCGGTCGAGCCGGAGGTGAACAGGATTTTGGCGATGGTGTCGGGAGTGATTTTGGCATGCGCGGCTTCGACCGCCGGCGTCGGCTGCGTGTCGGATAATGCTGCGAACAGCGTCGCCGACCGATCGCTTGGTGGGTTCGCGGTGACCGCGACTTCGACGCGGGGCGGCACCGCAGCGGCGATGGCGCGCGCGAAGGCGGTACCGTTCGCGGCGAAGACGAGGCCGGGCTGAAGAACCTCGATGATGGTTTTGAGCTTGCCGAAATCCTTCGACAATAGCGAGTAAGGCACCGAGATCGGCGCGTAGGGAATGCCGACATGCATGGCCGCAAGGCCAACGAGCGCGTGCTCGATATCATTGCCAGAAAGAATCGCAATCGGGCGCTCCGGCGACAGGCCGCGTGCCAAGAGCGCCGCCGCGATGGCGCGCACTTTCGTCAATGCGTCCGCATAGGTCAGCGTGCGCCAGGCGCCCGATGCGTTACGCTGCGCCAAAAACACGCGCTCGGGCGCGACCTTCGCCCAATGCACCAGGCGCTCGGTGAGTTTTTGCGGAAATGCCGGCAGCGGATGCGGCGAGCGCAGCACGATGGCGCCGTCGCTGCGGCGCTCGATCACCACGTCGGCAGGCCCGAGCAAGACCTGCCGCAATGGCGGCTTTGCCGATGTCCCCTGCGTTTTTGTGGCCGCGAGCGTCATGGGTTAGTCATTGGGTCTAGCTGCGCGCGACTTTGGGACCGCGTTTTTCCAAAAAAGCTTTCATCCGCGCCTTGGCCTCGTCGTCGCCTTGCGCGATCGCCGCGGTGAGCGCCTCGGTGGCGAAACCGGTGGCCGGATCGCTGCGGGCGATGCGCGGCAGGATATGCATCACGGCGTAATTGGTGAATGGCGCATTGCCGGCGATCTTGTTGGCCAGTTCAAGGCCCTTGGCGAAACCTTCGCCGTTGTCGACGAGATAATGGGTGAGCCCGATAGCCTGGCCTTCCTCGGCGGAGAGCGCGCGGCCGGTGAGCATCATGTCCATCATGCGCGCGGTGCCGATCAGCGGCGGCAGGCGCACCGAGCCGCCGCCGCCGACGAAAATGCCGCGGCTGGTTTCCGGCAGCGCATAGAACGCGGAAGCCTCCGCCACCCGCACATGGCACGCCGCCGCGATTTCCAGTCCGCCGCCGACCACTGCGCCGTGCAGCACGGCGACCACCGGCACCTTGCCGAATTCGATCTTCTCGAAGACGCGATGCCAGAAGCGGGAGTGCTCGATGCCGGCAGTCACGTCGCGCTCGGTCAATTCGGCAAGATCGAGGCCGGCGCTGAAATTCTCTCCTTCGCCGGCCAGCACCACGGCGCCGATACCGTCCGGGATTGACGAGAAGAACGCTTCAATGCCGAGCACGGTGGCATCGTCAAGCGCATTGCGCTTTTCCGGACGCGCCAGCTTGAGCACCGCGACCGCGCCTTGCCGCTCGGCGCGCAGCGTCGGCGGCAGGGGAGCGAATTCGGTGGCTGACGCGGCTTTGTCCATGGCTTTTCCGGTGGTCGCGGGGCCATTTGACCCTGTCCGCTTCGCCCCGTAAATAGCCTGAACTAAACGGTTTTGGGGAGCGTCCGATGCGAGACGTCTTTATCTGCGATGCCGCGCGCACCGCGATCGGCCGTTACGGCGGCGCGCTCGCCAAGGTGCGCACCGACGACCTGGCCGCGGTGCCGATCAAGGCGCTGGTCGCCCGCAACGACAAGGCCGACTGGTCGCGGCTCGACGAAGTCTTTTACGGCTGCGCCAACCAGTCCGGCGAGGACAACCGCAATGTGGCACGCATGGCGCTGCTGTTGGCCGGGCTGCCGGACTCCATCCCCGGCGTCACCGTCAACCGGCTGTGCGCGTCAGGCTTGAACGCCGTGGGCGACGCAGCGCGCGCCATCGGCTCCGGCGAGATGGAGTTCGCCATTGCGGGCGGCGTCGAATCGATGACGCGGGCGCCGTTCGTCATGGGCAAGGCCGGCGAGGCGTTTTCACGAACGGCCGATGTCTACGACACCACGCTCGGTTGGCGCTTCATCAATCCGCTGATGAAGGCGCAATATGGCGTCGACGCCATGGCGGAGACCGGCGAGAACGTCGCCGAGGAATATCAGGTTTCGCGCAAGGATCAGGATGCGTTTGCGTTGCGCTCGCAGCAGCGCGCCGCCAACGCCATCGCCACCGGCTATTTCGCCAAGGAGATCGTTCCGGTGCGGGCGCCGGGCGGCAAGGCCGGCCCCATCGTCGTCAATGAAGACGAGCATCCGCGGCCGGACACCACGATCGAAAACCTGCAAAAGCTCAAACCCATCGTGCGCAATCCCGGCACCATCACTGCCGGCAATGCCTCGGGCATCAACGACGGCGCTGCCGCCATCATCCTCGCCAGCGAGGACGCCGTGAAGGCGCATGGTCTGAAGGCCCGCGCTCGCGTGCTCGGCATGGCTTCCGCCGGGGTGCCGCCGCGCATCATGGGCATCGGTCCGGTGCCGTCGACGCGCAAGCTGATGGAGCGGCTCGGCTTGAAGATCACCGATTTCGATCTGATCGAGCTCAACGAGGCGTTCGCCTCGCAGGGCATCGCCGTGTTGCGCCAGCTCGGCGTTCCCGAAGATGCCGAATACGTCAATCCGCACGGCGGCGCCATCGCGCTCGGCCATCCACTCGGCATGTCGGGCGCGCGGCTGACGCTGACTGCGGTACATGGATTGGAGAAGCGCGGCGGCAAGCGCGCGCTCGCCACCATGTGCGTCGGAGTCGGGCAGGGCGTGTCGCTGGCGTTGGAGAAAGTCTGACCTGTCGTCGTCCGCGACGGCGGACGACCCAGTACTCACCGGCAATGGTCGTGGATACTGGGTGCCCCGCCTTCGCGGGGCATGACAAAAATAAGGAAGTAAGGAGAACTTTCGCAGTGCCGATGTCGCCCGGTTACATCCCGTTCCATCCCAATCCGTCAAAACCGAAATACAAGCCACCGGCCGGCGCGGTCGATGCCCATTGCCATGTGTTCGGGCCGGAGCACGCATTTCCCTACGCGCCGGAGCGCAAATACACGCCGTGCGATGCGCCGAAGGAAAAACTATTCGCGCTGCGCGATTTTCTCGGTTTCGACAAGAACGTCATCGTCCAGGCGTCGTGCCATTCCAAGGACAACCGCGCCATGGTCGATGCGCTCGACGCGTCGAACGGCCGAGCCAAGGGCGTCGCCTTCGTCGGCGAGGAAGTGACCGATGACGAGCTGAAATGGATGGACAAGGCGGGTGTGCGCGGCGTGCGCTTCAATTTTATCAAGCGGCTGGTCGATTTCACCCCGCGCGACGTGCTGCAGCGCATTGCCGCGCGCGTGCACAAGCTCGGCTGGCACATCGTGGTCTATTTCGAGATGCCGGATCTGCCGGAGCTGGAGAGCTTCTTCACCGCGCTGCCCACCATGGTGGTGGTCGATCACATGGGCACGCCCGACGTGAAGAAGGGCGTCGATCACCCGGAGAACCAGCGCTCCCACGCGCTGATGGACAAGCACAAGAACTTTTGGGTCAAGGTGACCTGCCCGGAGCGCATGTCGCGCGCCGGCCCACCCTACGACGACGTGGTGCCGTTCGGCCGGGCGCTGGTCGAGCGCTTCGGCGACCGCGTCATCTGGGGCAC
>JBAUYI010000118.1:0-7161 GCA_049584715.1 Xanthobacteraceae bacterium
CGCGTCGTTCTTGCTGTTTTGGCTTGCCGAGCCGGAGTTCGTAGGCTGGTGCGGCCGAGAGGACTCGAACCTCCACGGGTTGCCCCGCTAGCACCTCAAGCTAGTGCGTCTACCAATTCCGCCACGGCCGCATGTGGGTAGAACACGCGCCCGGTCGGCGCGACGGCGCGGATGTAACAGTTCGGTTCTAGCGGGACAAGAGCCGGCGATCCTGGAGGATAAGCCGGAAAAAGGGCCGGCGCAGCGCTATTTCGCCTCGGGCGAGCGCGGCAACAGCTCTTTGACCTCGACGGCGATCTTGTTGCCGCTGACGATCACCGTGCCCTTGGCGACCGGCAGGTTGTTGGCGAGGATCCGGACCTCGTCTTCTTCGGAGGCGTCAAGCTCGATGATGGCGCCGCGGCCGAGGCGGAGCACCTGATGGATCGGCATGGAGGTCGTGCCAAGCACAACCGCGATGTCGACCGAGACATTATCGAGTGTCGCCAAAGGGCCCCCGCGCTGATTTTGTCGCTTTGGTTTCGCTCCTATATTCTATGGCCATGCCATGGTTACCCGATGGTTAACACGCGCGACGACCTGACGATCGGGCTTTTGCCGCCAACCGGCGCGCCGCCGGTGGAATGGCGCGTGAGCGACGAACGCGTCGGCTATGACGCTGCGCTTGCCGCCATGGAGGGACGCGTCGAAGCAATTGCGCGCGGCGAGGCGCGCGAGCTGGTCTGGCTCATTGAGCACCCGCCGCTGTACACCGCCGGCACCTCGTCGCAGCCGCAGCAACTGATCGACGCGCGGTTTCCGGTCCACGTCGCCGGCCGCGGCGGCCAGTTCACCTATCACGGCCCCGGCCAGCGCGTCGGCTACGTCATGCTCGATCTCAAGCGCCGCGCGCCGGACGTGCGCCGCTTCGTCGCCTCCATCGAGGAATGGATCATCCGCACGCTGGCCGCTTGCAATGTGCGCGGCGAGCGGCGCGACGACCGCGTCGGGGTGTGGGTGCGGCGGCCGGACAAGGGCGACGGATTTGAGGACAAGATCGCGGCCATCGGCATCCGCATCCAGCGCTGGGTGACGCTGCACGGTTTTGCGCTCAACATCGAGCCGGATTTGTCGCATTTTTCCGGCATCGTGCCATGCGGCGTCGCCGACCGACGCTACGGCGTCACCTCTCTCGCAGATCTCGGCGTGACGGTTTCGATGCCGGAGGTCGACATGATTTTACGCAGCACATTTGAGCCACTGTTCGGCGCGACCGCCGACGATCAAGCCGTCGGCAGCACCGAGAACAATTCGCCGCGCCGGCGTAGTTTTAGCTCTTCCGCCGTGCCGTCGCGTTGATCGATGCCATCGACGCGCGAGCCGCGCGGACCTTGATGGCACGCGGTGATCATCGCTGCGACCGCGTCCGATGGCCCGACAAACAAAGCCTCGACTGAGTCATCGCGGCGGTTGCGCACCCAGCCTTGCAGGCCGCGCTCCAGCGCGCTGTATTCTGTCCAGGCCCGAAAGCCGACGCCCTGCACCCGGCCGCGGATGAAGACATGACGCATCACGTCCATGCGATGTCTCCGAGCTTGCGGGACCCGGCGCCCGCCGGGCGCCGCGGCAGCCAATGCTGCAATGAGGAAATATAGTCGCTCGGCAAGTGCCACGCGCGCGCCGCGGCGACCACAAGCTCCATGTAACCCGCCTTCGGCTGTCCCGTGCGCTGCGGCCGGGCGATATAGACCAGCGCCGGGCGGACTTGGCCCGCGTGACGAACCGGCAACATCTCGGCGCGGTAAAGTTTTCCGGCAATATTCTCCCAGGCATCGAGTGTGACGCGGTCGCGTGGCGTGATCCGCCACAATACCCCGTGAACTGCGCGCGCGAGCGCCGGCGCGACCGAAGCGTAGCCGTCAGCGGTGATGATGAAACGATGATCGGCGAGCACGGCAGTGCCGACGGGCTGCGCCGCCGCAGCATGCCGGCGCATAACGTCGCGGTGCATGTTCGCACCATAGGCGAAGTGCAACATCACGATTGACGCTCACCCGCGCTTGGCCGCGTTGCCGCCCACAGCGTGACGGTGACCGCCACCACAATTGGCAAGAACGCCAGCGCCATCAGGATCGCGACGACGAACCAGCCGACATCGTAGCTCGACGAATCCGCCAAGGCCGCGATGATTGAGAGCAGCAGAATGAGCCCAAGCGCGCCTGTCGGGTTCGCGTCCGTCATGGCACTGGGAGAGGTGGAGAAGAACGCCGTCGCCACGATCAACAGCAGCACGACCGAAAGCGCGTAAAGAACACTGGCGCCGACCGCGAGGCCGGCCGAGCGATCAGCATCGCGCAGGCGCTTGGCATGAAGCACGAACCATACCCAGATCAGCACCGCTTGCGCGAGCACGAACGGCCACAGTCCGTTTCGCGCAATCGTGCCCGGCACCGTAAGCCATTGCGATGCCGCGCCCGCGGCATAGACCGCGATCACGGCAACAGCGAAGGCTTGCGGCCCCAACCGTCCGGACGGCGAGAATAGGAGGCGCAGCGCCTGCATGTCGTCGGCCCCGGCTAAGCCGGCATGATGCCAGATTCGGCGCCCGCGCTTTAGGCGAATTCCATGATCACCGCATCGACCGCGACGCTGTCGCCGGGCTTGACGCGGATTTTCTTGATGGTGCCGTCGCGTTCGGCGCGCAGGATGTTTTCCATCTTCATCGCCTCGACCACGGCCAGCGTCTCGCCGGCCTTGACCTCCTGGTCCTCGGCGACCGCAATCGAAACCACGAGGCCCGGCATCGGGCAGCGCACCGCCTTGCCGCTGTCGGAGAGCACCTTTACGGGCATCAGGCGGGCGTAACGCGCCTCGCGCTCGGTATAGACGAAGGCTTTCGCCTCGACGCCGCGATAGGCAAGCTCAAAACCGTTGGGAATCATGCGGACATGCATCGCCACCGGCACGCCGTCGATCGTGCCTTGCCACAACGGCAGGCCCGGAATCCATGGCGAGGACAATTTGTGGATCGCGCCGTCTTCGTAAGTCACGGCAATGGCGTCGCCGTCGCGCTCGACGTCGACCAGGATTTCCTCCTTGTCGAGCGATACAGCGCGACGGCGCTCCCGCGTCAGCGTGGTGTTCAATTGGCCCGAAATCCGGCGCTTGCGCTCGCCGAGCACATGATCAATCGCCACCGCAACGCCGGCCATGGCGCGCGCCATGGCGCCGGTCGGCGGCGTGTGCTCGAAACCGCGCGGAAATTCCTCGGCGATGAAGCCGGTCGAGATATTGCCCGAGCGCCAGCGCGGATGCGCCATGATGGCCGAGAGAAACGGAATGTTGTGGCGAATGCCCTCAATGGTGAAAGCGTCGAGCGCATCGGCCTGGGCTTCGATCGCGGCGATTCGCGTCTTCGCGTGGGTGACGAGCTTGGCGATCATCGGATCGTAGTAGAGCGAAATCTCGCCGCCCTCGAAGACGCCGGTGTCGTTGCGCACGGTGACGCCGTCGTGCACGCCTTCGACCGGCGGCCGGTAACGCACCAGCCGGCCGATCGACGGCGCAAAATTGCGATAGGGGTCCTCGGCATAGACGCGGCTCTCGACCGCCCAGCCGTTGAGCTTGATGTCGCTCTGCTCGAGCGTCAGCGGCTCGCCGGCCGCAACGCGGATCATCTGCTCGACCAGGTCGATGCCGGTGACCAGCTCGGTCACCGGATGCTCGACCTGCAGCCGCGTGTTCATCTCCAGGAAATAGAAGCTCTTGTCCTGTCCGGCCACGAATTCGACGGTACCGGCACTGTCGTAGCCGACGGCCTTGGCCAGCGCGACCGATTGCTCGCCCATTTTTTTGCGGGTCGCGTCGTCGAGCAGCGGGCTCGGCGATTCCTCGATGACTTTCTGGTTGCGGCGCTGGATCGAGCATTCGCGCTCGCCGAGATAGATGACATGGCCGTGCTTGTCGCCCAGAACCTGGATTTCGACATGGCGTGGATCGGTGATGAATTTCTCGATGAAGACGCGGTCGTCGCCAAAGCTCGATTTTGCTTCCGAGCGGGCGCGGGCAAAACCTTCTTTCAACTCAGCGCGGCTGTGGGCGATGCGCATGCCCTTGCCGCCGCCGCCGGCCGAGGCCTTGATCATCACCGGATAGCCGATCTCGTCGGCGATTTTTTCCGCTTGCGTGTCGTCCTCGATGACGCCGAGATGGCCGGGCACGGTCGCGACCTTGGCGGCCGCGGCGGCGCGCTTGCTTTCGATCTTGTCGCCCATGGCGCCGATAGCCTTGGGGTTCGGCCCGATGAAGACGATGCCGGCTTTGGCCAGCGCCTCGGCGAAAGCGGCGCGCTCGGAGAGAAAGCCGTAGCCCGGATGCACCGCTTCGGCGCCGCTCTCCTTGCAGGCGGTGACGATCTTGTCGATGACCAGATAGCTCTGCGCCGCGGGCGGCGGGCCGATCAATACGGCGTCGTCGGCCATCTCGACATGGAGCGCGTTGCGGTCGGCTTCGGAATAGACCGCAACGGTCGCGATCCCCATGCGGCGGGCGGTCTTGATGATGCGGCAGGCGATCTCGCCGCGATTGGCAATCAGGATTCGCTTGAACATCGCGCTACGCAATCCCGCGAACCGGCCTTTTGCCTTTGCGGTGTCATCGGCAAAATGTCAATGACGCCGCTCAATCAACGTGAACATTGGCCTTCTCGATGATGACGCGATAGACCGCCGCCTCGCGCTTGATGCGAGCATCGAGCTCGGCCGCGCTCGATGGGATGGTCGCCACGCCGCCGCCGGCGAAGCGTTCCTTCACGTCGGGCATGGTGAGGATTTTCACCACCTCGGTATTGAGCTTGTCGAGGATCGGCTGTGGCGTCGCCTTGGGCGCCAAGAGCGCCGTCCAGTTCGAGGCGTTGATGTCGCCTGCGCCCTCTTCCTGCATGGTCGGCCATTCCGGATTGAGCGGCGAGCGCTTGGTCGAGGTCACGGCAAGCACCCGGATATTGCCGCTCGGCACATGCGGCGCCACCGTGGAGCTTGCCAAAACCGCAAGCGGGATGTCGCCCGCCACCAGCGCCTGCGCCGCCGGCGCGCCGCCCTTGTACGGCACATGGACGAATTTGGTGTCGGTATTGAGCGCCATCGATTCCAGAATGAGCTGATTGATGCTGCCGTAGCCGGGCGTGCCGACATTGAGCGTGCCTGGCTGCGCCTTGGCGGCGGCAATCACGTCCTTGACCGCCTTGTAGGGACTGGCGCCCTGGGTGGCGAGCACCACCGGCGCATCGCTGACCGAGGCGATCGGCGCAAAATCGCGCTCGACGTTGTACGGCATGTCCTTGAACAGCCCCGGGTTGATCGCGATGTCGCCGACGGTGCACATCACCAGCGTGTAGCCGTCGGGCACCGATCGCGCCGTCAGCTCCATGGCGATGAAGCCGTTGCCGCCCGGCCGGTTCTCCACCGCCACCTGCTGGCCCCATACTTCCGTGAGCTTGGCGCCGACAATGCGCGCGGCGATGTCGGCGATGCCGCCGGGTGCATAGGGCACGAGGATACGGATCGGCCGCGTCGGATAATCCTGCGCGGATGCGGGCGCGCCGAGCGCTACGAGTGCGGCGATCACGCCGAGTGCCCGCGCCGGAGAAAAATGTCTTCTGCTCATTTTGATTTCCGCATGACAGACTGGATTGGATTTAGTGCCGCAGCAGCAGCGAGGCAGCCAGCCCGAGTGCGAGCAGCGCCGAGACGCCCTGCCAGAAGCGGATCGGCGAGCGCTCGTAGAGCGTCAGTGGCCGGCGTATCGCGAGCGGCGCGCGCACCGGCCCCTGCTCCATCTCCGTGGCAAATTCGTTCATGTCGCGAAACCGCTCGTTCGGGTCGGTGGCGACGGCGCGCGCCAACGCCGTCTGTAGCCAGGCCGGCAGATCGGGGCGCAACTCGCCGAGCGGTATCGGCCGGGTGCGGCGCGGCGGGCTCACGGCATCGAGATTGCCGTAGGGAAATTCGCCGGCGAAGGCGCGGAACATGGTGACGCCGAGCGCGTAAACGTCGGTCGCCTCGTTGCCGGGTTCACCGGCCAGCATTTCCGGCGCCATATAGCCGAGCGTGCCGGGAATATCCTCGGGCGGGAAATCCTCGAGGCCTGGAACGCGCACCACGCCGAGGTCGATCAGCTTGAGCGATCCGCCGCTTTCCAGGATCACGTTGTCGGGCTTGATGTCGCGATGGATGATGCCGGCGCGGTGCAGCGCCGAAGCCCCACGCGCCAGCTTGATCGCGATGTTGCGGCCCTCCTCCAGACCCATCGACGGCCGGCGCGCCAGCCGCGTCGACAACAGCTCGCCCTGATAGAGCGGCATCACGGTGTACAGGCAGGTTTGCCGTCCGGGCGGCAGTTCGATGATGCGGCCGATCCACGGACTGTTGACGCGTGCGCCGACCCACGCTTCGCGGACGAAGGCGGCATGGTAGGTGGCGACCGCCGCGACTTGCGGTTTTGGAAATTTCAACACCACCTCGCCGCCTTCGATCTCGTCGATGGCGCCGAACAAGCGGCTATAGCGGCCATCGGACACCAGCACCTTCAACAGAAAGCCGTCGATCGCCTCGCCCATGATCGGTGTCGGGATCAGCGGCAATTGCATGATGGTGGAGCCGACGACCTCGGCCGATTCCGCCGTCGGCAATTCGACCACGTCGATCACCATGGCGGTACAGTTGTCGGTCGAGCCGGCATCGAGCGCGGCGGCGACCAGGGCGCGCGCGGTGTCTTCGGACGCCGAGCGCTCGCGCAAAATATCGGCGATGGCCTCGGGCGCGAGGTAACCGTGCACGCCGTCGCTGCACAACAGGAAGCGGTCGTGCAGCGCCACCGGCTGGGTGGCGTAGTCGAGCCGCACTTCCGTCTCGACGCCGAGCGCGCGGAACAGGATGTTGGAGCGGCCGGAGCCGGTGGTGCCCTCGCGCACATGATCGGTGGTGAGCAGCGTCAGGCGGTCACCGCCGAACCGGTAGGCGCGGGTGTCGCCGACGTGGAGCACATGCGCGATGCGCCCGCGCAGCACGATTGCGGTGAAGGTGCATCCCATTCCGGCCAGCGCCGGGTCGCGTTTGCCTTGGCCGTAAATCCAGCCGTTGAGCGCGCTGATGACGGTCGCCGCGGCGCGCCGCACTTCCATGG
>JBAUYI010000119.1:0-22318 GCA_049584715.1 Xanthobacteraceae bacterium
CAATAGCAGCGGCCATCCAGCCGCGGCGGTGGCGGGTCAGCCGCTCGACCTGGAGCCGCTTCGGCGGCACTTCGCTGGCAACCCCACCATAGCGCTTGCGAATGAGCTCGGCCTGGGCCCGCCAGGCGGCGACCCGGGCTGCGTCGTCGGCATGGGCCGCGAGCCAGGCCTCGACCGCGCCGCGACGGTCGGCGGGCAGCTCACCGTCGACATAGGCGTGCAATTCGTCTTCGCTGATCATCTGGTCTCTGTCGGTCATCGTTCGCTCTCTTATTTCACGCGGCGCAGCGCCGGGCGCTCGCCGTCGAGATAGGCTTTGATCTGCATACGGGCGCGGGCGAGCCGCGACATGACTGTTCCGATCGGCACGCCTTGCACCTCGGCAACCTCGCGATAGGTGAGCCCCTCAAGCACGACGAGAAGCAGTGCCGCGCGCTGATCCTCGGCGAGGTCGTCGAGCGCTCGCGCGATATCGCGGCTGCCAGTGTCCGGACCGGTTATCGCCGCGTCGCTGTCCTTGATCGGTGTCAAGGTCGGACGGCGCGACAACGACCGCAGCCGGTTGCGATTGAGATTGGTCAGGATCGTGTAAAGCCATGCCCGCACGTCTCCATCGTGAAACAGATGCTCGGAACGCAACGCCCGCACCAGCGTGTCCTGGACGATATCGTCCGCGGTCTCGCTGTCGCGGGTCAGCGCCCGCGCGTAGCGCCGCAGCGCCGGAATCGCGGTCTCGACCCGCTGCCGAAATTCACTCAAAAACTGGCTCCGTGCCTAACGCCCGAAACTTCAATCAAACCAACCCCAATGCCTGCGCCGTATTCCGCCCGCGCCAATGCGCCTCAGTCGGGCGCGCGCTTGCTGGCGCCCACGGGCCTATGCCATAGGAGGCTGGGTGGGGGAAGCTGCAACTGAGGTCAGGGAATGCCGGACGTCTCGGGCCTCATGCGCGGTAAACGCGGCCTGGTCATGGGGGTCGCCAACCACCGCTCGCTCGGCTGGGGCATCGCCAAGGCCTGCCGCAGCCATGGCGCTGAACTCGCCTTCACTTATCAGGGTGAGGCGCTGAAGAAGCGCGTCGAGCCGCTGGCCCAGGAGGTCGGCGGCATCGTGGTCGGCGATTGCGACGTGACCGAGCCGGCAACCATCGATGCGGCGTTCGCCAAGGTACAAGCGGCCTGGGGCGGCATCGATTTCCTGGTGCACGCCATCGCGTTCTCCGACAAGGATCAGCTCGACGGCCGCTACGTCGACACCACGGCCGACAATTTCACCAAGACCATGCTGATCAGCTGCTATTCGTTCACCGCGATCGCGCAGCGCGCCGAGAAGATGATGCCGAACGGCGGCGCCATGCTGACGCTAACCTATTACGGCTCGGAGAAGTGGATGCCGCATTACAACGTGATGGGCGTCGCCAAATCCGCGCTAGAAGCATCCGTGCGCTATCTCGCCGCCGACCTCGGCGTGAAAAACATCCGCGTCAACGCCATCTCGTCGGGGCCGATTAAGACGCTCGCCGCCTCCGGCATCGGCGACTTCCGCTATATCCTGAAGTGGAACGAGTACAACGCGCCGCTCCGCCGCAGTGTCACCATCGAGGAGGTCGGCGAGGCCGGCGCCTATCTTCTGTCCGACATGTCGCGCGGCGTCACCGGCGAAGTGCATCACGTCGACGCCGGCTATCACGTGGTCGGCATGAAACATCCCGACGCGCCGGATATCGCCGTCGGTCCAACGGAGAACAGAGGACAGACGACAGAGGACAGATAAGCGGCGGATATTCCGTCCTCTGTCGTCCGTCGTCTGTCGTCCGGTTGGTAGCCATGCCGGTCCTTTATTTCATCCGTCACGGCGAAACCGACTTCAACGTCGCGCAGCGCCTGCAGGGCCGTTCCGAGACCCGCCTGAACGCGCGCGGCCGGTCGCAGAGCAGGGAAATTGCCGGCGTATTGCGCGATTTGTTCGAGCGCGACCGCCATCGGCCGTCCGATTTCGCCTATGTGTCGAGCCCGCTATTGCGGGCCCGGGAAACGATGGAACTTACGCGTGCGGAGCTCGGCCTCGATCCGAAGACCTATACGATCGACGACAGGCTTGCGGAAATCTCCTACGGCGAATGGGAGGGTTTTACGCTCAAGGAAATCCAAGCGCGCGATCCGGACGTGCTGCAGCGGCGCGAGTGCGACAAGTGGGATTTTCGGCCGCCCGGCGGCGAGTCCTACCGCGAAGTCGCCCAGCGTGTCGCCGCCTGGTACGCGACGGTGACGCGCGATACGGTCATCGCTGCGCACGGCGGCGTTGCGCGTGCGCTGATGGCGGACTTCCACATTCTGCCGGAAGAGGAAGCGACGCACGCCGACATTCCGCACGGCGTCGTGTACGTGTTCGATGGCGGCACATTGGCCCGGTACAGCTAGAAAAACGAAAGCGGCCGAGCCTCGGGCCCGGCCGCAAAACCTTCCCCACAGACGCTTATTCGTTCCCCGCAAAAATGGAAACGGCCGGACTTGGGTCCAGCCGTTCCTCGAAGCACCGTGTCGGCGCCTCGCGAAAACCGAAGATGACGGCGCTGCCCCAATACGAGGCCGGCGCTCGCGTCATTTACTTCGTCTTCTTCTTCTTTGCTTTCTTCTTGGCCATTGTCAGCTTCCTTGGTGTTTGTGTTGATCCGGCGGCAGGTTGAGTTCTAGCTATTCAGCGGTGTCTCGGTCCCCTGGGCCATCGCCCCCCTTGCCACCAATGAAGATGCCACAGGATGTTTTTTTCCGCAATAGGAAAATCGCGAAAAACCTTTATTTTTCCGTGGCTTAACGGACGTTCAGGTTGCCATTAACCGGCGTTCAGTGAGATGAATGCGAAATGAACGGCCGGCGAAAAGCGGCGCAAGAACTTGCTCACTTGATCGGCACGCATCCGCGTCAGCAAAAGATTGATGCAGATTTTCTCCCGATTGCGAATGCCGCGATGCAAAAAACGGCGCGATGGCGCGCGTCATGCTGCGGGCGCGAACGCATTTGACCCGATGATAGGCGCGGGCTACCAAACCGGGCACGCCATGTTCCAAGCCATTCAGCGTCGATCCGCGTCATTGGCGCACCAAGTCACACACGATGTCGTTCAATACGTTCGGCCATATGTTTCGGGTGACGACCTTCGGCGAGAGCCACGGGCCGGCGATCGGCTGCGTGGTCGACGGCTGCCCGCCGCGCATTGCGCTGACCGAGGCCGACATTCAGCCCTATCTCGATAAGCGCCGGCCCGGCCAATCGCGCTTCACCACCCAGCGCCAGGAGCCGGACGCGGTCAAAATCCTGTCCGGCGTGTTCGTCGACGAAGCGAGCGGCCAACAGGTGACCACCGGAACGCCGATTGCGCTGATCATCGACAATGTCGATCAGCGCTCGAAGGATTATTCCGATATCAAGGACAAGTACCGGCCCGGTCACGCCGATTACACTTATGATGTCAAATACGGCCTGCGTGATTATCGCGGCGGCGGCCGGCAATCGGCACGCGAGACGGCGACGCGGGTGGCGGCTGGCGCCATCGCGCGGAAAATCGTGCCCGGGATGCAGGTGCGCGGCGCACTGGTGCAGATGGGGCCGCATCGGATCGATCGCGCCAAGTGGGACTGGGCCGAAGTCGAGCGCAATGCGTTCTTCTGTCCCGATGCGGACAAGGCGTCGTTCTTTGCCGATTATCTCGACGGCATACGCAAAACCGGCTCGTCGATCGGCGCAGTGATCGAAATTGTCGCCGACGGCGTGCCGGCGGGGCTGGGCGCGCCGATCTACGGCAAGCTCGACGGCGATCTGGCCGCGGCGCTGATGGGCATCAATGCGGTCAAGGGCGTCGAGATCGGCTCAGGCTTCGGCGCGGCCGAGCTTTCCGGCGAAGAGAACGGCGACGAGATGCGCATGGGCAACGATGGCAAGCCGATCTTCCTGTCCAACAATGCCGGCGGCATCCTTGGCGGCATTTCCACCGGGCAGCCGGTGGTGGCGCGCTTTGCCGTCAAGCCGACGTCCTCGATCCTCACCCCGCGCCGCACCGTCGACCGTTACGGCCACGAGACCGAAATCTCGACCAAAGGCCGCCACGATCCATGCGTGGGCATCCGCGCCGTGCCGATCGGCGAGGCCATGGTGGCGTGCGTGATCGCGGATCATTATCTACGTCAGCGCGGCCAGGCCGGCGATAGCCCGGCGTGGCCGTTTGCGCCGCCGGCGCGCTGAAGGCGCCGGCGCAAAGGCATCAGGGGCGAGATGGACGACGCGCATCAACGGATCCAGGCTGCCGTCGCCGCTTTTGCGCGCGGCGAAATCCTCATCGTCGCCGACGACGACGACCGCGAGAACGAAGGCGACCTGTTCGTCGCGGCGAGCCTGTGCACCCCGGAAAAGATGGCGTTCATCATCCGCAACACGTCGGGCATCGTCTGCGCGCCGTTGGCGCCGGAGGAGGCGCGGCGCCTGCATCTCGACCCGATGGTGGCGCTCAACGACGCGCCGCTCGGCACAGCGTTCACCGTCTCGGTCGACGTCCGCCACGGTCTCTCCACCGGCATATCTGCGGAAGAGCGCACCAATACCGTGCGCGCGCTCGCCAACGGCAATAGCGGCGCGACCGATTTCGTGCGGCCCGGCCACGTCTTTCCGCTGGTCGCGAAAGAAGGCGGCGTGCTGATGCGCTCCGGTCATACCGAGGCGTGTGTCGATCTGTGCCGGCTTGCCGGCATGGCGCCGGTCGGCGTGCTTTCCGAACTGATGAACGACGATGGCACGGTGATGCGCGGCCCCGAACTGGCCGCCTTTGCCGAGAAGCACAAGCTGCAGCGCATCTCAATCTCGGAATTGATCTCCTATCGGCAGGCGCGCGACAAGCTGATCGAGCGCGTCGGCGAGTTTCCGGTGGAATCCGAGATCGGCACGCTGACCGGCTACGCCTTTCTCACCCCGTTCGATCCGGTCTATCACATGGCCTTCGTCCACGGCCAGATCGGCGACGGCAAGAACGTGCTGACGCGGCTGCATCGTGCCAACATCATTTCCGACGTGTTCGGCGGTGCCAAACCGATCCACCGCACCCTGGCCCGCTTCAAGGCCGAGGGCAGGGGTGTGCTGGTGCTGCTGCGCGATGGCACCGCGGGTGTGCCAGTCGTGTCGATACCGAAATCCGGCGACACCGCGTCCGAAGAGGCGCGCACCAGGCAGTGGCGCGAGATCGGGCTGGGCGCGCAAATCCTCAAGGATCTCGGCGTCAATTCCATCAGGCTCCTTACTTCGTCGCGCCGCCTGACCTATGTCGGGCTGTCTGGCTTCGGCATCGAGATCGCGGGAACGGAGCCGATCGACGCATCGTGATCGCCGCGACACGGCGGCTGCAAGCAATGGAGGAACGAAATGCCGAGCATGGTTTCTCGAATTCGCATTGTTCTCCCTGTGGTCGCTCTCGGCCTGACGCTGTCGGCCTGCGGCTACAACACCATCCCGACGCTGGAGGAACAGGCCAAGGCGCGCTGGGCGGACGTGCAGAACCAATATCAGCGCCGCTCCGACCTCATTCCCAATCTGGTGGCGACGGTGCAGGGCTATGCCGCCCAGGAAAAGAACGTGCTGACCGCCGTCGTCGAGGCGCGCGCCAAGGCGACCCAGATCAAGCTCGACGCTTCCGACCTCACCGATCCGGACAAGCTCAAGGCGTTTCAGGATGCGCAGAACCAGTTGACCGGCGTGCTCGGCCGCCTCTTGGCGGTGACCGAGAACTATCCGGACCTGAAGTCCAACGCCAACTTTCTGGCGCTGCAGTCGCAGCTCGAAGGCACCGAGAACCGCATCGCGGTAGCGCGCCGCGATTACATCGATGCAGTGCGCGCCTATAACACGGCGCTGCGCACGTTCCCGACGGTGCTGTGGGCGAAGACGGCGTTTTCCGGCAACAAGCCGATGGCGGAATTCGCCGCGAACGAAGGCGCGCAAACGCCGCCGCAGGTGAAATTCTGATGGTTGTCATTCCGGAAGCCGCGAAGCGGCTATCCGGAATCCATAATCACAGGTCGGCCGGTGTGGATACTGCCACGATGAAATTGCGAGGTTCGTGGCTATGGATTCCGGGTTCGCGCTCCGCGCGCCCCGGAATGACGGCGTATTTCTTGCTCGCGCTTTGCCTTTTCACCAGCGTCGCCTTCGCGCTCGATTTTCCGCAGCTCACCGGGCGTGTCGTCGATCAGGCGGGCGTCATGTCGGCGGACAGCCGCGGCGCCATCGAGGCGAAGCTGAAGGACCTCGAAGACCAGTCCGGCATCCAGCTCGTCGTCACCACGGTGAAATCGCTGCAAGGCAGCGACATCGAGACCTATGCCAACCAGCTGTTCCGCACCTGGAAGCTCGGGCAATCGCAAAAGAACAACGGCGTGCTCCTTCTCGTGGCGCCGGCCGAGCACAAAGTCCGTATCGAAGTGGGCTACGGCCTCGAAGGCACGCTGACCGATGCCTTGTCGTCGGTCATCATTTCGAGCGCCGTCGTGCCGTGTTTCAAGGCCAACGATTATTCCGGCGGCATCGAGCGCGGCGTCGATGGCATCATCAGCGTGCTCAAGGGCGACACCACCGATTGGCAGCCGAAAGTCAGTGTACGCACGGACGACGACTCGACATCTTCCGCCACGCTCCTGATCGTCCTGTTTGTTTTGTTCTTCATCTACTTCCTCTGGCTTTCTCGCAACAGTGGCACATCGGGCCGTTACGGCAGCGGCGGCACCTTTTTCCCACCCATGGGCGGATCGTCGTGGGGCTCCTCGGGCGGGGATAGCGGCGGATTTTCAGGCGGCTTTTCCGGTGGCGGCGGGTCGTCGGGCGGCGGCGGGGCATCCGGGAGTTGGTGATGCAGTTCAGCCAGGAAGATCACGATGAGATTTCGGCCGCCATTCGCGCGGCGGAAGCGCGAACCTGCGGGCAGATCGTCTGCGTCCTGTCGCACGCGTCGTCCGATTACGCCTATATCCCGGTCGTGTGGTCGACGGTTCTGGCGTTGCTGGCGCCATGGCCGCTGATCTATTTCACCCACTGGAGCGTGCAGAAGATCTATCTATGGCAGCTCGCGGTCTTTGTTGCCGCAGGCCTGATATTCACGTGGCTGCCGTTGCGCATGGCGCTCGTGCCACGGTCGCTGCGGCGGGCGCAGGCGCACCGCTCCGCGCTCGAACAATTCGTCGTGCGCCGGATCGCCAATACCAAGAATCGTTGCGGCGTGCTCATCTTCGTGTCATTGGCAGAGCATTACGCGCGCATCATCGCCGACGACGGCATTGCGCAGAAAGTGCCCAATGCCGAGTGGCAGGCCGCGATCGATGCGCTGACCGCGCATATGCGCGACGGCCGCATCGCCGCGGGCTTCATTGCGGCGATCGAACGCTGCGGTGCCGTGCTCGCCGCTCACGCGCCGCCTGACGGCTCGCCGAATGCGCTGCCGGATCGCCTTTACGTCATGTAGCGCGTACAATCGTGAGCGAGATGCGCGGACTCGCAGTCATTGTTGTCACCGTATTCGCGGCGATTGCTGCGGTGCTTGCTATCAGGAGTGACGCGGCGCCGCTCGCCGCGTCGAAATTCGCGCAGGGTACGGCCATGGCGGTCGATACCGAGCTCGTGCTCGCCGTGGACGTGTCCTATTCCATGGATCCGGACGAGCAGGCGCTGCAGCGCGAAGGTTACGTCCAGGCGCTGATGTCGCGGGAGTTCATGCAGGCGCTGAAACTCGGTGCCAACGGCCGCGTCGCCATCACCTATTTCGAATGGGCCA
Organism: Xanthobacteraceae bacterium; assembly: GCA_049584715.1. GTDB lineage: Bacteria > Pseudomonadota > Alphaproteobacteria > Rhizobiales > Xanthobacteraceae > BOG-931. Next base: position 7,804 of record JBAUYI010000119.1, read on the forward strand.
ATGTCGGCGACCAGAAAATCCTGCTGCCGTGGCGGCTGATCGACGGGCCGGAGACGGCCGACGCGGTCGCCGCCGAGCTTGCCGCCGCGCCATACCGGCGCGCCTCGCGCACGTCGATCTCGGGCGGGCTGATGTTCGGGCAATCGCTGTTCGCGGCGAGCGGCTATCAGGGCCTGCGCAAGGTTATCGACGTGTCGGGCGACGGCGCCAACAACAACGGTCCGCCAGTGACGCTGGTCCGCGACGACGTGCTGGCGAAAGGTACCACGATCAACGGCCTGCCGATCATGCTCAAGAAGCCCAATCTGATGACCATGGATATCGAGGACCTCGACGTCTATTACGAGGATTGCGTGATCGGCGGGCCCGGCGCGTTCGTGATCCCGATCAAGGAGCGCGAGAAATTCACCGAAGCCATTCGCACCAAGTTGGTGCAGGAAGTCGCGGGCCTCACGCCCGCGCCGCGGGCCGTGCCGGTGGCCGCGACTGCGCCGCGCATCTCCTGCACCGTCGGCGAGCGGAAGTGGCGCGAGCGCTGGGGCAATTGAAGCGGCAACACGCCGGCCATCAGAAGCCGGAAAACTGGCTGCGATAGACGTTCTTGCAATGATCGAGCCGCGCGTTTAGCCGTTTGGCGTCGTCGTGCAATCCGGCCCGCTCGGCGGCGCCGATCGCCATGGCGAAGTAGTCTTTGAGATCGCTGTAGCAGGCCGCCGGCGAGCGGGCATCGTACATCTCGTTGTAGGCGGTTTCGGCCAGCGCCTCGAATTTGGCGATCTCCTTTCGGCCGTCCTCGTCGGAAGTCGCCATCACGGCGTCTCGGTGAAGAAGTCGCGCATCAGCATGTAGGATTTGCGGCAGAGCTTTTCGTCGTAGCGCAATGCGCCGGCGCTAACGGTCGGATCGCAGAACGAATGCACGGCGCCGCCGAACATCATCACCTGCCAATCGATCTTGGCGTTGGTCATTTCTTCCTCGAACGCGTCCATCATCGGCTTCGGCGTCACCGGATCGGCCGAGCCGTGGATCGCCAGCACGCGGCCCTTGATGTTGCAGGGCGTGCCGGCCACCACCGGATTGGGATTGGTGACGTGGAACACCACGACCGCCTTGAAATCGGCTCCGGCGCGGGCCTGTTCGAGGACATAGCCGCCGCCGGCGCAATAGCCGATCGCGACTTTCTTGCCGGTATCGACCAGGCCGAGCTTGTCGGCTTCGCCGAGCAGCGCGTCATAGGCGGCGCCGCCGCAGGCGATGGTGAACGGCAGATTTTTGTGCACGGCGAGCATGCCCGCCCGCAGGTCGTCTACGGTCTTAGGTCTTTGGCCGTAGCCTGCGCCGAACATGTCGGCCATCAGCACGACATAGTCCTTGCCGGCGACAGTGCGGGCCTGCCCGATGGTGTCGGCGCAAACGCCTTTCCAGTCCGGCTGCATGAAGATCAGCGGGCGTTTTGCCTTCACGCTGTCATCGTAGACGATCACGCCCTCGAACTGCCTGTCGTCGACCCGATACGGCACCTTCTTCTCGGCCATCGTTCGCTCTCCTTGGTCTCGCTCGGGGAATAGTAACAAAATCGGCGGCGGGGAACACGGTGCGGGACAGGCACGACGCTACGGCGTCGTGAGCGAGGCCGCGCTCAGTAGCGGGCGCTAAAATCTCGCGCGACACCTTGTCTATCCAATCGCCGCCGACCTGGGTTAAGCTCAAAGCCAAAGCAAGCCGGGGGAAGGGGACAGAGGCCGTGGATGCGCGGTTTTGGCTGATACAGGCCTTCAACGGCATTTCCTACGGCGCGCTGTTGTTCCTGGTGGGGAGCGGGCTGTCGCTGATTTTCGGCGTCATGCGCATCGTCAACCTGTCCCACGGCTCGTATTTTCTGCTCGGCGGCTATGTCGCCTTGTCGGTGATCTGGACCACCGGCTCCTGGCTGTTGGCGATCCCGGTTGCCGCCGTCACCGTTGCGCTGATCGGCCTGGTGATGGAGCGGGTGTTTTTGCGGCCGTTGGGTTTCGATCCGCTGCGCCAGGTGCTGCTGACGGTCGGTTTTGCCTTCCTGTTCCAACAGGCGGCGCTTGATATCTGGACCGGCAACCCGTTCGACATCAATCCGCCGGCGGTGCTGACCCAGACCATCGTGGTCGGCGGCCTTCACCTGCCGCTCTACCGCATCTTCATGATCGGCGTCGCCTTGTTCATCGGGCTTACGCTGTGGCTGGTGATGGAAAAAACCCGGCTCGGCGCCACCATCCGCGCCACCGTCGACGATGCGGAAATGGCGCGTGGCGTCGGTATCGACACCTCTTACATCTCGATGCTGATTTTTGCGCTCGGCGCCTTCCTGGCGGCACTCGGCGGCGTCATCGGCGGCGCCTTCCTCGGCGTCTATCCCGGCCTCGATTTCGAAATGCTGCCGATCGCCTTCGCGGTGGTGATCATCGGCGGCATGGGCAGTCTCGGTGGCGCCGCGATCGGCGCGCTGATCGTCGGGCTCGCCGACAATTTCGGCAAGGCGTTGTTTCCCGAAATCTCCTACTTCACGCTCTATGCGCCGATGGCCTTGATCCTGGCGGTGAAGCCGACCGGACTGTTCGGACGGGAATGAGCATGGCGCGCGACCGCGTAAAAATCCTGATCGTGATCGTGGCGCTCGTCGCGGTCGCGTTGCTCGTTCCGCATGCCACGTCGTTCATCATCCTGTTGGCGACGCGGGCGCTCGCCTTCTCCATCCTGGTGATGAGCCTCGACCTTTTGCTCGGCTTCACCGGCCTCGCCTCGCTTGGACAGGCTGCGTATCTGGGAGTCGGCGCCTATCTGACCGCGATCCTGGCGGCGCGCTATCAGGTCGGGCTGGGATACGATTTCTGGCTGGTGGCGGCGTTCGGCATGCTCGGCGCTGCGGCCCTTGCCGCGCTGTTCGGGCTGCTCGCGACCCGCGCCACCGGCGTCTATTTCTTGATGATCACGCTGGCGCTCGGGCAATGCGTGTGGGGGCTGGCCTATCGCTGGAATTCGCTGACCGGCGGCGACAACGGCATCAATCTCGAGCACCGCCCTAAATTCGGCATCGATCTCGCCAACCAGGTGACCTTCTTCTACGTCGTGTTCGGCTTGTTCGCGGTTTCGCTCTTGATCCTGTACACCATCGTGCGTTCGCCGTTCGGCCGCAGCCTGGTCGGCATTCGCGAGCGCGAGCCGCGCATGAAAATCCTCGGCTACAATACCTGGCTGCACAAATATATCGCCTTCATCATCGCCGGCGCCTTCGGCGGGCTCTCCGGCGTGCTGTGGGCGCACACTGCCGGCATCGTCAGCCCCGAGAACGTGGTGCTGACCACGTCGGTCGATGCGCTGTTGATGGCGGTGCTGGGCGGCGCCGGCACGTTGGTCGGCGGCATTATCGGCGCCAGCGTCGTGCTGTTCATCCGCGAATATCTCAGTACGCTGGTGCACTGGTGGCAATACGTGCTCGGCGGCGTCTATGTGCTGGTCATCCTTTATCTGCCCGGCGGGCTGATGAGCATTCCGGAGCGCATTCGCCAGTGGCGCACGGCACAAGTGAAATCGGCGGCAGCGCCGCAGTGAGAATAGAGTGATCCAACCAGGGAGTGAAACCATGACGAGCAAGTTGGCAAGGCGAGCCGGCGCGATGCTGATCGGTGCCTGTCTCGCGTTTGCAGCGGGACTTGCGCCCGCGGCGGCTCAAGAAGAATTGCGCATCGGCCTGATCGCGCCGATGACCGGCCCGTTCGCCCAGGTCGGCGCCGACATGACCAACGGCTTTAAAATGTATCTCGACGAAGTCGGCAGCAACTTCGCCGGCGCCAAGGTCAATCTGATCATCGAGGACAGCCAGGGCAAGCCCGACACCGCGGTGACCAAGGCGAAGAAGCTGATCCTGGAAGATCACGTGCAACTGCTGGTCGGCGGCGTGCTGGCGCCGGAGGGCTATGCGCTGGCGCCGGTATCGACCGCCGAGAAGACCGTCTATATCGCCTCGGTGCCGGCGGCCGACGACCTCACCCAGCGTCAGCTCGGCAATTATCCCTATTTCATCCGCACCAGTTGGACGTCATCGCAGCCGCATCATCCGCTCGGCCAATGGGCCTGCGACCAGGGTTATAAGAAGATCATCACCGTCGGCGCCGACTATGCGTTCGGCTATGAAGCGGTCGGCGGCTTTCAGAAGGCGTTCGAGGATTGCGGCGGCAAGATCATCCAGAAGATTTGGCCGCCGCTCGGCACCAAGGATTTCGGGCCCTATATCCCGACCTTCAAGGCCGATGCCGACGCGGTGTTCTCGCTGATGGTCGGGCCGATGCCGCTGCAATTTCCCAAGCAATTGCGCGCGTCCGGCTGGACCAAGCCGATCATCGGCGGCGGCACCAGCTACGACGAGTCGGTGTTGCCGTTCATGGGCGACGAAGTGATCGGTGATGTCTCGGCGCTGCAATACAGCGCCGGCCTGCAGACGCCGAAGAACGAGGCCTTCGTCAAAGCTTACCGCGCCAAATACGGCAAGGTGCCGTCGTATTTCTCCGAGAGCAACTACACCACGGCGATGATGATCGACTTGGTGATGAAACAGACCAAGGGTGCGTGGCCCGGACCGGAAGCCTTCATCGCGAAAATGCTCGCCCTCAAGGTCGATGCGCCGCGCGGGCCGGTCAGCTTCGACGACATGCGCAATCCGGTCCAGGACATCTACATCAAGAAGGTCGAGAAGACGAAGATGTTCGGCTACGACAAGGATGAGCTGTGGAACGTCGTGATCAAGACTTATCCTGCCGTCAGCCAGTTCTGGACCTACGGCAAGGACGCGTTCCTCAAGCAGCCGGTCTATAGCCGCGAATTCCCGCCCTGTAAAAATTGCGAATGAGCGTTATCCACGCCGCGCCGGTGCTCGAGCTGAAGGACCTGTCGAAGGCCTTCGGCGGCCTGCGAGCCGTGCGCGGCGTGTCGCTGAAAATCATGCCCGGCGACCGCAAGGCCATCATCGGCCCGAACGGCGCCGGCAAGACCACGTTGTTCAATCTCATTACCGGCATTCTGCCGGCGTCGTCGGGCCGGGTGCTGCTGTTCGGCCAGGACGTGACGCGCTGGCCGAGCCACCGGCGCACCGCGCTCGGCATGGCGCGCACGTTCCAGGTGACTAGCCTGTTTCCAAAGCTCTCGGTGCTCGACAACGTGCTGCTGGCGATCAAGGGCCGGCGCGCCTCGAAATACGTGATGTGGCGCTTCATGTCGTCCTATCGCGACGTCTACGACAAAGCGCACGAGCTGTTGGCGCGCGCCGCGTTCCTCGACCGCAAGGACACCGAGGTGCGCTATCTGTCCCATGGCGAACAGCGCCAGCTCGAGATCGTGCTCGGGCTCGCCAGCGATCCGGACATTCTGTTGCTCGACGAGCCGGCCGCCGGTCTGTCATCGGGCGAGTCGTCGGAGATGGCGAGGTTCCTGCAGGGCCTCGATCGCAAAATGGCGATCCTGTTGATCGAGCACGACATGGATATCGTGTTCGACGTCGCCGATGAAATCTCGGTGCTGCACTTCGGCGAAGTGTTGGAAAGCGGCTCGGCCGCGCGCATCCGCTCCAGCGCCAAGGTGCAGGAAATCTATCTGGGGACCGCCTGAACCATGGTGATTTAAGACATGGCGATTCTCGACGTCCAGGACATCCATACTTATTACGGCGACGCCTATGTGTTGCAGGGCTTGTCGCTCAAGCTCGAGCAGGGCCAGATTCTCGGCCTGCTCGGCAGGAACGGCGTCGGCAAGACCACCATCGTCAACTCCATTGTCGGCTTTACGCCGCCGCGCCGCGGCAAGATCTATTTCAAGGGCGCCGACATCACCGGCAATTCGTCGTTCGCCATCGTGCGCAGCGGCGTTGGACTGGTGCCGCAGGGCCGCCGGGTGTTTCCCACGCTCAGTGTCGAGGACAACCTTTTGGTCGCCGGGCACAGCCCCGAACGCCACGGCTGGGGCCTGCAACGGGTCTATGCCCTGTTTCCCCGGCTGCGCGAGCGCCGCAGCCAGCGCGCCAAGACGCTGTCCGGCGGCGAGCAGCAGATGCTCGCAATCGGCCGCGGGCTGATGACCAATCCCGATTGCCTGATCATGGACGAGCCGTCGGAAGGGCTGGCGCCGATCATCATCCAGGGCCTGTGGGAGGCGATCGCCAAGCTCAAGCAGGAGGGGCTGTCCATTCTGCTGGTCGAGCAGAATGCCGCGCTGGCGCTCAAGCTGGTCGATTTCGTGCATGTGATCTCCAAGGGCAGGGTGGTCTATTCCGGGCGGCCGGGCGAGCTGTGGGAAGACCACGACGTCAAATCGCGGTTTCTCGGCATATGAGCCGCGCCGCGCGTTATCGCCTCGCTTTCGTTGTCGCCGCCATCCTGCTGCTCGAATTATTGTGCCGGATCGGCGTGATCGACCATCTGACCATGCAGCCGCCGAGCGCCATGGTGCGCGATCTCGTCGTGCTCATCGCCTCAGGCTCCATGAACCACGCGATGGCCAAGACGTTCACGAACGTCGGCATCGCCTGCGCTGCCGCGGTAATCGCCGGCATCGCCTGCGGCGTCGTGCTGCACGGCCAGCGCGCCATCCGGCAGGTTCTGGAGCCGCTGTTCGCGACCTATTACGCCATCCCGGTCTATGCGTTCTATCCGCTCTTCATCATCCTGTTCGGCCTCGGCGACGCGCCACAGATTTTGATCGGCTTCATGCTGGCGGTGGTGGCCGTGATCGTGAACACGCTCAACGGCCTCGACCGGGTGTCGCGCGTGCACCTGAAGACGGCGCGGGTTTATCGGCTGGGGCCGGTCGCCACCGCGCTCAAGATCACCTTGCCGTCGGCGGCGCCTTATCTGCTCACCGGCGTCAAGTTGGCGCTGGCCTATGCCTTCATCGGCGTGATCGGCGCCGAATTCATCATGTCGCGCACCGGGATCGGCTACGAGATCAGCTTCGCCTATAACAATTTCGACAACAAGATCATGTATCCGCTGATCCTGTTGATCCTCGCGGTTTCAATCGCGATCAATGCGGTGCTGTCCCATTGGGAGCAGATCCTGATGCAAAGGCGCGGCCGGTCATGACCGCGAAATCCTGGCCCGCCGCCGTCAACAGCCTGATCCTGATCGCGGTGCTTTTTGCCGCGTGGCAGCTCCTGTTCGAATTTGCCGGCAGCCAGGCCATGACCGCACCCATCGAGACTTTCCGCTATCTTGCGCATTTACTGACAACCGCCGCGTTCTGGGGACACGTCGAGGAAACTTCGCGGGCCTTTTTCTTCGCGCTTCTGCTCGCGGTGCTGCTCGGCCTCATCATCGGTTTCCTCTTGGGCGCGCACCGCTTTTCAAGCGAAGTGTTCGAGCCGGTCCTGGTCGCGTTCTATTCCATTCCAAAAATCACGCTCTATCCGATCATCCTGCTAGCATTTGGACTCGGGCTGCCGGCTAAGATCGCGTTCGGCACCATTCACGGCGTGGTGCCGGTCGCGATCTTCACCATGGGCGCGGTGCGCAATCTCAATCCGATCCTACTCAAGACCGCGCGCGTGCTGCGGCTTCCACCGCAAGACCTGGTCAGATCGGTGCTGCTTCCGGCGGCGCTGCCGGAAATCTTCACCGGCATTCGCGTCGGCTTCTCGCTGACCCTGATCGGCACGTTGTTGGGCGAAATGTTCGGGTCGCAACGCGGGCTCGGCTATCTGTTGATGACCGCGATCGGCTTGCAGAACGTGCAACTGATCATGGCGGTCACGTTGCTGATCGTGCTGTTCGCAGCTTCGGTGAGTACGCTGCTCATCGTCATCGACCATAGACTCCATCGACGCGTGTCGTAGACTATATCCGCCACAACGACACTCATGGCAGCGGGGCAACTGCCCACAAAGAGTCAAGTCAGTACGGGAGGACGCATGTTTTCGATCATCAAGCCGGGCGCCATCGCGGCGCTCGCCCTGGCGGCGCTGTTGCCGTTGCGCGCCATGGCCGCCGAGCAGATCGTCGTCAGCAATTTCGGCGTCGCCGCCAACGGCATGCCTTACGCCATCGCGATCGAGAAGGGCTTCTTCAAGGCCGAAGGCGCCGACGTCAGCGGCATCCTGTCGTCGGCGGGCGGCGGCACGACGGTGCGCAATTTGATGACCGGGCATCTGTCGTTCGGCGAGATCGATCTGGCCGGCACCGTGGCGGCGATCCAGCAGGGCGCCGACCTGAAAATCGTCAGCGACAACGTGCTCACGGTCGCGGAGTTCGTCTGGGCGGTGAAGCCGGATTCGCTGATCAAGACCATCGCGGATCTCAAGGGCAAGAAGATCGGCTACACCAATCCGCGCTCGACCAGCCAGGCGCTAGACATTCTTCTTCTTGAAGCTGCCGGGCTGAAACCCGACGACGCCGAACTGGTCAAGACCGGCGGTTTCGGTGAAGCGGTCGTGGCGCTCAATCTCGGCCTGATCGACGCCTCGGCGATTGCCGATCCGGTCTGGTCGAAAAACAAATCTCAGTTCCGCGTGCTGGTGTCGGCGAGCGACGTCTTGCCGCCGCTGTGCAATGTCATCGGCGTCACCACCGGCGAAGCCGCCGCCACCAAGGGCGACTTCATCCGCGCCATCCTGCGCGGCCGGCGCAAGGCCGTCGAATTCATGTCGGCGCATCCCGACGAGGCCGCCGACATCGTAGCCAAGGCCTACAATCTCGACATCGAAGTCGCCAAGAGCACGATCAACAACCTGGTCGCGCCCAGCAAGTCCGGCGTGCCCTATTGGAGCGCCGGCAATTTCGATTTTGCCGGCATGGACCGCATGATCCGGGCGCAAAAACTGGTCGGCGCGCTGTCCGGCGACGTGGACTGGTCGAAGATCGTCGATACGAGCTTTTTGGCGGAGGATCTCAAGCCGAAGAAATAGCTACTTCTCCAACCGCGCGACGATCTCGACGTGGGCCGAATAGCGAAACTGATCGACCGGCGTCACCGTCGTGAGTCGATAGCCGCCGTCGATCAGAAGACGCATGTCGCGGGCGAACGTCGCCGGATTGCACGACACCGCGACGATGACCGGGACATCGCTCGCTGCGAGCGCGCTTGACTGCGCCTGGGCGCCCTGGCGCGGCGGGTCGAACAGCACGGCATCGACGTCGTCGAAATCCTCGTTCACGAACGGACTTTTGAACAAATCGCGCCGCGCGACTTCGATCGGCTTAAGACCGGTCGCAGTTGCCGCCGCGCGCTTGAGCGCGGCAAGCGCCGCTTCGTCGGCGTCGACTGCGACGACGCGCGCGCCTTCGGCGAGCCGCAGCGCGAACGGGCCGATGCCGGAGAACAGGTCGGCGACCGCTTTGGCGCCGGCGCAATAAGCGAGGGCAAGCTGCGCGAGCGTGGTCTCGCCCGCCGCGGTGGCTTGCAGGAATGCGGCGGGCGGCAGTGCCACCGTCGCCTTGCCGATCCGTAGCGTCGGCGCGCGCTGCTGCGCGACCATTTCGCCGTGGCGGGTCAGGCGCGCCAGATTGTGAGCGGCGGCGATGCGCGCCAGCGCCGTTGTCAGAGATGCCGACAGCGTACCGGAGCCGCGCACATCGACATCGAGGCCGGTATCGGTCGCCGTGACCTGGAAATCCAGCGGCTTCTTGGCTGGCACGAGCACTTCGGCAATCGCCCATGCGGCTTGCAGCGCGCCGTCGAGGGTTTGGGCCAAAACCGGACAGCGATCGATCGGGATCACGTGATGGGCGCGTGCGGCCGAAAAGCCGACCTCGAGAATGTCACGGCCGCCGTGCCTGGCGTGGAATACGGCGCGGCGACGGCCGTCGCCATGGGCGTCGATCAGCTCGCCGACTGGCGCCGCGATGCCGGCCTGGCGCAGCGCCGTCACGACGAGATCGCGCTTCCACGCGCGATAAAATTCGGTTTGCCAATGCTGCACGGCGCAGCCGCCGCAAATGCCGAAATGCGGACAGATCGGCGCGATGCGCTCGGCGCTCGGCGTCTCGACGCGAAGCAATTGGCGCCGGTCGGGATGGCCGGCAATATCCTCGACCTCGACCGTCTCGCTGGGCAGCGCGCCGAACACGAAAATCGGCTCCGCGCCACCCGCGACAACACCGTCGCCACGATGGCCGACATGATCGATCACGAGGCGCTCAACCACGCTCTGCCTCGATGAAAAATTCGCGGTTGCCGTCGCCGCCAAGGATCATCGCCGGCGCAACACCGCCGACGCGCCAATCGAGCGTGGTCAAGAAGGCGCCGACGTCGTTGCAGACCGCGGTGTGGACGCTAGCGTCGCGCACGATGCCTTTCTTGACGTCGCGGCGGCCGGCCTCGAATTGCGGCTTGATCAGCGCAAGGAGTGTCGCCCGAGCTTTGAGGATGTTGCCGACAGCCGGCACGACGAGCTTGAGCGAGATGAAGCTGACATCCACCGTGGCGAAATCCGGCTGTTCGGCAAGGCGCGCCGGATCGAGGCTGCGGATATCGGTTTCCTCCATCGAGACGATATCGCCGCGGCCGCGCAGGCGCGGATGCAGCTGATCGCGGCCGACGTCGATCGCGTAGACGCGCCGCGCGCCGCGCAAAACCAGAACCTCGGCGAAGCCGCCGGTCGAGGCGCCGACGTCGAGGCAGATGCGCCCGGTCACGTCGAGATGAAAATGGTCGAGCGCGGCTGCAAGCTTGACGCCGCCGCGCGACACATACGGATGCTCGAGTTCGGCGGCGATGACTGCGGCGGACGAAATTGCCTCTGACGCCTTGCGCACCGGCACGCCATCGGCGGTCACCAGGCCCGCGGCAATCGCGGCCTGGGCGCGGGCGCGGCTTTCGAACAGGCCGCGCGCGACCAACAGACGATCTGCGCGTTCTCGGGCGGTCATGACGGGTGATTATAAACGAGATGCCCGGCATTGCGCCGGGCATCAAACACTTTCAAATCCGAAGCGCCGTGCAGGGATCAGGACCGCACGAGCTTCACCGCCTCGCCGCGCATGTTCTGGCCGAGCGCTTCGAACGCCTTGGTGACGATGCCTTTGGCATCGAGGCCGGCCTTGGCGTACATGGCGTTGGGCGAGTCCTGGTCGATGAAGAAGTCGGGCAGCACCATGGTGCGGATTTTGACGCCGCGGTCGAGCGCGCCATGCTCGGCAAGCGTCTGCAGCGCAAAGGAGCCGAAGCCGCCGATCGAGCCTTCCTCGATGGTAAGCAGTACTTCGTGCTCACGCGCCAAGCGGAGCAGCATGTCGACGTCGAGCGGCTTGGCGAAACGCGCGTCCGCAACTGTGGTCGAGAGGCCAAACGCGGCCAGTTCGTCGGCCGCCTTGAGGCACTCGCCGAGGCGAGCGCCGTAGGACAAGAGCGCGACCTTGGTGCCTTCGCGCAGGATGCGGCCCTTGCCGATCTCGAGCGGTATGCCTTCTTCGGGCATCGGCACGCCGCGGCCTTCGCCGCGCGGATAGCGTAGCGCCGACGGGCGATCGTCGATGGCGACGGCGGTCGCCACCATGTGCACGAGTTCGGCTTCGTCGGCGGCGGCCATCAGCACGAAACCGGGCAGGCAGCCGAGATAGGCGACGTCGAAGGCGCCGGCATGGGTCGGGCCGTCGGCACCGACCAGGCCAGCGCGGTCCATGGCGAAGCGCACCGGCAGGCGTTGGATGGCGACGTCGTGGACCACCTGGTCGTAGGCGCGCTGCAGGAACGTCGAATAGATGGTGGCGAACGGCTTATAGCCCTCGGTGGCAAGGCCTGCGGCAAAGGTCACGCCGTGCTGCTCGGCAATGCCGACGTCGAAAGTGCGGTTGGGAAACTCTTTCTGGAACAGATCGATGCCGGTGCCCGACGGCATCGCCGCGGTGATGGCGACGATCTTGTCGTCCTTGCGGGCTTCCTTGATCAGGCTTTCGCCGTACACTTTCTGATAAGCGGGCGCGGCCGGTTTCGATTTGACTTGGGCGCCGGTGGCAACGTCGAATTTGACGACGCCGTGATATTTGTCGGCGGATTTTTCCGCCGGCGCATAACCCTTGCCCTTTTGCGTCACGACGTGAACCAGGATCGGCCCGTTCTTCATGTCGCGCACGTTTTTGAGGACGGGCAGCAGGTGGTCGATATTGTGGCCGTCGATCGGCCCGACATAGAAGAAGCCGAGTTCATCGAAGAGCGTGCCGCCGGTGACGAGGCCGCGGGCGTATTCCTCCATCGCCAGCGCGCGCTGCTCGAGCATTTTCGTCGGCATGCGCTTGGCGATCTGGCGGATGACCTTGCGCACCCGATGATAGGCTTTCCCGGACACACGGCGGGCGAGATAGGCCGACAGGGCGCCGACCGGCGGCGCGATCGACATATCGTTGTCATTGAGGACGACGATGAGACGCGAATCCATGGCGCCGGCATTGTTCATGGCCTCGTACGCCATGCCGGCCGACATCGCGCCGTCGCCGATGACGGCGACGACATTATTCTGCTTGCCCTGCAGATCGCGCGCCACGGCCATGCCGAGGCCCGCGGAAATCGAGGTCGAGGAGTGCGCGGCGCCGAACGGATCGTATTCGCTCTCGGCGCGCTTGGTGAAACCGGACAGTCCGCCGCCCGTCCGCAAGGTGCGGATGCGGTCGCGGCGATTGGTCAGGATTTTGTGCGGATAGGCCTGGTGGCCGACGTCCCAAATCAGGCGATCCTGGGGCGTGTCGAAAACATAGTGCAGCGCCACCGTCAGTTCGATCACGCCAAGGCCGGCGCCGAGATGGCCGCCGGTCACGGCGACGGCGTCGATGGTCTCCTGGCGCAACTCGTCCGCCACCTGGCGAAGCTGGCCCGGCTCGAGTTGCCTGAGGTCGTGCGGGGTCTTGATCTGGTCGAGCAAAGGGGTCTTGGAGGCAACAGTCACGCTATGCTCCTTAAGGGACCGACAAACGACTACCGACAAACGGCTTATCGCCTAACGGCGTTTATTGGGGTCTAGTGCGCGCCCATCCTCACGCACGCTGATTTGCTTGTCTTTACACCATAGCGGCAGGGAAGGGCAATTTAACCAGTTCCCGGCCGCGGAACTCCCAGGCATTATAGACCCTTATATGTTGGGTAGCGTTTGGAGTTTTACCATGGCACCGAGGGCGAATTGGAAGGGTTTTCTGAAGCTTTCCTTGGTCTCCTGCAGTATCGGCCTGGTTCAGGCCACCTCGTCCAGGGAACGGGTCCGCTTCAACATCATCAATCGCGAGACCGGTAACCGTGTACGCTACCGGCAAATTGACGCCGAAACCGGCGAAGATGTTCCCGAAGAGGACCGGATCAAGGGCTTTAAGGCGGCCGACGGCTCCTATGTGCTGCTGGAACCCGAGGAACTCGACGAGGTGGCGCTGGAAAGCACCCACACCATCGATATCGACTCCTTCGTGCCGCGCAAGGAAATCGACGAAATCTACCTCGACACGCCGTATTACCTTTTCCCCGACGACAAAGTCGGGGTCGAAGCCTTCGCGGTGATCCGGGACGCCATGCGGGCCACGGGCCTGGTCGGGCTCGCCCGCGTGGTGCTGCACAACCACGAGTTCGTGTTGATGCTCGAGCCCCTGGACAAGGGCATCAAGGCGACGGCGTTGCGCTATCAAGACGAGATCCGCGACGGCAAGGAATATTTCTCCGATATCGAGACGGTGAAGGTGCCGAAGGACATGCTCGAGCTTGCCGAGCACATCCTCAAGACCAAGCGCGGTCACTTCGACCCGTCGAAGTTCTCCGACCGCTACGAAGATGCGCTCAAAGCGCTGATCAAGGCGAAGCAGGCGGGCAAGCCGGCGCCGGCCGTTCCGGAGCGGCCGAGCAACGTCATCAATCTGATGGATGCGCTGCGCCGTTCGGTGCGCTCCGAGCGTAGCGGCGGCGAGGCATCGGCGCATCGCGGCAAGCAACGCACCGCGCGCTCCAGCACGGCGTCACGCAAGCGCGGCGCCGTCAAAAGCAAACGCCTCAAACGCGCCAGCTGAACGTGGCCCTCGACGTCTACCGCAAGAAGCGAAAGTTCGGCGTCACGTCGGAGCCGCGCGGCCGCCAGGAAAAGCGAGGCGGTGACCGTTATGTGATTCAAAAACATGCGGCGCGGCGGCTGCATTACGATCTGCGGCTCGAGCTCGACGGCGTCATGAAAAGCTGGGCTGTTACGCGCGGCCCAAGCCTCGATCCCGGCGAAAAGCGTCTCGCCGTCCATGTCGAGGACCATCCGGTCGAATACAACACTTTCGAGGGCACCATCCCCCAAGGCGAATATGGCGGCGGTACCGTGATGATCTGGGATCGCGGCCATTGGACGCCTGAGGGTGATCCGCACAAGGGCCTGGCCAAAGGGCATCTGACATTCGATCTCGACGGCGAGAAATTGCATGGCCGCTGGCATCTGGTGCGGCTGCGCGTGCGGCCGAAGGAGCGCCGCGACAACTGGCTGCTGATCAAGAGCAAGGACGAGGCGGCCCGCGTGCCGCGCGGCAAGGATATCCTCGACGAGGAGCCGCTG
>JBAUYI010000120.1:0-8397 GCA_049584715.1 Xanthobacteraceae bacterium
CGGGTTCTGGACCGTCTCAAAGGTGTTCGGGCAAAGCGATGCCTGGAACGTCAATGGCGGCACCTTGGCGGGCACCGGCACGTTGGCGGACCTCAACGTCAACGCCGGCGGCACGCTACAGCCCGGCACCACGCCGGGAACCGCGATGAAGATCACCGGCAACCTCGCGTTCCAATCGGGGGCTCTCTATGTCGTGACACTCAACGGCACGACGTCGACCTTGGCGAAGGTTTCGGGGACGGCGTCGCTCGCTGGTGGCGTGCAAGCGCTGTTGCTACCGGGCGTGACGTCGCAGACCTATACGATCCTGCACTCGGGCGGCCTTGGCGGCACCACCTTCGACAGCCTGACCGTCGCACCGGGATTTACCGGCAAGTTGACCTACACACCCACCGACGTGCTGCTCGGCCTCAATGCCAATCTCGGCGGCGCCGGCAGCGGCGGCGGCCTCAACATCAATCAGCAGAACGTCGCCGACGCGTTGAACAATTTCTTCAACGCCGGCGGCGCGCTGCCGGCGGGTTTTTTGCCGGTGTTCAATCTCACCGGCGTCAATCTGCAGAACGCGCTGACGCAACTGTCCGGCGAGGCGAATGTCGACGGCCAAGCCGTGACCTTCCAGCAGATGACCCAGTTCTTGAGCCTGATGCTCGATCCGTTCGTTGCCGGGCGTAACGGCATCGGCGGCGGCTCAGGCGCGCTTGGTTTCGCGCCCGAGCAGGAGGCGTATTTCCCGTCCGATATTGCGCTCGCCTATGACGCCATCCTCAAGGCGCCGCCGCCAAAACCCGCGACATGGGATCAGCGCTGGACCGCGTGGGGCACGGCCTACGGTGGCAGCGACAAGACCAACGGCGATCCAGCCGTCGGCTCGAACACGTTCACCGCGAATACCTTCGGCTTCGCCGCAGGCATGGACTATCACCCGGTGCCCGACACCATCCTCGGCTTCGCGCTCGCCGGCGGCGGCACCAATTGGACGCTCGCGCAAGCACTCGGCGGCGGGCGGAGCGATGCGTTCCAGGCCGGCGTCTATGGCACCAAATATTTCGGGCCGGCCTATGTGGCCGCTTCCCTCGCCGTCGCCAATAACTGGATGACCACGAACCGCACCGCGCTGGGCGATCAGCTCACCGCAAGCTTCAATGCGCTAAGCGTTGGCGGCCGGGCCGAGGCGGGCTATCGCTACGCCGTGCAGCCGGCGATCGGCGTGACGCCCTACGGCGCCTTGCAAGCACAAAGTTTCCACACGCCCGGCTACAGCGAGACCGATCTCACCGCCGGCGGCTTCGGGCTTACTTACGCGGCGATGAACGCGACCGATACGCGCAGCGAGTTGGGCACGCGCTTCGACGGCCTCACGGCGCTCGCCGGCATGCCGTTGATCTTACGCGCCCGTCTGGCCTGGGCGCATGACTGGGTCAGCAACCCGGCGCTCAGTGCGGTGTTCCAGGCGTTGCCTGGCGCAAGCTTCGTGGTCAACGGCGCGCCGCTGCCGGCGAATTCCGCGCTGGCCTCGGCCGGCGCTGAGCTCAAGCTCAATCCCCATGTATCGCTGCTCGGCAAGTTCGACGGCGAATTCGCCAACGGCTCGCAGACCTACGCTGGCACCGGGACGCGGCGCTATCCGTGGTGACGGCGCGCGATCAGCGCTGTGCGCGCCGCTCGGAGCCGTATTTCTTGATGAACGCGATCATCGTCGCCACCGCTTTCACCGAATTCGGGTCGAACGGATGCTCGTTGACGAAGGTGTGGCGTGCGCCTTCGTAGAGCGCGAGATCGATGGTGCCGCCGGCGTTGCGATAGTCGGTGGCGAGGCGTTGGGCGAGCTCGACCGTGGTCCACTGATCCTGCGTGCCCTGGAACACCAGAGCCGGCGGCAGAAAAACCTTTTCGCCGCGCTCGATGATCAAAGCCGGTGTCGCTTCGATCTGCGCCGCTTCGCTGCCGAAGAAGACGTCGTGACCCTTGGCAAGCGCCTCGTCGCCCTTGGCCTTGGCGAGCTTGTAGCGCTCCAGCGGAAACAGCACGCCCCAGCCCGACACCACGAAGGCGAGCTTTGCATCCATGTCGGGCGCGTCCGTGAGCGGCAGCGCGCGATAGCGCGGATCGTCCGGACGGATCTCCGCCAACAGGATTTGATGGCCGCCGCTCGACGTACCGTAGGCGCCGACCTGGCCGGCGCTGCTGCCGAATTCGCCGGCGTGCGCCTTGAGCCAGCGGATGCCGTAATTGATGTCTTGCAGCGACGCCGGGTAGGGCGCCTCGGGCGCGTTGCGGAAATCGATCGACAGTACGACGATGCCGGCGGCCGCCAGATCGAGCGCGACGTTCTGGCCGTCGGTGCGGTCCTTGTTGTTCCAGGCGCCGCCATGGACCTGCAGCACCGCGGGGAATGGCCCGCTTCCGGCCGGCTGATAGAGTCGCGCCAGCCGCGGCTTGTCATCGCGATGGTAGACGATGTCCTTGACGACGAATTCGTAAGGCGCGCCGGCTTGCGCCCTCGCCGCTGCCGGCAGCATGGCCGCGCCAAAAATTGCTCCGCCGGCTTGCAGCAGTTCGCGTCGTATCAACGTCATGCTCGCCTCCTGGCCGCGCCTTTTTTTTGGACGCTACGCGGGAAGTTTAGCGCAATGACGCTACCCCCGATAGATCGGCGCCGGCTGGGCGAAGAAGCTCCACAGGATGTGGTAGACCAGCGCAAAATTCTTCTGCTGGAAGCTCGCATGCGAAATGCCCGGCATC
Source organism: Xanthobacteraceae bacterium (assembly GCA_049584715.1). Taxonomy (GTDB): domain Bacteria; phylum Pseudomonadota; class Alphaproteobacteria; order Rhizobiales; family Xanthobacteraceae; genus BOG-931. The sequence goes on from JBAUYI010000120.1 coordinate 2,746, forward strand.
ACCGCGAAATGCTTGTCCGGGTTCGGCAGCTTGGCGAAGAACGCGACCAAGTCCTCGAAGCTGGCGATGCCGTCCCACTGGCCGCGCATGATGAGCGTCGGCACCGTGATCTTTTCCGGATCGACCACGGGCAACCGCGAGCACATGTCGACGTAAGTGCCGGTCGGCACCGAATCGTCGAGCGCGGTGACGGCGTCGGCGAAGGCGTCGATGACTTTCTCCTCGGCCGTGCCGGGGTGATCGCGATCGAAGATCGAGTGGATGAATGCCTTGTCGATCGGCCGGCGGTTCTTTGCAGAAAATTCCGGCAGCTTCTTCTTGCGCTCTGCCAACGTCGGCGAGCCCTCGCCGGTCCACACCATGGCGTCGAGCGCAAGGCGGGCGACCAGATCGGGATGACGCTGGGCGAACAGCGCGGCGCGCAATGCGCCCGATGAGATGCCATAGACGAGGAGAGGGCGCTTGCCGCGCAGCTTGGCGATATAGCTCGCGGCGGCGAAACAATCGTCGGCGCCTTGCGCGATCGGCGCGTTGTTGTCGCGGTCCTTGGTGGAGCGGCCGTAGCCCTCCATGTCGACGCACCAGCAATCGAAATTTTGCCGGGCGAAGAAATCCATCACCGAAGAATCCGGCCGGCCCGGCACCTGCAAGTCAAAAGTCGGCTGCGCCGCCATGGACGAGCCGTGCACGAACAGGATGGTGCCTGCGGTCTGTTTCGGATCGCCGGCGCATTTCTCGAACAGGAACAGTTTTGCGCCGTCCTTGGTGGTCCAATGCTCTTCGCCTTTGATCGCGGCGGCGGGTTTGGTCATTTCGTTCATGCTGTGCACCTAATTGATCAGAGCGATGTGGTTGGCCTGGATCACCTTAGCCCATTTGGCGATTTCCGACTCCATGAAGGCGGTGAACACGGCCTGGGTCATCACCATGGGGGAGGCGCCCTGTTTCTCCCAGGCGTCCTTGATGTCCGCGCGCTTGAGGATGTCGGTGATGGTGCGGCTGAGCGTATCGACCACCGGCTGCGGCGTCGCTTTCGGCGCCATGAAGCCGACCCACAGTGTCGCCTGAAAGCCGGGCACGCCGGCTTCCGTAAAGGTCGGCACGTCGGGCAGGATCGGCGAACGGAGCCTGCCGCTGGTGGCGAGCGCGCGGACCATGCCGGATTGAATGGTCGGCGCCATGGTCGGAATCGAGTCGAACAGGATCTGGATCTGCCCGCTCAAAATGTCGCCACGCATGCCGGTCGAGCCTTTGTATGGCACATGGACGATGTCGATGCCGGTAAGGCTTTTCAAAAGCTCGGCCGCCATGTGGTAGTTCGAGCCCGGCCCCGATGAGCCGTAATTGAGCGTGCCGGGTTTTGCACGCGCCATCGCCAGCAGCTCTTGCAGGGTCTTCGCCGGCACCGACGGGTGCACGACCAGAACCAGGTCGGTGTCCATCAATGGGGCGACCGGCGTCAGGTCGCGCATCAGCTGATAGGGTTTTTGAGTGTAGAGCGTCTCGTTGACCGTTTGCGTGCCTGAGACCATCAGCAAAGTGTAGCCGTCGGGCGCCGCGTGGGCGACGAGATCGGTGCCGATCGTGGTCCCGGCGCCGGGACGATCTTCGATGAAGAACGTCTGGCCGAGCGCCTTCTGCAATTCGTTGGCGATGGAGCGCGTATAGACATCGGTCGGACCGCCGGCGCCGAATGGCGCGACGATTTTTACCGGCCGCGACGGATAATCGTCGGCGCGGCTCGGGGATGTTCCGACAACGACGCCGGCCAGTGCGAGAAGAACGGCGTCACGTCGCGACACTGTGGTCGGAAAATTCATGGGTTCCTCGAAGCGGGGCTAGTTCAACGTCACGCCGGTGATGCGGATCACCTCGCCCCAGCGCTTGTACTGATCGGCGATGAAGGCGCCAAATTCCGCAACCGACTTCGGCTGCGGCTCGCCGCCGAGCTGCTTGAGCTTGTTTTGCAGTTCCGGCGTCGCCAAGCCCTCGTTCACGACCTTGTTGATCTTGGCGACGATCTCCGGCGGCGTGCCGGCCGGCGCCACGATGGCTTGCCAGGAATCCGGCGGCATGCCGGGATAGCTGAGCTCGTCCATGGTCGGCACGTCGGGGATCTCCGGAATGCGCGTTGGGCTGGTGACGGCGAGCGCGCGCACTTCGCCGGATTTTATGTGCGGCACGATCGCGGTGGTGCCTTCGAAGGTCATATTCATCTGTCCGGCCAAGACGTCGATGGTGGCCTGGGACGCGGTCTTGTAGGGCACGAACACGATATTGGCACCGGTGATGTGCTTGAACATTTCCCCGCACATATGCGGCGGGGTGCCGATCACCGCGCCGTAATTGAGCTTGCCCGGATTGGCCTTGGCGTAAGCGACCAGCTCCTTGACGCTGTGCGCCGGGATCGACGGGTTGATCGCGACCACCAGCGGCGCCGAGGCGACCATCGCCACGGCGGCAAAGTCCTTTACCGGATCGATGCCGGCGTCCTTGTAAAGCTGCGGGCTGATGGCGAGCGAGCCGGCGGTCGCCGCCAACAGCGTGTAACCGTCGGGCGGCGAGCCGGCCACCGCCCGCGCCGCCAGCATACCGCCGGCGCCGATGTGGTTTTCCACCACGACCGGGCCGAGATGGTCCGAGAGATACGCGCCGATGATGCGCGCCGCCACGTCCGGCGGCCCGCCGGGGCCGAACGGCACGATCAGCTTGATCGGATGATCGGGATAGGCCGCGGCGGCAACGCGGTTCGCGAGACCGAAAGCGATTGCAGCCGCCAGCGCCAAGGTCGCGACACCCAACAAGGGCGCGACATAGAGTTTGCCCCAGCGCGTCGTTGCCCAACCCATGGAATTCTCCCGGCTGCAAGTGTCATCGGCAAGTATCATCGGCAAGTGTCATCAGATCGTAGCATTGCGGCCGCCGGCAGCGTCAACGCAAGGGCTGCGATGGGAGCGCGGCAAAAAGGCCGAAAAATCTATGCAACGGGTTTGGCGACGGCGGTTTCCCGGACGATCTCGTAGAGCGCCTGGGTCTCGCGTTCGATCTGATCGACAAGCTGACGAACGGCGGCGCCGCCACCCATGCCGGCCGGCTTCGTGGCGCTGTTGACCGCCTGGCAATGCGGGCAGCGCCGCTCGCCCACGAAGAAGTATTCGTGGCAATTGCCACAAAGCTGCAACTTGCGGCCGCGCCGGCGCTTGTTGCCGTCGCGGGCCAGGTTTTTGGGCTTGGGCACGCCCATGCGATCCTCCAGAACGATGGCAAATCGTGCGGTATCGAATGAGTGGCCGGGCGCTTCGGCGGTCTTCACGACGCGCTCGCGAAGCCCTTTTTGGCTCAACTGCCGCGCCCGGTAGTAGCAATAGGGATTGTCGCCGCGCTGACCGGTGAGCGCGTCGGCCATCCAGGTGCAGCCGCCGCGGCAGACGCTCCTATAGTAGCACGAGCCGCAAAAACCTCGTTCGCGGATGCCGTCGCGGCCGACCGTCTTTGGCGCCAGCGCTTCGATGGCTTCGGCGATCGTCACCTGCCGCGTCATTCCGCCGGAATAACGCTCGCCGGGCAAGGACGGGCAGCCCTTGATCTTGCCGTCGGCTTCCAAGCCGAGCGTCGTCTCGCCGGCGGAACAACCCTGCCAATAGGTCGGCTCGGCCGTCAGCGTGCGCCACATGTGTTCGTATGGGCCAAAATAGCCCACGTTGTTTCCCGGGATGAGCCGCAAACCGTTGCGCCGGCCGCGCTCGAACAGGTCGGCGAGAACGTCGACGGTCTCGACGATATCGCAGGGCTGCAAAAGCATGTCCGCATTGTCGGCCGCGTTGCCCATGGGCACGGTCAATTGCACCTGCCAGAATTTCGCGCCGGCCTCGACGATGGTCGCAAACACGTCGCGCAAATAAGGCCGGGATAGTGCGTTGATCTGCGTGTTGACGCCGGGCTCGAGTCCGGCGCGGGCGGCGGACCGAACGGCGGCAAGGGCGCGCTCGTGGCTTCCGGCCACCCCGCGCAGCCGGTCATGGATGTCCCGCGGACCGTCGACGGAGACGCCGATCGTGCGTAGCCCGGCGTCGATCGCCTGGCGAATTTTCTCCTCGGTCAAGGCGCGGCCGCCGGTTTGCAGGCCGCAATGCATGCCGGCGTCGGCAATGGCCCTGACGATGGTCAGCCAATCGCGCCGCAGATAGGCCTCGCCGCCGATCAGGCTGATTTCGCGCGTGCCCAGATCGGCCAATTGCGCCACTACGTCGAGGCATTCCGCGGTCGACAATTCGTCGCGGCGCGCGACGCCAGCCCGCGAACCGCAATGCTGGCAGCGCAGGTTGCAGGCAAGCGTCAGCTCCCACACAACGTGCACGGGCCGGTGACGCAGGAGATCACCGGCGAAACGAAACCTCCTGGGAACAGGCTTTGGAGCCGGCGCCATTGACGGCAGGCCGGCTATTTCTTCGCCTTCGCGCGCGACGATTTTGCCGCCGTTTTCTTTCGGCGCTGGATTTCCCGGTCGAGCCGGGCCACCGCGGCCTTCAGGTTGGCGTGCGATTTCAATATCGAGGCGGCGCGGGTGCGCAACGCCACCAACGTCTCCAACGTCGTATCGGGATTCTTCAGCGCGTCGTTGATGGGCGGGCCATAGGGCGGAACGACCGATTTCATTTGCAGCACTCTCCTGTCCTGGAAAAGCTGTAGTTTAAGGGCATTCGCGCGGTAAGTGAACGTGGTTCCTCCTTGCACCTTTTTGTGCACTGCGCTAAGGGTCGCGAAAGTTCCGTCGTCGTTGCGAATCCGCTGAAAATCGGGGCAAATCAGCGCGGTGCCATAGCTTGCGGATATGGGTCGCGGAACGGCGCCGCAATGGACATATTCCCGCTCAGGGAATCAGGTCCGAACCGGTCGAGCGAAGGGCTGCCGATGACCCAGACGATGAGTCAGTTCCTGCTTGGCTATCTGCCGCTGGTCGTGTTCATCGGCGTCTCCGCCGTGATCGGGCTGGTGCTGCTCACGGTGGCGTTCCTGGTCGCCTATAAGGCGCCCGACCCGGAAAAGCTCTCGGCTTACGAATGCGGTTTCAACGCCTTCGACGACGCGCGGATGAAATTCGACATCCGCTTCTACCTGGTCGCCATCCTGTTCATCATTTTCGACCTCGAAGTGAGCTTCCTGTTCCCGTGGGCCGCGGCCTTCGGCAAGGTCGGCGTGTACGGCTTCTGGTCGATGATGCTGTTCCTTGCAGTGCTGACCATCGGCTTTATCTATGAGTGGAAAAAGGGAGCGCTCGAATGGGATTGAGCGAACCCGCAATCTCGACGCCAAGCCGGAACATCATCGAACCGCGCACCAATAAGCCGGTGGGCGCCGACGATCCGTTTTTCTCAGACCTCAACGGCGAGCTTGCCGACAAGGGTTTTCTGGTCGCAGCCGCCGACGACCTGATCGCCTGGGCGCGCACCGGCTCGCTGATGTGGATGACGTTCGGGCTCGCCTGCTGCGCCGTCGAGATGATGCAGATGTCGATGCCGCGCTACGACGCCGAGCGCTTCGGCTTTGCGCCGCGCGCTTCGCCGCGGCAATCCGACGTCATGATCGTCGCCGGCACGCTGACCAACAAAATGGCGCCGGCGCTGCGCAAGGTCTACGATCAGATGCCGGAGC
>JBAUYI010000121.1:0-4923 GCA_049584715.1 Xanthobacteraceae bacterium
TTCTTGTTCTGCTCGTCGATGAGCATGAGCACCACGTCCTTCAGCGTCGTCTCGCTGATCGCCATGGTGCCGGAAAGCGAATGGAGAATGCCGACTTTGATCGTGTCCTCGGCCTTGGCCGCTACCGTGGCCATCAGGGTGAGTGCGAGAGCGGCCGCAGATGCGATGAGGCGGCGAGCCTTCGGCTGTGTCGAAATCGTCCAGTCGCTGAACATGGATGAGCCTCGCGTTATCGGGTAAGGCGCGGATGGCGCCCTGACAGAGCGTCGCAAAGCATGTGCCAGTTTTGCGACGACTTAAGCTATTGGGATCGTGATGGTAACTGCGAGCGACCGCGACGCGGGCTAAATCTTCAGCAGCCCAACGCCTGCTTTCTGGGCATATGCAAGACGCCGAAGCCGCGCCAGCGCAAGCGCTTCCGTGGAGGAGGTGCTCGCTGATATACCAATTTATCGCGGTCGATTTTCCGGGCGCCCGTTCGACTGGATGGTGATAGCAACACCACGCCGCGAAAGGAAACGTTATGCAGTACCTGCTCCTCATCTATCAAAGTGAGGCCAATCGTCCGAGCGATGCCGATCGCTCCAAGATGATGGAAGAATACGGTAAGTTCACCCAGTCGATCATCCAGAGCGGAAATTTCAAGGCGGGCGACGCCCTGCAGCCGACCTCATCCGCGACGACCGTGCGGGTCAAGGACGGCAAGCCGGTCGTCACCCACGGACCGTTCGCCGAGACGCGAGAGGCCCTGATCGGCTATTATATGATCGACGCCAAGGACCTCGACGAAGCCCTGGCGATTGCGGCCCGCGTTCCCTCGGCCCGCATCGGCTCCATCGAGGTGCGCCCTGTGATGGTATACACTTAGCGCGGGCTGGTGGCGCCGACCTCGTCGTGTACTCACGGCCGGATCGATGCGATCGAGGCCGTGAGCGCAGTCTGATGGCGGATCAAATTGAACTGGTGTTCCGCAACGAGAGTGGCCGCGTGCTAGCCACCCTGATCCGGCTCGTCGGCGATTTCGAACTTGCTGAAGATGCCATGCAGGATGCCTTCGCGGCGGCGCTCGCTCAGTGGCCGAGCGAAGGCACTCCCGCAAATCCGCGCGCTTGGCTGGTCAATGTCGGGCGCCATAAAGCGATTGATCGTCTGCGGCGCCACATGCGCTTCCTGGCCAAGCGCCAACAAATCGAAACCGACCTCACGTCGGATCACCGGGTCGGACAATGGTTTCCTGAAGACGCAACTGGAGACGACGGGTTGGCGGACGATGTCTTGCGCCTGATTTTCACGTGCTGCCATCCGGCCCTGCCGGGCGAGGCTCAGATTGCGCTGACGCTGCGGACGATCTGCGGACTGACGACCACGGAAATCGCCAAAGCGTTTCTTGTATCGGAAAAAACAATGGCTCAGCGTCTGGTGCGCGCCAAGGCCAAGATCAGCGATGCCGGGATTCCCTATCAGGTGCCGTCGCGAGACGTCATTGCGGACCGACTCGATGGCGTCCTCGCCGTCATCTACCTGATATTCACCGAGGGCTATGCCGCGACCTCGGGCCCAAACCTCATCCGCGGCGAGCTTTGCCGGGAGGCGATCCGGCTTGGCCGTCTGCTTGTCGAACTCATGCCCGAGCGCGCGGAGGCTAATGCCCTGTTGGCGCTGATGCTGCTTCATGATGCGCGGCGCGATGCGCGCACAACGCCGGACGGTGGAGCCATCTTGCTTGAGTCACAGGACCGCTCGCGCTGGGACAAGGCGCAGGTTGCGGAAGGCTTGAGCAGGGTCGATGCCGGGTTGCGTTCCCTGGCGCGGCCGAGCACCTACGCGGTGCAAGCCGCGATCGCGGCGCTGCATATGCAGGCGGAACGCTACGAGGACACCGACTGGCCGCAAATTGCAGCTTTGTACGAGGTGCTGGTGCGCATCCACCCGTCTCCCGTGATCGAACTCAACCATGCGGTCGCGGTGTCGATGGTGGACGGGCCCGAACGGGCGCTACGGCTGGTCGATTCAATCAGCAAACGCGGTGATCTGGCCAGCTACCATATGCTCCCAGCCGTACGGGGCGATCTGCTGCGGCGCATGGGTCGGCGGGACGAGGCCATCGTGGCCTATCGGCAGGCCCTGACCAGCACCGACCTCGAGCCCGAGCGGCGCTTCCTCACGGCCCGGCTTGCGGAACTAGGCTGACACTAGAGCACAAATCGCTTCATACTGAAGCGATTTGTGCTCTAGCATTTTGATGGAGCATGATCTTATCGGAAAACCGGTTTCCACTTTTCCGGATTATGCTCTGAAAAAAATCGTTATCGATGTCGAAAACGTCGCGCGCCACACGACTGGGAGCGGCGGCGCAATCGCGCAGGGTGTGCTGCTCCGCGTGCTGGCAATCCTGCGTGCCAAATTGTGAGGTTCGCCATGACACCGGTCTTCCCATTTTATACCGCGATCTATGCAGCGCTCCTGGGCCTTCTCGCTGCGCTTCTCACGGTCAACGTCATCGTCAATCGGGTGCGCTCCAAGGTTGAAATCGGTGACGGCGGCGTTGCCGGACTTGCGCAAGCAATCCGGGCTCACGGCAATTTCGCCGAGCAGGCACCGCTCGCCCTCCTGCTCATTGGGCTCGTGGAGGCGTTCGGCTATCGCTCGCCGGCGATCCAAGGACTAGGTGGGGTCCTGTTGGTGGCGCGTCTGCTGAGCGCCTGGGGCCTTAATTCGTCGCTCGGACAAACATTCGGGCGACAGGCCGGGGCCGGCCTAACTGTTCTGGTGACCGCCATCTCGGCGGCTCTGATCCTGTACGCTGCGATCGGCGCGCATTGACTCTTGTCCGGCGGGAGGTGTCACGGCGCGTGCCACCTCCCGCCGCTGATGTTCACGAAATGAAATAGCTGCGCGTAGCACTTGTGAAATATACCAACGCGCTGCAGAGTACCTTCACAAAACAATGGCGATGGAGAACGAACCCATGAGGAAGCTCATTCTCGCAGCGGCGTTTGTTTTGGCCGCGACCTCCGCTGCCGGGGCCCAAGCTGGCTTCAACCCGGGAACGGTCGTGAGCAACGTGTACGAAACCCTTGCTGTTTACGGCTGCGGACCTGGGTTCGGCTTTTCCCCAGTTGGCTGTAACTATTCCCGCCCCGTGCCCGGCCACGATCGCGAAACGGACGGCGCACATCGGCGATTCGGAACAGGCGCTGGCAACGGCACAAGCGCGGGGCTGCTACGCTAAATCGGCAAGGGACTGGTTTTGCGACGAGAAGCACCGAGAGCGGCATTTGAGGCGGACGTGCTTTCCTATCTCGCCTACCGACACGTCGGTTCGCCGCCGAAGCCCGGGGGTACACAAGAATTAGAACAGCATTCACCAGGCAACGAACAGGCCGCTCCCGAAGGTTTACACACCTGAACGACAACCTGCCCGCGCCGGAAAATTTGATTATTTGAAAATTTATTATTTGCTTGCGGGTTTAAGGTTCTATGAGGATTGAAGCCTGGGCGTGCGGAGAGGGGCCCCACTTCCAATGTCGAAACACCACCAGACTGAAACGAATGCGGCGCGGCCATGCCGTCAGCCGACAGCGGGCCAATTGGGCCCAAGACGGCAAATACACAAAAAACTAGTGCGGTGAGGGGGACACCAAGCAGGGGTTTGGAAAATGTCATGGCTTGTATCCTTCGAATCGGGCGCAGGCATCTGCGATGGACGACACAGTGCGTTGGTACGACCATCCAATTAGCGCGCCAACTTTGAAGTTCGGCTTGCTTGAAAATGGCACTTGGGTCCGCAGCGTTCTGCGAGTCTGCGCCATCTCATGAGCAACACTGGTGAAGGATACAGAAATTATCCGTTGGAGTCTCTGTAAAATTGGATATCCAAGAGGCTGCATTGTATCCCGATCAGATCGTCTCCGCCAAGCGTTCAAAAGATTCCTCTACAAGACTCATATGATGGAACATCGCGGTATGAGCGGTCGCTGCATCGCCCGCTAAAATTGCATCGACGACCTTTTTGTGTTCCTCGTGCGAGCGGGGAATGCGTCCTTGAGTCCGAAATTGAGCTCGGCGAAAGGGTGCAACTCGCCGTCGTAGGCCGGTCGCAAAATCGGCAATGACGGCGTTGTGAGCACCCAGATAGATCTGCGTATGCAGCGTGAGATTGGCGTCGGCGAATCCTTCGCCGTCATTTTGCACAACGAACTTGACCATGGATTCGTGAAAACTTGCCAGGCGACGTCGCTCCAGAGGCGTCATACTCAACGCTGACAGACGCGCGCAGGTCGCCTCGATCTCCGCCATGGCGCCAAAAAGCGTTTCTACTTGCGCTGACGTTGCCCGGACCACGGTTGCGCCGCGGCGGGGCTTGACGTCGATCAATCCGGTGGAAGCGAGTTGGCGGAGAGCTTCGCGGACAGGGGTTCGAGAAACTGCGTAGCGCTTCGCCAGCGTCTTTTCGTCAAGTCGAAAACCCGGCCGAAATTCACCGGACAAGATCGACGCAGCGATCTCATCGGCGAGACGCTCTGCGCGGGTAGTACCCTCAAGCGCGCGGGTTTTCATATCGAACCGATAACACGGCGAAATGCCTTCCTGCACAGTATTTGTGCATACAATAGATAATTATAAGCATGCATTTTTCAAATATTGTATGCAAGATGGAGCATCGGCACGTAACTGACTAGGGACGTCGAACGCAGCTTTGCGACTTGAGGCGGTGGTTTCCGCGGGCAAATGAAAGGACTTCCGGGTTTCAAGTACCAGGTGGCGTTATTCGCAACGGAATCTTCGGCCGCTGAAACATCGTTCGCGTAGCAGCGATCATGAAAACAGGTTGGACACTCTCGACTTCTTTCGAGCATTTCGGTGCAGCTCGCTCGCGTCGGCACTTTGGTGGATCGGCGATCAGCGACGACGGAGGAACTG
>JBAUYI010000122.1:0-19435 GCA_049584715.1 Xanthobacteraceae bacterium
GCTCGTCGGCCGAGAACAGCGGCGTCTTGCCGGGGTGGACGCCCACCGCCAGCACCAGCCGATCGGCCAGGCGCACGGCATGGCCGACCACGTCGAAATGGCCGTTGGTGATGGGATCGAACGATCCGGCAAAAAGCGCGGTCAGCGGCATGGCGGCGGTCTAGCCCGCGCCCGGATGAACCGCAAGACGCGTTCGACCGGATCGCGCAACGCAACATTGGCCGACCCGGGGCGGAGCCGGCGGCGGGCCCAAAGGCCATGAGTCGGCCATCAAAACCAGCCTGAATTAACTATTGCATTCAATAAGTTACACAAAACAGCGAATTTGTGATGGTGATCAAGGAAACCAAAATCGCGTTGGACGAGACTAATACTTGGAACAAGGGGCAACTCGAACGCCGCGCCGACGTTAGCGTGAGAGACGGCAGCGGGTTGCGAACCGGGGACGGTGTCCATGCTCAAGACTGTTTACGCCATAGTCGCGGCTGCGATCATTGCCGCGTGCTTGGTGCTAGCACCCAGCCTGTCGCCCCAGGTCGAGGCCAGTGCGCCGTCGGCGAGCGGAAAGTCCGATCGCGCCGACGCCCGGCCGCTCGCTGGCGATTGCTCGGAACGGCCGTGGCCCTATATGGAAGCCAACTGCCTGCGCGATACGCGCAACCCGTTTGGCACGGCCCGTGAGGTCAGGTTCGTCCCGATGAATCCCGCGCGCCGGTCGTTGGCCAAGCCGGTGGTCGCCTCGCGCTAGCGCGCAACCGAATTTGCAGTTTGCCGTGGTACTCCCCGGCGGGCGGTGAAAACCTCCCGCCGAATTTTTTTGTCTTGTTGCGCCCACCCGCCGGCTCACTGCGGCTCGAGATGAAGCGCCTGGACGATCGGCGTCCATTTCTTGATGTCGGCAACCATGAGATCGGTGAGGTCTTGTGGCGTGCCGCCCTTGGCAACGTTGCCGAGCCGGGTCAACGCCTGCCGGGTCGCGTCGGTGCGCAGGCTTGCGTTGATCGCGGCGTTGAGCTTTTGCACGATCGCCGCGTCGGTGCCGGCGGGCGCGAACAATCCGGTCCAGCTCGCCGTCAGCACGCCCGGATAACCGGCCTCGCCGATGGTCGGCACGTCGGGCAATTCCGGAATCCGCTTGGCGCTGAGCACGGCCAGCGCCCGCAACTGGCCTCCCGCGATATGCGGCAACAGCGGGCTTGAGGCCTCGAAGGTCAATTGCAGATTGCCGGCAATGACGTCTTGAATGGATAGCGCGCCGCCGCGATAGGGCACATGCACCATCGCGACGTCCGCGGCCGACTTGAACAATTCGGCGGTCAGGTGCGGCACCGTCCCGGCGCCGGCGGAGCCATAGCTGAGTTTTCCGGGATTGGCCTTGGCGTAAGCCACCAGATCGGCCACCGACTGGAACGGCAGCGATGGATTGACCACCAGGATGACCGAGCCCTCGGCATAGGGCGCAATCGGCGCAAAACTTTTGAGCGGATCGTAGCCCGGATCCTTGTAGATCAGCGGCGAGATCACCTGGCCGCTGGCGCTGCTCATGAGCAGCGTGTAGCCGTCGGGATCGCTGTGGGCGACGTCGCGCGAGCCGAGCGTGTTGCCGGCGCCGCTGCGGTTCTCGATGAAGAACTGTTTGCCCAAAACCGTGCCGAGATCGTTGGCCATGACGCGGGTGACGAGATCGACCGTCCCTGCGGCGACCGTGGGCACGATGATCTTCACCGGCCGGTCCGGATAGTTTTGCGCCTGCAGCGGCAGCGCACTGCAAAAAAGCAACAGCGCCGCGCCGGCCGCGCGCAACGGCGTGCGCCGAATCATGGCTTGTCGAGCCCGAGCGTCTTGATGATCGGCGACCATTTGGCGAGGTCGGCTTTGATCACCGCGGTGAAATCCGCCGGCGTGCCGCCGAGCGGCGCATTGCTCAGCCGCTCCAGCGCGGTTTTCAGTTCCGGCGTCTTCAGCCCGTCATTGATCGCGGCGTTAAGCTTGGCGATGATCGGTTGCGGCGTATGCACCGGCGCCAGCAGCCCGGTCCAGCTGGTCGAGACGAAATCCGGAAATCCGCTCTCGACCATGGTCGGCACGTCGGGCAGTTGCGGGATGCGCTTTGGCGTCGTTACCGCAAGCGCGCGCAGCCGGCCGGCCTGGATGAGCGGCAACAGCACGCTGGTGCCTTCGAAGGTCATCTGCACGTTGCCGGCGACCACGTCGTTGATCGACGGTCCGCCGCCCTTGTACGGTACATGCACGATGTCGATGCCGGCGCGCGCCTTGAACATTTCGCCGATCAGATGCGGCAACACGCCGATGCCGCCGGAGGAAAAATTCACCTTGCCCGGATTGGCCTTGGCATAGGCGACCAGTTCCTGCACCGAATTCGCCGGCAGCGCCGGATTGACCACCAAAATGTTGGAGCTCTCGCCGACCAGCGCGATCGCGTCAAAACTTGTGAGCGGATCGTAGCCGGCATCAGGATGCAACAGCGGCGCGATGACGAGGCCACTGGCGCTGGAATAGAGCAATGTATAGCCGTCGGGAGCGGCTTCGGCGGCATCTTTCGAGCCGATCGTATTGCCGGCGCCGGCGCGGTTTTCGACGACGATCCCCTTGCCCAGCGCATTCTGCAGATAATTCGCCGTGATCCGCGCAATGACGTCGACCGGCCCGCCCGGCGGCGTCGGCACGATGACCTTCACCGGCCGGCTCGGATAATCCTGGGCCTGGGCTGCGCCGGTTGCCAGCGCGGCGGCCAGCTGCACCGCGAGCAGCACCGCCTTGAGCGAGCGCATCATGTCGTTCCCTCTGTACCGTCTTCTCGAGCGGGAACGACTTAGCGCATGCCCGGCGCTTTGACCACGTACCGGTTGTCGCGATTGCGTCTTGGCTTGTTTCTTTTGGTTCAGCCGCCGCGCAATACGTCGCGCTTGCGCCGCAGCGTGTCCAGAATGTCGGCATTGATGGCCAGAAGCCGCTGGCCGCCGGCGTCATCGATATTCGAGACTTTCAACTTCAAGTCAGCGTCATAGGTGCTGTCGAGCTGTTTCACCGTCCACGCGCCGGGCACGGCGAGAGAAACCGTGACCTGCTGCTGGGCGCCGGGTTGCAGCGGACCAGGGAAGCGATAGCTGATGGTGCCGACGGACAGCGGCGTCTTGAATTCCGGCGCGGCCAGCGCGCCGCTCAGATAGATACGCGAAATCGCAATTCGGCTGCCGTTATAAACCGAGAAATGCACCGTCAGCACATTGCTGCGTCTTGTTCTGTCCCAGTCGCATCCGGGATTGTCGATGACAAAGGCCTTCAGCTCCTTCTCGGCCCCCTGCGACCGGGACTCGGTGCGGGAAATCTCATAGTCGATATCCTCGGCCGCTTTGCGGATGACCGCGGCTGCGCTTCGACCCTCGATCCCTGGCCGCATCCGGTCGAGGAAAATCAGCGGATTGGCGACGCCGTCAAGCGCGGCAAAATCCGCCGCCTTCGAGGGGTTTGCCAAGGCGAATGCGGTGTAATCGGCGGCACCACCCACCGCCAATGTCAGCAGCGCCAATTCGAGCTTGTGCTGATCTGCGCCGCTCAATCTCGCTTTGATTTCGCCTAAGCTCTTTTGATAAGCGGGCAGGCTCGACGCGTCGAACGTCGGCTCACGGTCGCAGGCCGCCAGCGCAAAGCACCATAGGACGGCAAAGCAAAGCGTCCTGACGGCGGTCATGCGATGTCCCAGTCTTGCCGGCGCGAAAATCGTCATCCGGCCCAGGCAACCGCCCCATGATCTAAGGCATGAAAATCAACAAATGGTTGTAGGGTGCCGCGGCCGCGTCCGATGCTTAACGAGGCGTAGGCGCGCTCAACCGCCAGCGTGGCCCTAGCGGGCCACAACCAATCGCGGTAAATCCTAGGCCGGCCGCGGCGCGCGGCGCCCTAGGTGCCGAAAAAACAAGGGTTTCTCGGTGATCTGCCTGATCGACAATTATGACAGCTTCACCTTCAACCTGGTGCACTATCTCGGTGAACTAGGGGCGGAGGTCGAGGTGCATCGCAACAACAAGGTGACGAGCGGCGCCGTCATTGCCGCCGATCCCGATGCCATCGTGCTGTCGCCGGGCCCGTGCACGCCCAGGGAGGCCGGCATCTGCCTCGGGCTGATCGCGGACGCCGCGGCAACAATCCCGATCCTCGGCGTCTGCCTCGGCCACCAGGCGATCGGCGATGCCTTCGGCGGCAAGGTGGTGCGAGCGCCGACCCAGGTGCATGGCAAGCTGTCGGAGATCCGCCACAACGGCTCCGGGATTTTTCGCGGCATCAATGCGCCGTTCAAGGCGACGCGCTATCACTCACTGGTGGTCGAGCGGTCGAGCATGCCGCGCGAGCTCACCGTGACCGCCGATACCGACGACGGCGTGGTGATGGGGCTTGCGCACACGCAACTGCCGGTGCACGGCGTGCAATTCCATCCCGAGAGCATCGCGTCCGAGCACGGCCATCTGATGCTGAAGAATTTTCTCGACATTGCCGCGGCTTGGAACACGTCGACCGGGCGGCGTCAGGCAGCCGCGCCGAATCCGCCCCAACGCATGCGAGCACGGGCCAATTGATTGATTGAGGACGATGTGACCGCACAATTCAGGGGCCTGATCGGCAAGGTCGCGACCGGCGCTGCGCTGACCCGCGAGGAAGCGGCCGGCGCCTTCGAGCAGATGATGTCGGGCGAAGCGACGCCGTCGCAGATGGGCGCGCTGCTCATGGGGTTACGCGTGCGCGGCGAGACCGTCGACGAGATCACCGGCGCGGTCACCGCGATGCGCTCAAAGATGGTCCGCGTGCAGGCGCCGCCCGACGCCATCGACGTGGTCGGCACCGGCGGCGACGCTTCGGGCTCATTCAACATTTCGACCTGCGCGGCGCTGATCGTCGCCGGCGCCGGCGTGCCGGTCGCCAAGCACGGCAATCGCGCGCTGTCATCGAAATCCGGCGCCGCCGACGTGCTCGCCGCGCTGGGCGTCAATATCGACCTTTCGCCGGAAAAAATCGCGCTCTGCATCCGCGAGGCCGGCATCGGCTTCATGTTCGCGCCGGCGCATCATCCGGCAACGAAGAACGTCGCGGCCACCCGCGTCGAGCTCGGCACCCGCACCATCTTCAACCTGCTGGGGCCGCTGTCGAATCCGGCCGGCGTGCGGCGGCAGATGATCGGGGTGTTCTCGCGGCAATGGACCGAACCGTTGGCGCAAGTCTTAAAAAATCTCGGCGCCGAAGCGGTCTGGGTCGTGCACGGCTCCGACGGTCTCGATGAGATCACCACGTCGGGCCCGACCAGCGTCACGGCGCTGGAAAACGGCGCCATCCGCAGTTTCGAGATTTCACCTGAAGAATTCGGGCTGGCCAAGGTCAAGCCGGAAGCGCTGCGCGGCGGCGATGCCGCCACCAATGCCAAGGCGGTACAGGAAGTGCTCGAAGGCAAAAAGACGGCACTGCGCGACGTCGCGCTGTTCAATGCCGCGGCCGCCCTCGTCGTTGCCGGCAAAGCCAAGGAGCTTAAAGCCGGCCTCGCACTCGCCGCGCAATCGGTCGATTCCGGCGAAGCCGAAGGCCGCCTCGACCGGCTGATCGTGGTGTCGAACGATGGCTGACATTTTGGAAAAGATTTCCGCTTACAAGCGCGCGGAGATCGTCGCCGCAAAACTTGCGCGCCCACTCGACGCGGTCGAGCGCGCCGCCAAGGCCGCAAGCCCGCCGCGCGGTTTTTTGCGCGCCATCGAACGGCGGCTCAAGGCCGGCGACTACGCGTTGATCGCCGAGATCAAGAAGGCGAGCCCGTCGAAGGGCCTCATTCGCGACGACTTCGATCCGCCGACGCTAGCCAAAGCCTATGAAGCCGGCGGCGCCGCCTGTCTTTCGGTATTGACCGATGCGCCGTCGTTCCAGGGCCATCTCGACCACTTGGGCGCGGCGCGCGGCGCCGTGGCGCTGCCGGTGCTGCGCAAGGATTTCATGTACGACCCTTATCAGGTGACCGAAGCGCGTTCTTACGGCGCCGATTGCATCCTGATCATCATGGCCGCGGTCGATGATGCCTGCGCGGCCGAGCTGGAAGCGGCTGCTTCCGCGCTCGGCATGGACGCGCTCATCGAAGTGCACGACGAAGAAGAGCTCGAGCGGGCGCTGCGGCTGCAATCGCGGCTGATCGGCATCAACAACCGCAACCTGAAAACCTTCGAGACGACGCTAGCCACCTGCGAACGGCTGGCGCGGCGCGTTCCGGCCGACCGGGTCATCGTCGGCGAGAGCGGCATTTTCACGCCGGATGATCTCACCCGGCTCGGCAAATCCGGCATCTCGACCTTCCTGGTCGGCGAAAGTCTGATGCGCCAGGACGATGTCACGGCGGCGACGCGTGCGTTGCTGACGCGCAAGCCTGCGCTCGCCGCGGCCCGGTGACCGCCGTGGCGCGACGCGCGAAAACACTCACGCATCTCGGCACGCGCGGCGAAGCCCACATGGTCGATGTCTCGGCCAAGCCTGCCACCGCGCGCGTGGCGGTGGCCGAGGGCCGCGTGCTGATGACGGCGAAAACGCTGGACCTCGTGCGCCAGGGCAACGCCAAAAAAGGCGATGTGCTCGGCACCGCCCGCATCGCCGGCATCATGGCCGCCAAGCGTACCCATGAATTGATTCCGCTGTGCCATCCGCTGCTTCTGTCGCAGGTCGAAGTCGACGTCGTGCCCGATGCCACGTTGCCCGGAATCCGCGTCATCGCGCGTGCAAAGGTATCCGGCCAGACCGGTGTTGAGATGGAAGCGCTCACCGCCGTATCGGTCGCCTGCCTCACCATCTATGACATGGTGAAGGCGGTCGAACGCGGCATGCGCATCGAGGGCATCCGGCTCGTGGAAAAAAGCGGCGGCCGCAGCGGCCATTTTCGCGTTCGGGAGTAATGCAGTGGCGTTGATTTCCGTTGCCGAGGCCCTCGATTACGTATTGGCGCACGCAGCGCCCTTGGCTGCCGAAGAGGTGCCGCTCGAAGCGGCCGCCGGCCGCGTGCTTGCCTTCGATCTCAAAGCGCGCCGCACCCAGCCGCCGGCCGACGTCTCGGCCATGGACGGCTACGCAGTGCGCTCCGCCGATGTCGGTGCGGCGCCTGCCCGCCTGAAAGTCATCGGCGAAGTTCCGGCGGGCCGGCCATTTTCCGCCGAGGTCGGGGCCGGCGAAGCCGCGCGCATCTTCACTGGCGGCTTCGTGCCGGCCGGTGCCGATACCGTCGTGGTGCAGGAATTGACCAAGCGCGACGGCGATTGGGTCGAGATGCAAAAGGCCACCACCAAAGGCCGCAATGTCCGCCCGCAAGGGCTCGATTTCCATCTGGGCGATAAGCTGTTCGCCAAAGGTCATCGGCTGACCGCGCGCGACCTCGCGCTGGTTGCCGGCATGAACCATCCGCTGGTGCCGGTCTATCGCAAGCCCAAGGTCGCGCTGTTCGCGACCGGCGACGAACTGGTGCCGCCCGGCACCGAGCCCGGACCCGGCCAGATCGTCTATTCGAACGGCTTTGCGCTTGCCGCGCTGATCCGCGCCGAAGGCGCCGACTTCATCGATCTCGGCGTCGTCGGCGACAAGCTCAAGGACACCATCGCGGCGGTGCGCCGGGCGCAAGAAGCTTGCGCCGATATTCTAGTGACGACCGGCGGTGCTTCGGTCGGCGATTATGATTTCGTCAACCGGGCATTTGCCGCCGAAGGCATGGTGCCGTCGTTCTGGAAGATCGCCATGCGGCCCGGCCGTCCGCTGATGCATGGACGGCTCGGCACCATGCAGGTACTTGGCGTGCCCGGCAATCCGGTCTCGTCCTATGTCTGCGCGTTTCTCTTTCTGGTGCCGCTTATCCGCAAGCTCACCGGCCGCGACGATCTCGTCGTGCCGACCGAAACGGCAACGCTGGGCAGCAACCTGCCGGAGAACGACGAGCGTGCCGATTATCTGCGCGCGCGCCTCTTGGACGGTCCCAACGGGCCGGTGGCGACACCCTTCCCGACCCAGGACTCCTCGATGATGGCGCCGTTGGCGCAGGCCGGCTGTCTCGTCATCCGGCAGCCGCACGCACCGCCGGCCAAAGCCGGCAGCCGCTGCGAGATGGTTCGTCTCGATCGCTAAGCGTTGCGTATTTGTTTGCCGTCATTGCGAGCGAAGCGAAGCAATCCGGGCGGCGCCGCAGCACTGGATTGCTTCGTCGCGGAGCTTGTCATCGGGCCGGCCACTTCGGGCCGGACCCGTTGGCTCCTCGCAATGACGATCAACAAAAAAAGCCCGGGACTTTCGTCCCGGGCCATCATCCCCCAACTCCCCTGTCCCCAACTTCCCCGACGTTTATTGCCAGTTGAAGCGCCAGACCAGCTCGCTGAGCACAGCCTGTTCATAGCTTTGCGTGTGGACGCCAAATCCCGTCGCCGCCCCCGCCGGAGTGAACAGCGGAAGATCGGCCTTGTTGAAGCTGGAGAACCGATACTCGTTGCGCCAGAACAGGCCGTGGATCGGCAGCCAGCTGAAGTTCATCGCGTATTCGGTGCCGCCGCCGACAAACCAGCCACTATAGGTATGGGCCTGATTGAAACCGACGACCGGGCCGATGCCGGCCACTTGCAGGTTGACCTGATTGAAGTGCGACTGGGTGTAGCCGCCGTTCGAGTAAGCCAACAGGTTTGGCGACACCACGTAGCCAACCCGGCCGCCGACCGCCCACGCGTTATTCTGCTTGGCATCGCCTTGCAGCAGGAATTCCTGCATCGGCTCATGGACGTTCATGAAGCTGTAGTCGCCGAATGCGCCGATGACCCAATTGCCAAAGCCGCCGAAGGGAACCTCGTAGTCGCAACCGGCGCCGGCAATGCCGAGCCAACCGCGAGCGCCGCTGGTGTTGCGGCCATCGATGGGCACGAGGCCCGGAAAGGTCTCGGCGTTGTGGTCCGTGTTCGAGACGGCGTAGCCGAAGCCGCCATTGATGTAACAGCCGGTCCAGCTATAGGCCGGCGCCACAACGGCCGGCGCCTTGTAGGCTGGCGCCGGAGCAACCGGCAGATCCGCTGCGAGCGCAGAGCCTGACAACACAGCCAAACCGGTCAGCGAAGCGGCAAGGAGTCTTTTCATCTCGTCCCCCGTCTAAGTTACCGAAATACCGTCGAATCTTTCGCCCGGAATTTCGTGGATTTTAGCGCACGGCCCGCCGAAACGCTGTGACACATTGGCATCAGTGCGCGAGATTCAGCGCGAGCTTGGGCGGTATCACGGTGTTCGCTGCGTGATGGAGATCCGCATTTTGTGCGGTCGAATCGGCTCTTAGCGAAGCACCTTGTCGCATCAGCCGGCGGAGCGGATGTCGTCGGGTGCGCTATTCCAAATCGGTCTATTGCAGACCAGACGAGATGGCTCGCGGTCGCCGGGAATTTTGGGCGCCGCTGTTTATCGGGCGTGATTTCAGCGGCTTAACTCTAACGGCCGGCAAGCTCTGAACGTTAAATTCGAGCGTTAATCGCGCGTTTGTCACGTTCGTCGTTTTCTTCACTTCAAATTAAATGGTTGCAGAACACATATGGAACGGATAGTGTCCGTTCATGATTTGTTTCGGCCAAGGTCGCCCGACCGGCCGCCGCAAATGGGAAGCGAAGGGGAAGCGCCATGTTGCAGGAACAGCGCCAATGTTAACGCGCAAGCAAGCCGAGCTGTTGCGGTTCATCCATGAGCGCCTCAAGGAAGCCGGCGTGCCGCCCTCCTTCGACGAGATGAAGGACGCGCTCGATCTGCGCTCCAAATCCGGCATTCATCGGCTGATCACGGCGCTCGAGGAGCGCGGCTTCATCCGGCGGCTGCCAAATCGGGCCCGCGCCATCGAAGTGATCAAGCTGCCCGAATCGGTCGCTCACGGCATCGTCGCCGGCCGCTCGCGCGGTTTCACGCCGAGCGTCATCGAAGGCAATCTCGGCCGGGTCCGCACCGCTTCGGAAGACGATGGCGGCCGCCCTGTCGCCGTGCCGGTGATGGGCCGCATCGCCGCCGGCACGCCGATCGAGGCGATCCAGACGCGCAGCCACACTATCAACATGCCGCCCGAGCTGCTTACCGCCGGCGAGCATTTTGCCCTGGAAGTGCGCGGCGATTCGATGATCGAGGCCGGCATCCTCGACGGCGACATCGCGCTGCTCAAGCGCATGGACGCCGCCGATACAGGTGACATCGTGGTTGCCCTGATCGACGACGAGGAAGCGACCCTGAAACGCTTCCGCCGCCGCGGCGCCTCGATCGCGCTGGAACCGGCCAACACCTCTTACGAAGTACGCATCCTGCCGCCCAACCGCGTGCGCATTCAGGGCAAGTTGGTCGGGTTGTTCCGGCGGTACTAGCCGCCGTCATTCATCCGCTTCGATATCTTCCTGGCGCGGCGTCGCGTCGCGCGGCGGTGCGCGTGATGCTGCGGGCTGAGTGGGAGCTGGATTAGCCGTGTCAGGGGCACGCGGGCGCTGCGGCGCCCATGGCCGGTCGAAATTCGGCGAGCGTGCGGAATCGATCACAAAGCCCGAACCGGAACGGCGCAACGCCAGCGCTCCGCGCTCGCGCCATAGCGTGCGCCCGATCACCTGAGCACGGCAGTCGGGCGGCGGGTCGCGGGTCGTCATGATGAGAACGGCGCGCCGGCAGTCTTCTTCGAACGCGTCAGCCTTGAGGTCGTAGGCAACGAGACCACCATCGGCGAGCTTACCGATGCAGCCCGCGGCGTCGCAGGCAATACCCTGCCCCAGCTTGCGATCGTGATAGTCGCGCGCATCGGCGTCGGCCGCGAGCCATTCCTTGATGGCGAACGTATCGCCGCCGGAGTGGTGAAACGCCAGCAGGCCGTCGGCGCCGCGCACCGCAAATGTCCGCCCATCGGCCGCCAACAGGACGTCAGGCCGCGGCGCGCTCGCCGCCCACACGATGCCGAGTGCCGCGAGCGCGACACCGCTCCAGCGCAACGGCGTCTTGAATAGGCCGATCACGAGCAGCCCTGCGGTTGCCAGCAGCAGCGGCCCGGTGCCGAACGTGGTGACATGGCCGACGGCGCCGGGCAGGTTTGCCACCCACAGCGCCACCATGTTCATCCATTCGATGCCGTATCCCATTTGCCGCCAGAACTCGGCATCGAAGCCGAACGGGATGGCGAGCAGGCCGATGAGCCCCATCGGCATCACCCAGGCGGAGACGACCGGCATGGCGAGCAGGTTCGCAATGACGCCGTAAGGCGCCATCCGATGAAAGTGGTAGGCCGCATAAGGCGTGGTGGCGAGGCCCGCGACCAGCGAGGCGATGATGAGGCTCGTGATTTCGTTGACGCCCCACAAGGCGGCGCGCGAGCCGAGCGAGCTGTCGGTGCCGGCCTTCATCCGCGGCACGCCGCGATCGTAGGCTGCGACCAGGGCCAGCGTCGCCGCAAACGACATCTGGAAGCTCGGATGCACCACCGATTGCGGCGCGAACAACAGCACGATCAGCGCCGCGGCGGTCAAGGTGCGGATCGTCAGCGCCGGGCGGTCGAGCATGACGCCGATGAGCACGATCGCGATCATGAAATAGGAACGCTGCGTCGCCACTTCGGCACCCGACAGCACCAGATAGAACGTCGTCGCGATCAGTGCGCCGAACGCCGCCCACTTCTTGATCGGCTTTCGATCGGCCAGGCCCGGGATCACCGCCAGCAAAGCGCGGATGATGAAGAACACCACGCCGGCGACGACCGCCATGTGATAGCCGGAGATCGACAGCACGTGGCCGACACCGGAAATGAACAAGGCGTTGTAGAGATTCTCCGAGATCACGTCGCGCCGGCCGTTGAGCAGCATCGCCGCGATCGCGCCGGTGTCGCCCGGCAGCACGGCGCGCACATGGGCGTCGATCGCGTCGCGCATGCGCTGCACCACCGCGTGGGCCCGGGACGTAAGGCCGGCGGTCGTTGGCGGGGTAATCACATTGACCGCGCCGCGGACAAAACCGGAGGCGCCGATCTGTTGGAAATAAAGATCGCGGGCGAAATCATAACTGCCCGGCTCGAGCGGCTGCAGCGGCGGATCGAGCATGGCTTTGACTTCGACGAAAGAGCCCGCCGGCGGTGCCAGCCCGCGCTTGACCGAAAGCCGCACCCGTTGCGGCTTGTCGTCGATGCGACTGCCGTCGATGCGGTCGACGCGCAGCACGAAGCGATCGGTATGCTGGCTTTCTTCGCGCAGTTCGACGAAGCCCGCGATGGTCACGCCCGAGGCCGGATAGTGCAGCACCGGGTGTTCGATCATGGCGGTCTTCACCGTGGCAGCGGCGAAGCCTGCGACGATGGCGAAAACAAAAAGACCGATGATGAAAGCGGCCAAATGCCGACGCAGTACCACGGCGCCGACAGCGCAGGCCGCGGCCAGCGTGGTCGCCGCCCACCACGCCGGCTCGCGCTCGGCGGTGAAATAAATGACGATGCCAAAACCGTAGGCGACCGCGAGCCAGGGCAGCAGGCGATCGGCGGCAATTTCCTGGGCGGCCCATGGCCGCAATTTCGCTGCCAGGGCGAAGTTGGGCCGTGGCCGTATGACATGCCACGCCGGGCGAATGCCGACCGGCCATGGCCAATGACCTGACCAAGGACCCGACCAAGTCCCAGCCCTCGCTCCCGCGTGCGCGCGGCTCTCTACGCTACCGTCTTGTGCCACTGCGCGCCCCCTGCGCGCTAACTCACCGACGCCCTATGCTAGCGAGACGCGCGCCGGCTGGCGAGGCCAGTTCGTGCGATGTGCAAAACGCCATTGCAGCGGCGCCGAGCCGGTAAAGCCGCCGCCGGGCGAGCCGTGCTGCCGTTGTTGCCACAGGTGAGCAGCTCACCGCTCCGATCGCCGCGGCCGAAGTGGTCGTCTTGACGACGCCGAATTCAAGCCGCGGTCACTTCACGTCGATCGAATAATGCCGTGTCAAAGCGTGTCCGGATTCCGACAGCGCGCTCACGGTGATCGAGTCCGCGCCGCGGTAATCGGCGTTCGGTTGGTAGAAAACCAGCGTGCCTTTCGATTCGCGGGCGTTGCAGGCCGCGCGCTTATCGTCCGCCGGAAAATCGGTAAATGCCTGACCGTACTCGATGGAGAGCGCGCCATGCTGCGGCTGTTCGAGCACACGGACCGTGACCGGGCCGACGGACTTACAGTCCGGCCAGATGTAATGGATGAAATCAAGCTGAAGCTTTTGCTCGGCGGTTGCGACTCGGGCGAGTTCGAGCGTCTCGGAGTCTTTGCCCCGTGCCGGCGCTGAAGTCTTCACCGCCGCGACCGGCGGGCCCGGCTGCGGTCCCTGGCTTTGCGGCAGCTGCGGCAGCGACGACACGGTTCGTTGGCCGCTCATCTGTCCAGGGCAACGCGGGCGCAGCTTGGCGAATGCCGTCGCAGATCCGTCCAGGGTCAACGTAACATTGCCCAGTTCTTTTCGACCCAATTCAGACCCGGGCAGCTCGATCGTCGCACCGTCACCGACCGTGTCGAGCGTGTTGATCGCCATCCAGCCTGAGCGGACATAGAAGCCGGCAGACGTTACGCGGTTCAGACCGACCTGCTTGCCGTTGACGGCGATGCTTGCGGCGGGCGATCCGGCGCCTGAAGACTCCGCATCCGAGCCGAGCAGCTGCCGCGCCAACGCCAGGTACATGCCACCACCGACATTGCAGCCGACCTCGACCAGGCCATCGACATAGTGCGGCTGATCGCCGTCGGTGCGCACAAAGAAAAACTTCCGGATTTTCGGTGTGGGTTCGTCGAGGAATCGCCACGCGGATTCGCCGAACTCCCTGCGATCCATGCCGAAGCGCACGATGTCGTCGCGTTGCAGCAACTTGATCGACTCATTCGGCGTCGCCAGGACGGCGGAGAACAGCGCATCGTCGATACCCATTGCGCGCAGATAGCTGCGCAGGCGCGCCCGCGACAACCGCATGACCATCGTCAGCGAGACGCCGCGCGGCACGCTTGTATTCGGATCCATGCCGATGTCGTGAATACCGAGTTTCACCCACGGCGGCACGAGACGGACGGCGCCGCCGGCCAGAGCGTAGACGCAACTCGAATTGCAGGCGTAGGCCGTCGCCGAGATTTCCGCTTCGACGGCCTGCCCGGCGCGCTTTCGCGCCGCGCACGCATCGACCGATTGTTTATCGCTGCCGCAACCGAGCGGCACCGTCTGTCCGACACTGACTGCGAACTTCTTGTCGCGAAACAGTCGCCCGAGCTCCATCGCGTCGTTCACTTTTCCGCCCGGCGAATGAAAGTAGATGGGCGGCCGGCGGTTCCCCAATGTCCTGAGCAGCTGGCGGAACCGATCGGCGGCACCGGCATCGATCTTGCCCACGGCTGCAATCCATTCACTGCAGCCCGGCCCGCAGGCATTGGCGTCGCCGTGGGCCACATAAAATTCGATTGGGGCCGTCAGCACGGCATTCGGCGCCGGCGGGTCCGCTCGCGTCGGCTCCGGCAACTTTTGCGCAGCGGCGACCGCGGCGCTGCCAATGGCGCAGACACTGAGAATAAAGACGAAGGGGGTCGCTCGGGTGGCCATAGCGGATTGGTCTGTGCGGCACACGACCACTACCACAACCAGGCAGGGAGTTCACGTCGAAAGCTACCGTTTCAGGGAAACCGCGCCCGGCGCAGTGGCGGTGAGATCCGCTTTATGCCCCGCCGCCACCGCCCCCGGACACCTTGGCCCAGGTATCGCGCAAGCCGACGGTGCGGTTGAATACCAGCCGCTCCGGTGTCGAGTCCTGGTCCGGACAGAAATAGCCGAGCCGCTCGAACTGCACCGCGTCGTTGGCATTGCGCCCGGCCAGCGCCGGCTCGACGCGGGCATCGGCGATCACGTCCAGCGAATTCGGATTGATGTCGGCGGCAAAATCCGTCGCGCTCGGGTCAGGCTTTGTAAACAGCGGATTGTAGAGCCGCACCTCGGCCGGGACGGAATCCTTCGCCGACACCCAATGCATCGTCGCCTTCACCTTGCGGCCGTCAGGCGCATTGCCGCCCTTGGTGGCGGGATCGTAGGTGCAGCGCAACTCGATCACCTCGCCGGCGCCGTTCTTCACCACTTCGCGACAGGTGATGAAATAGGCGTAGCGCAACCGCACCTCGGTGCCGGGCGACAGCCGGAAGAATTTCTTCGGCGGGTTCTCCATGAAATCGTCGCGCTCGATAAAGAGCTCGCGGCCGAAGCGGATGCGGCGGGTGCCGGCGGCGGCATCTTCGGGATGATTGACCGCCTCGACCTCCTCGCTTTGTCCTTCCGGATAATTCTCGATCACCACTTGGAGCGGCCGCAGCACCGCCATGCGCCGCTGCGCGGTCTTGTTCAAATGCTCGCGGATGGAGAAATCCAGCATCGCCATGTCGACGGTGCTGTTGGCTTTCGCAACACCAATGCGCTTGACGAAATCACGGATCGCCTCAGGCGGCACGCCGCGGCGGCGCAAGCCGGCGAGCGTCGGCATGCGTGGATCGTCCCAGCCATGGACGTGGCCGCCGCGCACCAGCTCGGTGAGCACGCGCTTCGACAGGATGGTATAGGTCAGATTGAGGCGGGCGAATTCGTATTGATGCGGCTGCGACGGCACCGGCAGGTTTTGCAAAAACCAGTCGTAAAGCGGCCGGTGATCCTCGAATTCCAGCGTGCACAGCGAGTGCGTGATGCCCTCGATGGCGTCGGACTGGCCGTGGGCAAAGTCGTAGCTCGGATAAATGCTCCAGGTCTTGCCGGTGCGCGGATGCTCGGCGTGCAGGATGCGGTAGAGCACCGGATCGCGCAGATTGATGTTGCCCGACGTCATGTCGATCTTGGCGCGCAGGACACGCGCCCCGTTGCCGAATTCGCCCGTGCGCATGCGGCGGAAGAGATCGAGATTTTCCTCAATGCCGCGGTCGCGGAACGGGCTGTTCTTGCCCGGTTCGGTCAAGGTGCCGCGCGCCGTGCGCATCGCGTCCTGGCTCTGGTCGTCGACATAGGCCTTGCCGGCGCGGACCAAATCCTCCGCCCAGCCGTAGAGCCGCTCGAAATAATCCGAGGCGTGATAGAGGTGCGTGCCCCAATCGAACCCGAGCCAACGCACGTCGCGCTCGATGGCGTCGATATATTCCTGGGATTCCTTGGTCGGATTGGTGTCGTCGTAGCGCAGATTGCAATGGCCGCCGAACTCGTCGGCAATGCCGAAATTGAGGCAAATCGACTTGGCGTGGCCGATATGCAGGTAGCCGTTCGGCTCCGGCGGAAAGCGCGTGACGATCGCCTTGTGCCGCCCGGATGCCAAGTCGGCGCGCACGATGTCGCGAATGAAATCCTGGCCTGCTTCGCGAGCAGGCTCCTTTACCGGCGTCTCGACAATCGTCATGGATCAATCCGTTTGGCGCCGCCGCAAGAGCCGGGCAACGCGCCGATTCCTTAAGCCCAAGGTGCGATTGCGCCCCGGATTGGACAAGTTGGCCCGCGGGGTCAAGCCCGGCGGCGAAAAAGCTCGCGCCAACTTACTGTCCTTAACCCCTAAGCGTGCTAAACGAGCCCGCGCCCGCGGATCAGGATTTCAATGGCCGTCGTCACCCGTTTTGCCCCCTCGCCCACCGGTTTTCTCCATATCGGCGGTGCCCGCACCGCGCTGTTCAACTGGCTTTATGCCCGCGGCCGCGGCGGCAAGATGCTGTTGCGGATCGAGGACACCGACCGCGAGCGCTCGACGCAGGCCGCCATCGACGCCATCCTCGACGGGCTCAATTGGCTCGGCATCGGCTGGGACGGCGAGGTGGTCTACCAATTCGCCCGCGCGGCGCGACACCGTGAGGTGGTCGAACAGCTTTTGGCGACCGGAAACGCCTATCGCTGTTACGCGAGCCCCGACGAGCTCAAGGACATGCGCGAGGCGGCGCGCCGCGAAGGCCGTTCAAAACTCTACGACGGCCGCTGGCGCGACCGCGATCCAAGCGATGCCCCGCCGGGCGTAAAACCGGCGATCCGGCTCAAGGCGCCACTCACCGGCGAGACCGTCATCGACGATCAGGTGCAGGGCCGCGTGGTCTGGCAGAACGAGAACCTCGACGACCTCGTGCTGCTACGCTCCGACGGCACGCCGACCTACATGCTCGCCGTGGTGGTCGACGACCACGACATGGACGTCACCCACATCATCCGCGGCGACGATCATTTGACCAACGCCGCGCGGCAGAAGCAGATTTACGACGCGCTCGGCTGGGCGGTGCCGGTCATGGCCCATATTCCGCTGATCCACGGCCCCGACGGCTCAAAGCTGTCGAAGCGCCACGGTGCGCTCGGCGTCGATGCCTATCGCGCCATGGGCTACCTGCCGGTGGCATTGCGCAATTATCTGGTGCGGTTGGGCTGGGCTCATGGCGACCAGGAAATTTTCTCCACCGCAGAGATGATCGCGGCGTTCGACCTGCCGCAGATCGGCCGCTCGCCGGCGCGCTTCGATTTCGCCAAGCTGGAAAGCCTCAACGGCCATTACATCCGGCAAAGCGCGGACGCGGATCTGCTCGCGGCCATCGACCAGCTCCTGCCCCACATCGAGGGCGGCGCCGCGCTGGCCGCCAAGATGACGCCAAACCTGCGACGGCAGTGGCTGGATGCCATGCCAAGCTTGAAGGAACGCGCAAAGACACTGCTCGATCTTATTGCTGGCGCTCAGTTTCTCTGGGCGGACCGCCCCCTCCCCTTGGACGACAAGGCGGCCGCTCTGCTGACGGCGGATGCCAAGACTTTGCTGGCCGATATCGGCGCCGAGCTTGCCACCGTCGCACCCTGGACCGCTGAGACAACCGAACAGGCGGTCCGCACTTTCGCCGAGGGCAAGGGTGCAAAACTCGGCGCCATCGCCCAACCGCTGCGGGCGGCGCTGACCGGCCGCACCACCTCGCCCGGAATCTTCGAGGTGCTGGCCGTGCTCGGCAAGACCGAGAGCCTCGCTCGCATCGCAGATCAGACCGGCTCGCAAAGCGCTTGAATAACGCAAGGTTTACGTCGCGCGCGCTCTGTCACATGCCTATTATCTTGCAGTGCACACTTTGCTAAGCTACCCCCATGACGGCCGGGTTGGGCTGCCGCTTCTTTGACCATAGCCCGCCACCTGCCGTTTCGGTTGCCACTTACTCGAGGATACGATCATGGACGCGAAGACCGGCGCCAACATCAAGACCGGCACGCTGAAACTCGGCGACAAGAACTACAACTTCCCGATCTACGACGGGACCATCGGCCCCGAAGTGATCGACATTTCGAAGCTTTACGCCGAGGCCGGCATCTTCACCTACGATCCGGGTTTCACCTCGACCGGCTCTTGCGAATCCAAGATCACCTATATCGACGGCGACCAAGGCATTTTGCTCTACCGCGGCTATCCGATCGACGATCTGGCTGAGCACGGCGACTTCCTCGAGACGTGCTACCTCCTGCTCTACGGCGAATTGCCGACCGCCACCCAAAAGGCCGATTTCGTCGACCGCGTGATCCATCACACGATGGTGCACGAGCAGATGAGCCGCTTCTTCCAGGGTTTTAGGCGCGACGCCCATCCCATGGCCGTCATGGTCGGTTCGGTCGGCGCGCTGTCGGCGTTCTATCACGACTCCACCGACATCACCGATCCGCAGCAGCGCATGATCGCCTCGATCCGCATGATCGCGAAAATGCCGACGCTGGCCGCCATGGCCTACAAATATTCCATCGGCCAGCCGTTCATGTATCCGAACAACAAGCTCGATTACGCCTCGAACTTCTTGCGTATGTGCTTTGCGGTGCCGTGCGAGGAGTACAAGGCCAATCCGGTGATCGCGCGCGCCATGGACCGCATCTTCACCTTGCACGCCGATCACGAGCAGAACGCCTCGACCTCGACGGTGCGGCTCGCCGGCTCCACGGGCGCCAATCCGTTCGCCTGCATCGCCGCCGGCATCGCCTGCTTGTGGGGCCCGGCGCACGGCGGCGCCAATGAAGCGGCGCTGAAAATGCTCGGCGAGATCGGTTCCGTCGATCGCATCCCCGAATTCGTCAAGAAGGCGAAGGACCCCAAGGATTCATTCCGCCTGATGGGTTTTGGCCATCGCGTCTACAAGAACTACGATCCGCGCGCCAAGCTGATGCAGAAGACCTGTCACGAGGTGTTGAGCGAGCTCGGCGTCAACGATCCGCTCCTCGACGTCGCCATCGAGCTCGAGCGCATCGCGCTGCACGACGAATATTTCATCGAGAAGAAGCTTTATCCGAACGTCGACTTCTATTCCGGCATCACGCTGCGCGCCATGGGCTTCCCGACCACCATGTTCACGGTGCTGTTCGCGCTCGCCCGCACCGTCGGCTGGATCGCGCAGTGGAAGGAAATGATCGAGGACCCGCACCAGAAACTCGG
>JBAUYI010000123.1:0-8329 GCA_049584715.1 Xanthobacteraceae bacterium
ATTGATCGGACCGTTGGCCCCTGACGCCACGGGCCGCGAGCGCGCCGTGGTGCAGTCGCTGGCGCTGGTTGCGCTCCGCGCGCTCGGCGTCACCGATGCGCGGGCGAGGGGGTTGGTGGTGATGACAGACAACAGATGACGGACGACAGACGACAGAGGTCAGATGACAGAAGCCAAGTGTCGGAGTTTAGAAATCGACAAGGAGTGGTGCTCTTTCCGACATCTGTCGTCTGTCGTCCGATCTCAGTGCGACAACAGCACCGGCGCCGTCATCGAGCGCAGGATCGAATGCGTCACGCCGCCGAGGATGAATTCGCGTAGCCGCGAATGCCCGTAGCCGCCCATGACGATGAAATCGGTGCCGCTGTCGGCGACATGGGACAACAGCGCGTCGGCGACGTCGATATTGCCGCCGCTGATGCGCTTGACGTCGACCTTGAGGCCGTGACGCGCCAAGTGCTGGCCCATGTCGGCGCCTTCGATCTCGTCCTGCTTGCCGCGCTCGTTGGCGACGATGACGACATCGACCTTGCCGGCCTTTTCCAGGATCGGCATGGCGTCGGCGATGGCGCGCGCCGCCTGGCGGCCGCCGTCCCAGCACACCATGACCCGGTCGAGCTTGAGCGGCGCTTTCTGGATATAGGGCACCACGATCATCGGCCGGCCGGATTGGAACAGGGTGCTTTCGGCGATCAGTACTTCGACCTCGCTACCCTGCGGCTCGGCCTGAGGGACGATAGCGAGATCGAAGCGCCGCGCGATGCGGGCAAACTGGTCGCCGGCGCCTGAGGCGCTGGCGCTGAGCGTGACCGGCTCGGCCGATACGCCAACGCGGGCCGTCGTCGCGGCGAATCGGTCGATGGCGGCTTTCGCCGCGGCCTGATTGTCGGCGAGCTGGGTCTCGATGACTTCGGCCGGGATATAGCCGGTGCCCGAAATCGGCACGATCGGATCGAACACGAATGCGATCCCGGCGATGTGGGCGTCCAGTGTATCGGCGACGGACACGGCATAGTCGCCGACGCCGCCGCCGTCCTCGCGGACGCTGAGATTGACGACAATGTCCTTGATCATGGCGGCGGCTCCTCGGTGGCAGGGCGGCGAGTATTATAGCGTCTTTATGTCATGCCCGCTGCCGATCGCTTTTGCGCCAAATCAAACTGCCGGCCGCACGCGGCCGGCTACTTCTTCTTGATGCTGCCGTCGGCGTTGAACTGGCTGACATAGGCCCACAGATCGGCGATTTCCTGCTCGTTCTTGATGCCGGCGAAGATCATCTTGGTGCCGGGCACCTTGGCCCGCGGGTCCTTGATGTAGTCCTTGAATTCCGCCTCGTTCCAGACGATGCCGGAATTCTTGTTGGCGTCGGAATAGGAGAAATCGGCGACGCTGCCGGAATGCCGGCCGTCCAACCCGTTCAGCTCGGGGCCGATCTTGTTCTGCGCGTCGTCGCCGATCGAATGGCAGGGCAGGCATTTGTGGAATGAAATCTCGCCCTTGGCGACATCCTGTGCCGACGCCGTACAGGCCGATGCAGCAATCAACGCGGCCGCTACAATCACCGTCCTCATTATCAGTTCTCCCTTTCGCCTATCGTGCCGGTCGCGCCCCATGCGGCCCAAATTCGCGCCGCAGCCGTTCAAGCGGCCGGAGCGCTTGGTGTCAACGGCCAAAATAGCCGACCTGCCGCGCGGCTTGCCCAGAGGCGCTATCGCGCGGTACGGCCGGCCTTTTCCGGCTATAATGCTAACTCAGGAAACGCCGGAGTGGTTCGATGCCGGTTTTGATGCCGCTGTTTGACGATGCAGTGCTTAAGCGGCGCGCCGAGATCGTCGCGGCCCTTAAGCGCCTCGTGCCGGGCGAGGGCGTGATCGCCTCGGAAGCGGCCATGCGGCCCTACGAGAGCGACGGGCTCACCGCTTATCGCCAGCTGCCCATGGTAGTGGTGCTGCCGGAGACCACGGCGCAGGTCTCGGCCGTGCTCTGCTACTGCCACCGCGAAGGCATCAAGGTGGTGCCGCGCGGGGCAGGGACCTCGCTGTCGGGCGGGGCGCTACCGCTCGGCGACGGCGTGCTGCTCGGCATGGCCAAGTTCAAGCGCATCCGCGAGATCGACTTCGAAAATCGCGTCGCCGTGGTCGAGCCAGGCGTCACCAATCTCGCGGTGTCGCAGGCGGTCGAGCAGGCCGGCTTTTATTACGCGCCCGATCCGTCGTCGCAGATCGCCTGCACGATCGGCGGCAATGTGGCGGAGAATTCCGGCGGCGTGCATTGCCTCAAATACGGCATGACCACCAACAACCTGCTCGGCTGCGAGCTGGTGTTGATGACCGGCGAGGTGTTGCGTCTCGGCGGCAAGCATTTGGATTCCGGCGGCTACGATCTCCTCGGTATCGTCACCGGCTCCGAGGGGTTGCTCGGCGTCGTCACCGAAATCACCGTGCGCATCCTGAAAAAACCGCAGAGCGCGCGGGCGGCGCTGATCGGCTTTAACAAATCCGAGGACGGCGGCGAATGCGTCGCGCGCATCATCGGCTCCGGCATCATCCCCGGCGGCATGGAGATGATGGACCGGCCGGCGATCCATGCGGTCGAGGAGTTCGTCCACGCCGGCTATCCGCTCGACGTCGAGGCGCTGTTGATCGTCGAGCTCGACGGCCCGCGCGCCGAGGTCGATCACCTGCTCGAGCGCGTGCAGGCGATCGCCAATGCCTGCCGCGCGGTGACCTGCCGCGTCTCCAATTCCGAAGAAGAGCGCCTCTTGTTCTGGGCCGGCCGCAAGGCGGCATTCCCCGCGGTCGGCCGCATCTCACCCGATTATCTGTGCATGGACGGCACCATTCCGCGCGCGAAATTGCCGTTGGTGCTGCAGCGCATGCAGGAGATGTCGGTGAAATACGCACTGCGCGTCGCCAATGTGTTCCATGCCGGCGACGGCAATCTGCATCCGCTGATCCTCTACGACGCCAACAATCCCGGCGAGCTCGAACGCGCCGAGCAATTCGGCGCCGATATTCTGCGTCTGTGCGTCGAAGTCGGCGGCGTGTTGACCGGCGAGCACGGCGTGGGCGTCGAAAAACGCGATTTGATGCCAGTGATGTTCTCGGAAATCGATCTCAATCAGCAGCAGCGCGTCAAATGCGCCTTTGACGCCAAGAGCCTGCTCAATCCCGGCAAGGTGTTCCCGACCCTGCACCGCTGCGCCGAGCTCGGCCGCATGCACGTGCATGCAGGGCGGGTAGCGTTTCCGGATATTCCGCGGTTTTAGCGCGCGCCAAAAAGTCCAAAAAGTCCAAAAAGTACATGCCATGAAATTCGGCCTCTTCAGCTCGGCGCAAGCCAACAGCAACGATCTTCCCGCGGAGACCGGCCAGGGTTTTCGCGATTATCTCGATTTCAACGTCGAGGCCGAGGCGCTCGGTTTTCAATCGAGCTTTCTGGTCGAGCATCATTTCACCGGCTGGAACCAGGTGTCCGCGACCTTGATGCTGCTGATGGCGGCCGCCATGCGCACCACGACGTTGCGGCTCGGCTCGGCGGTGATCGTGCTGCCCTGGCACAATCCGGTGCTGCTCGCCGAGCAAGCGGCGACGCTCGATCTGATCTCCGGCGGCCGCTTCGATTTCGGCATCGGCAAGGGCTACCGGCACAGCGAGTTCAAGGGTTTTGCGATCGCGCCGGAAGAGGCCGAGGCGCGCTTCGAGGAGGCGGTTGAAGTAATGACGCGGGCGTGGATGACGCGCCAGCGCTTCTCCCACCACGGCCGGTTCTGGCATTTCGAGGACATCGTCGTCGAGCCGCCGCCGGCGCAGCAGCCGCATCCGCCGCTGTGGGTTGCGGCCGGCAGCGAACAATCGATCCGCCGCGCCGCGGCGCGCGGCTTCAATCTGATCCTCGATCAATATGCCAGCGCCGGGCAGATTGCCGAACGCATCGGCTTCTACAAAGCCGAGCGCAAGGCGCAAGGACTTGGCTTCGACCCGATGCAGGTAGCGGTGGCGCGCCAGATTTATGTCGCCAAGGACGAGGCCGACAAACAGGCCGCGCTCAAGCGCCAGGCCGTCTACACCCAACGCACCGTCGATGTGTCGCGCAAGCCCGAGGCCAAGGGCGGCTCGCATGTGCTCGCCTATGCCGACAAGGCCGGCGGCACCGAGGAGCACGCGCTCTACGGCACGCCTGATGAGATATGTGCGAGCCTCGCCGCCTTGCAGAAAGCCGGCGTGGCCTATGTCCTGCTCACCGTCGCCGGCGGCAGCGCGCAGCTGCGCCGTTTCGCCGGCGAGATCATGCCGGCCTTCGCGCGGCCCGCGGCTGTGGCCGATGCGGCGGAATAAGCGGCGCCGGATGGCAGCTAGTTCCCGGAATCGCACTCCCGCATCGCCATGCCGAGGACTTGGACGTCACGGCAGGTATAACCCGATCCCGGGATTTCGGGATTGTCGCAATCCTGATGGCAGACGCGCATGCCACCTTGCCAATGCCAGCCGACATTGGGGTCTGCCGAGTCGCGATTGTAGGTGACTGCGCCGGAGGCAGACGACTGGGGTTTCCGGGCGTGGTGTTTCGCATATAGCGGCGCGCCGCTGTTGGGATGCTTTGCGCTGTCTGTGGCGGTAGTGGCGGCCTGCGCGTCGAGCACGGTACCGAGCAGGACCGCGGACGCGATGATTGTGCGCTGCATGATGGCACCTTCCGATTATGCCGATTGGTCAACGGGAAGGTCGCGCTTGTTCATATTATTGCGTAAGTTTAATCCGGGAAAACGCAATGCCGGGAAGTAATCTGACACCGCGCGATGCCGCCGAGGTCGAGCAGGCGATCCGCTCAGCGCTCGCCGACGGCAAAGCGCTCGAAGTCGTCGGCCACGGCACCAAACGCGCCATCGGCCGCGCCGCGCAATGGGACGCCACCCTCGATCTCTCGGCGCTCACCGGCGTCACGCTCTATGAGCCCGAAGACCTGGTGCTGTCGGCTCGAGCCGGTACGCCGCTCGCCGAGATCGAGGCATTGGTCGCGGCAAGCAAACAAGAGCTCGCCTTCGAGCCGATGGATTACGGGCCGCTCCTGGGAACTGCCGTCGGCACCGCCACCATCGGCGGCGTGCTGGCGGCGAACCTGTCCGGCCCGCGGCGCATCAAGGCCGGCGCGGCGCGCGATCATTTCCTCGGCTTCACGGCGGTGTCCGGACGCGGCGAAACCTTCAAGTCCGGCGGCCGCGTGGTCAAGAACGTCACCGGTTATGACCTCTGCAAGCTTATCGCCGGCTCGTGGGGAACACTTGCGGCCATGACCGACGTGACCATCAAGACGCTGCCGCGTGCCGAAACCGAAGCGACGGTGCTGGTGCAAAACCTCGACGACGCTACGGCAAGAAAGGTCATGACGGCGGCCACCGGCTCATTCGCCGA
Source organism: Xanthobacteraceae bacterium (assembly GCA_049584715.1). Taxonomy (GTDB): domain Bacteria; phylum Pseudomonadota; class Alphaproteobacteria; order Rhizobiales; family Xanthobacteraceae; genus BOG-931. Next base: position 5,412 of record JBAUYI010000123.1, read on the forward strand.
CGTTTCGGCGGCCGCGCATCTGCCGCACGTGGCCGCGGTACGCATTGCCGAGATTGCCTCCGCGCAAACCGCCGTGACCGTATTCCGTCTCGAAGGCGTCGCGCCATCGGTTGTGGAGCGCAAGACCGTGCTGGAGAAGCTATTGGCGCCGTTCGGCACGCTCGGTTCGCTCGGCGAGACGGCATCGCGGGCGCTGTGGCGTGCGGTCCGCGACGTAACGCCGTTCGCGGCGGCGGGACCGGCAGGCGCACGCGATCTCTGGCGCATCTCGACGGCGCCGACCCAGGGCACCGGCGTCGGCCGAGCGCTTGCGGAAAAAGCCGACGCCGAGCTTTTTTGCGACTGGGCCGGCGGGTTGATCTGGGCCGCATTGCCCGCCTCGAACGATGCCCGCGCGCCGCTGGTGCGCGGCGCCGTCGCGACTGCCGGCGGCCACGCCACGCTGATCCGCGCACCGGCCGCCGTGCGTGCCGCGGTCGAGGTCTTTACTCCGGAAGAGCCGGCGCTCGCTGCGCTGACGGCGCGGGTGCGGGCAGGTTTCGATCCGCAAGGCGTGCTCAATGCCGGGCGCATGTGGGCGGGCGTGTAGCCATGCAGACCAATTTCACTCTCGCACAGCTTGCCGATCCCGACATCGCTGCATCGGAAAAAATCCTGCGCGCCTGCGTGCATTGCGGCTTCTGCACCGCGACCTGTCCGACCTATGTGCTCGACGGCAACGAGCTCGATTCACCGCGCGGGCGCATCTACCTGATCAAGGAGATGCTGGAGCACGACCGGCCGGCGACCGCGGATGTCGTCTTGCACATCGACCGTTGCCTGTCGTGTCTTGCCTGCATGACAACCTGTCCGTCGGGCGTGCACTACATGCACCTGGTCGACCACGCCCGCGTCCATATCGAAAACACCTATGACCGCCCGCTGGTCGAGCGTCTGCTGCGCGCGGTGCTGGCCTGGTTCTTGCCCCATCCGCAGCGGTTCCGGTTGGCGCTCTTTGCGGCGCTCCCGGCAAAACCGCTGGCGCCGCTGCTCGAGGCGATCGGGCTTAAGCGGCTCGCCGCCATGCTCCGCCTGGCGCCCTGGCGGGCGCCGCAGAGTCCGCTCGGGCCGCAGACGTTTCCCGCCGTGGGTGCGCGCAAGGGCCGCGTCGCCTTGCTCGCCGGCTGCGTCAACGACGTGATGGCGCCGCAGATCAATGCCGCCACCATCGCCGTGCTGACGCGCCACGGCATCGAGGTGGTACTGGCCAAGGGCGCCGGCTGTTGCGGCTCGCTGGTCCACCATATGGGCCGCGACGGCGAGGCCCTTGCGCAGGCGCGCGCCAATATCGACGCCTGGACGGTGCTCGAAGGTCTCGATGCCATCGTCATCAACACCTCGGGCTGCGGCACCACGGTGAAGGATTATGGTTTTATGCTGCGGACCGATCCGGCCTATGCCGCGCCCGCCGCCCGCATTTCATGCATGGCCAAGGACGTTTCCGAATATCTCGCCGCGCTGCCGCTTGAGCCCGTGCAAGACCTGCCGCAGCTCACCGTGGCGTACCATTCGGCGTGCTCGTTGCAGCACGGCCAGCGCGTCAACCGGCAGCCGAAGGAGCTGCTCGCAAAACTCGGCTTCGCGGTCAAGGACGTGCCGGACGGTCATCTGTGCTGCGGCTCGGCTGGCACGTACAATATTTTGCAGCCCGACATTGCAAGACGGTTGCGCGAGCGCAAAGTCGGGACTATCGAGAGATTGCGACCTGATGTAATCGCGGCAGGCAATATCGGCTGCATCACGCAGATCGCGGCGGGCACAAAACTTCCAGCCGTCCATACGGTCGAGTTGATCGATTGGGCCACTGGGGGGGCATGTCCACCCGCACTCCGGGCGAGCTGATTTCATATCGGTAGCAACGATCGGGAGGTCGATCATGGCAAAGAAGGCAAAGGCGAAGAAGAAACCGGGCAAGAAGAAAAAGGCGGCTCCGGCGCGCAAAAAGAAGAAAGTCGTGAAGTCTACGAAGAAGGCGGCGCCGAAGAAGGTCGCGAAGAAGAAGAAAAAACCCGCTCCCAAGCCGAAAAAACCGGCTTTGAACCCGCAACCTCTTCCGCCAGCGTCGCCACCCGAGGCGCCAGCCGCGGCGCCGACGTCATACAATCCCGGCAGCGGCACCGGCGACAACAACAGCTAGACGCGTTTCGCTGAGAGCGCACGACGCGGCGTTTGGCACCCGCCTTACGCCGCGTTCAGGCGCGCCGACCTGCATTGCAACGGCCTGGCGAGGCCAATAGCATTGGCGGCACATAAGGACGGCGCGTTGGCGCTGTCCAGGAACGGCGATGGCCGGCCGTTTCGCTTTCCGGGAGGTGCGTCATGCCGACCTACAACATCCTGCTGATGGGCGCGTCCTATGGCTCGCTGCTCGCCTCAAAGCTCCTGTTCGGCGGCCATAAGCTGCATCTGGTCTGCCTGCCGGCGGAAGCCGATTTGATCAATGCCGAAGGCTTTCGCGTGCGCTTGCCGGTGCGCGGCCGCAAGGATCCGGTCGAGCTCGACTCGCGCAAACTTCCCGGCGCCGTCACCGCCGGCCCGGCCACCGGCGTCAATCCCAAAGACTATGATCTGGTCGGCTTGTGCATGCAGGAGCCGCAATACCGCTCGGCCGGCGTGCGCGAACTGCTCGACGCAGTCGCGAAATCGCGCGTGCCGTGCATGTCGATCATGAACATGCCGCCGCTGCCCTACGTCAAGCGCATCCCGGGCCTGGACTACGACGCGCTCAAGCCGGCCTATACCGACCCGACCGTCTGGGACTCGTTCGATCCGAAGACCATCACGCTCAACAGTCCAGATCCGCAGGCGATTCGCCCGCCGGACGAGAAGGTCAACGTGCTGATGGTGACGCTGCCGACCAATTTCAAAGTGGCAAAATT
>JBAUYI010000124.1:0-2349 GCA_049584715.1 Xanthobacteraceae bacterium
GAGCCGCGGCGGGCGCGGCGGGGCCAGCTTCCGCTGCTCCAGGTGCCGCGGCAACGCAAGGTGCAGCCGCAGCTGCAATCGTCGGCACGGCCCCACCCCAGGGCGCCACCACTCCTGCTCCCTCCGGTCCGTCCGCCGCTCCCCCGTTCACTTCGCCTTCCGGTCCGACAAATCTGCACCCTGGTCCGCCTCCGGCAAAGAGTTCGGTGATCCCGCCTCCGCTACCAACCGCGTTTATCCGCGGCGCCACTAGCGATTTCGAGAGGACGCTGGTTCCTTCTTTGGGACGCAAGATCGAGGGCGCGCTATGCCTCAGCCCCGACCCCGGCGCCGTGATATTTGGCAATCTTACTCGCCAAGCAATCCAAATGTTCCGTACAACGACAACGGGAAAAAACATCGGGATTCCGAATTTGGATAGTCAGGGATTGACGAACACGGAAGGGACCGTTCTGCTGACCACCCTTGACTGCAACAAGCGATGTTATGCTAACGCCTACGAATATTTTGAGTATGGACCGAAAGCCGGGATGGACCCGGATTTGAATGTTCCGGCCGGTGAACGGGATAAGAAATTAACAAATCTGATCAAGCTGTTGGCATGGGCGGCCACGGATCAGACTGCCACCCAAACCATCCACGATTTTTGCGACGCGGCTACCCGCAATTTGATAACGAGGGCGCTGGCCGCCCGCGGCGTCTCGTCCGGGACGTCGCTGTCTGCCGACGTTATTAGTCGCCTGCAAACTGCCAAGTTTCACGAAGAGCATCCCGCTTCGCCGCCCCTTGCTACTCCAAAACAATAGGCACGTTGAGGAGGTAGAATATGAGTTCACTCCGCGTAGACACAGACAGCTTTCTTCTTGCCAGCGCAAATCAAAACGCGCGCTTGATCTGCCCTGTCTCGGAGGGCACTGCGGCAATGGAGATATCCGCAGCGGAAGCCGGAGAGCCGGGCGGGGCGGATCAGCCGGATTGGATAGCGGTGCAGCTTCGTAGCGGCGAGAAGGGATTTCTGCCGCGACGCGATGTGGTTACTGAAGCGCCGCCGGAAGAGATCGACCAAGACATGTTCTACACGGCGCTGCGCTCCGAAGTGTTGTCTCCATCGGGCAGAACGGACGATCATTATCTTTTCGCTCTGGCGGCCGCCGAGAGCGGCATCAAGGATCTCCCGGCTTCGGCCAATTCCGACGCGATCGGGCCGTTCAAATACCCAACCGATCGTTGGGCAGAGCTGGTCGCCGAGTATGGGACGGCTCCTCCAGCTGTCGGTGGAGCGGCAGCACCAGCCATAACGGCCACCGATCGTTCCACCTGGATGAAACAAGTCGAGATGGCGGCGCGCGAAGCCCATGGCGATGCCGACAAGATCGCGCAGTGGCTCGGACGAACGGCGCAAGCTAACGAGCTTTACGTGATGCATGCGCTCGGGCTCAAGGGCGGGAAGGCCGTGCTGGCGCTCTCTAAAGACCATCCGGGGATGCCGCTCGAACAGGCGTTTCGGCAAGGAGATCTCTCGACAGACGAATCGGCAAAACTCGTTCAGGGCCATCCGCAGCTCGTGACAGGCTCGCTCGCCCAAGTCCTGGACGCAGCGGCGAACATGCTCACTCCAGGCTTCGACAAAGCGAACGAACTGGCACTCAAGCTAGATCCGCCAGAGATGCAGGCCGAAGCGGCGCCACCAGCCGGCGGCTCCACACCCCAGGTCGCAGGAGCTAGAATAAATGTAGAGAATGTAAACTACACTTTGTACACGGGCGGGGGCGACATCGACTCCTGGATCGCCCAGGCATGCCAAGTGGCCGGTGTGCCGCGCAACGACGCCTGGGTGCAGGGATACAAGACGCTTTGCCAACGCGAGTCTTCCTATCGCCCGAATGCGATAAACTTGGGCGACCGTAATGCAGTGGGAACCCCCGTCCAGGATGGACACCCACAAAATTGCTCCCGTGGCGTCGCGCAATGCGTACCAAAAACTTTTGCTGCCTATCACGTCGCCGGCACATCGCCGTCCATTTATGATCCGGTTGCGAACATCGCGGCGTCAATTCAATACGTTCGGGAGCGTTACCACGTGTCGTCGGACGGTTCTGACCTCGCAGCAAATGTGCAGCAGGCAGACGCGACGCGCACTCGCCATTGGTATTGATGACAGGACCGGCGTCTTATCAGATGACGTCGCGGGAGTCGGTGTGGCTGGATAATCGCGGGTATCGCCGCGCATTGCTAGGCCCCAGATGCGAAATTGGCGGGGCTGTGTAGAAATCAGCATGCGAAGCGGGAGCACGTAACGTGGCCGTGTCGAGATTACTCCCCGGCAGTTTTTGTGCCATGGGCCGGGCC
>JBAUYI010000125.1:0-3549 GCA_049584715.1 Xanthobacteraceae bacterium
GATCAACGCGGCGCGCTCCGCTGCGGCACTTGTTCGCCACAGCGGATCGTCGCTGCCGGCGGGCGCGCGGCCATAGATATGAAGCCCGTCTTTTATGGCGTGGTCCTTGAGATCGCACAGCCAGGCATCGATGCGGCGCAACGCTTCATCGGGAGCGAACGCGGTGCCGACGCCGGCCTCGCGCGCCAAACCGGTGCGTTGCGCCGTCTCGACGATCAGCGTCGCCAGCCGCTCGCGCCGCCGCCGGTCGAGGCCGTCGGCTTGGGCATATTCATCGACCAGACGCTCGAGCTCCCGCGCGTCGCCGGAAAGGCCGCCGTCGACAAGCGGCGGCGGCAGATGGCCGATAGTGAGCGCCGCGATACGGCGCTTGGCCTGCGCCGCCTCGCCCGGATTGCTGACGATGAACGGATAAATCACCGGCAATGCGCCGGTGACGATTTCAGGAAAGCATTCCGCGGTGAGCGCGATCGCCTTGCCCGGCAGCCATTCCAGCGTGCCGTGCGCGCCCATGTGCACGAGCGCATCAACCTTGGCGACGTGCTGCAGCCACAGGCCGAACGCAACCAGCGCATGGCGCGGCGGCAATAGCGGATCGTGATAATCGGCGCGCCGCTGCGCGGAACGGCCGCGATCGGGCGGCAGCGCGACCAAAAGTTTGCCGAATTTTTTCACCCGGAAGCGGAACACGCCGTCTTGCACATCGGCGTCGTCCGCCGGCTCGCCCCAAGCCTGGCGCAGCCGTGCGACGGCGGCGCTCGGCACGTGGGCGGCTAGCAGACGCTGGTAGTCCTCGATCGCAAGCGTCGCGTCATCGGCGCCTGGCGAAAGCGCATCGAGCAATTCGCGCGGCGTTTTCGGTCCGCCGCTCACGTCGTAGCCGGCGACGGAGAGATCGTCGAGCAGCGCGATGACGCTTGCCGGCACATCAAGGCCGACCGCGTAACCAGTGCGGCCCGGCGCGCCGGGATAATCCGGCATCAGGATGGCGATCCTGCGTTCGCTCGCCGGCAAGGCCTGCAAAACAATATGCGCGGCGATCCGATCCGTGACCATGGCGACGCGATCCGGCTCGGGCCGGCTGGCGAAAGCGCTGAAGGCAAGCCCGGCCTGGGTTGGCAGCGGATCCTTGAATGCGATGGCGCCGGCCAGCACGCGGCCGTCGAGCTCGGGCAAAACCACATGCATGGCAAGATCGGCGGCGCCAAGGCCGCGCGCACTGTCGCGCCATGCCGCGCGCTTGGTGATGGCGCTGACGACCTGGAACACCGGGACGCCCGGCGCGTCGAGCGGCGTCGGCTCGTCAGTGCTGCCGGCGGCAAAGGCCGTCATGGTGACGATCAGTGCCGGCTTGAGCCGCTCGAGCGCCTGCCGCAGAAACGCGCCGGCCTCGCGATCCTTCAAGCTCGTGACGAACAGCGCGGCCGGCGCCAAACCGCGCGCGGCGAGCGCCGCGCATAGCGCATCGACTGGCGCAGTGTCGTCGGCGAGCAGCAGCGCGCGGTAGAAGACGATCGGCACGACCGGGTGGCCGGCTTGCAGCGACGCCGCCAGTCGGTCGAGATCCACCGCACCTTCGCCCGGGAGATAGCCGGCAAGACGCGGCACCGGCTGCGGCTCGCGCAATGCGAGATTACGTCCGGCGTGATGCGCGAGGCGGCGTAGCAGCGCGCGCAGATTGTCGCGGCCGCCTTCGCGGAAGAAGCGCAGCAATGCGTCGAGTTCCGGCGCCGGCAGCGTGGACACGGCAGCAAGCCGAACATCGTCGCGATCCTCGCCGGGCAGCACGGCGAGCGCGATGCCGCGTTCGTGCGCCAGCGCCGACAATCGCTCGATGCCGTATTTCCACCAGTCGAGGCCGCCGAGCAGGCGCACCACGATCACCTTGGCGTGAGCGCCGACGCGGTCGATCCACAGATCGACTGACATCGGATGGCACAGGTCGCGTAAGTGCGCCAGCCGCACGCTCGGCAGGCTCGCGCGCTCAGCCTCCCAGGCGGCGGCAAGAGCGGCGAGATCGCTGTCGGCGAACGACAGCACGGCGATGTCGCCCGGCGTCTGGCCGAGATCGACCGCTTCGACGATTTCGTCGAGATTGGTCGAGCTCGTGGTGAGTAGATGCATCGCTTAAGTCCGATTTTTCAACCCGCAAGCGCCCGCGTCACCGCGGCGCGGTCGAGGCCTTTCAATCCGATCACGACCAGACGACTCTCGCGCGGCTCGCTCGCCGCCCATGGCCGATCATATTGCTGCGTTACCCGCGAGCCCACCGCTTGGACCAAGAGGCGCAGCGGCTTGTTGGCCACCGCCGCAAAGCCTTTGACGCGCAGCACATCGAATTTTTCCGCCAGCGCAGCCACGCGTGCGGCGAGATTCGACGGATCGGCGATCTCGCCAAGCGGCACGACGAAACTGTCGAAATCGTCGTGGTCGTGATCCAACTCGTCATCGTGATGGGTGCGGCGATTGGCGATATCGTCCTCGGTGCCGACGCCCAGCCCGAGCAGCAGCGCCGTGTCCACCTTGCCACTGCTGACCGTGACAACCTTGATCTTGCGCGGCAGCGCGCCGGCGATCGCCGCCATCGCCTTGTCGAGGCCGGCCGGATCGAGCAGGTCGCGCTTGTTGAGCACCACGAGGTCGGCGCAGGCGATCTGATCCTCGAACACTTCCCCGATCGGATCGTCGTGATCGAGCGCGGTGTCGGCGGTGCGTTGTTGCGACAGCGCGTCGAGATCGTGCGCAACGCGGCCGTCGGCGAGCGCCGCGCCGTCGACCACCACTACGACGCTGTCGACGGTGACGCGATTTTTGATCGCCGGCCAGTGAAATGCCTGCACCAATGGTTTTGGCAGCGCCAGGCCCGAAGTCTCGATCACGATGTGCTCGATGCCGCCCTTGGCCAGGATGGCGTCGAGCGCCGGCACGAATTCGTCGGCGACCGTGCAGCACAGGCAGCCGTTGGCGAGTTCGACGATGTTGTCCTCCGGGCAGGCGGCGTTGCCGCAGCCTTTGAGGATTTCGCCGTCGATGCCGACATCGCCGAACTCGTTGACGATGACGGCGAGGCGACGGCCGGCGGCATTGCCGAGCACATGGCGGATCAGCGTGGTTTTGCCGGCGCCGAGAAAGCCGGTGACGATGGTGCAGGGTACGCGCGCGAGCGAGCCGGTCATTCATCAGTTCCTTCAAAAAAGTCGATGGGGGGAACGCGGGCTATGAGGCCGCGCTTGAGGATTTCGGGCCGGCCGCGCCACGGCAAAATACCGTCGGCGGCGCCGGCGAGCAGGCGCGCGCCTTCGATCAGTGCATCCGCGCAAGTCGCATCGAGGCCGCCGAACACATAAGTCCAGGAGCCGTTGCAGCGCATCGCGGCGCTCGGGCCGCGTGTGCAATTGGCCAGGCAGCGCAGCCGCCGCACGTCGACTTCGGTGCCGGCGGCAGCGCGTTCGGTCGCTGCGGCCAGAAGCGCGCCAGGGCGCGGTTCGCTGTCCGGCTCGCCGGCGCGCTTGCAGGTGATGCAAACATAGACGGTCGGCGGTTTGTTGT
>JBAUYI010000126.1:0-4853 GCA_049584715.1 Xanthobacteraceae bacterium
GCGCGCCGGTGATGATCAGCGCCGAATTGCCCAGCGTGAAGCCTATGCCGGCCGCCGCCCAGCCCGAATAGGAATTGAGCATCGAAATCACGACCGGCATGTCGGCGCCGCCGATCGGAATGATGATGAGCACGCCGAGCAGGAACGATGCGGCGGCGATCAGCCAGAACGCGACGTGCAGCTGCGCCAGGTAGAACCACACGACCAATGCGATGAGGCTTAAGGCCAGCGCGATATTGATGACGTGCCGGCCGGGTAGCGTGATTGGCGCGCCGCTCATGCGGCCGGAGAGCTTTAAAAACGCGATCACCGAACCCGTAAACGTAACGGCGCCGATGGCGACGCCGAGCGACATTTCGATCAGGCTCTGGCCGTGGATGGCGCCCTCGACGCCGATGCCGAACGCCGCGGGCGCATACAGCGCGCCGGCCGCGACCAGCACCGCCGCCATGCCGACCAGCGAGTGGAACGCGGCAACGAGTTCCGGCATCGAGGTCATCGGCACCCGTCGCGCGATCACCGCGCCGAGGCCGCCGCCGAGCCCCATGCCGAGCACGACCAGGCCCCAGGCGGCAGCCGACGCCGGTGGATGCGCGGCAAGCGTCGTCAGTATCGCGATCGCCATGCCGATCATGCCGAGCGTGTTGCCGCGCCGGCTGGTTTCCGGACTGGACAGGCCGCGCAGCGCCATGATGAACAAGGCGCCGGCGACCAGATAAAGCAACGCAGCGAGATTGGCCGACATCATGAACCTCTGCCGGGCGCAACCGCGGCTGGATATTCGACGAAGGTGATGGTGTTGCCCGCCGGATCTTTGGCGAACAGCAGGATGCCGCCCCAATATTGCTTTTCCGGCGGCCCGTGCAGCGGCACGCCGCGCGATTGCAGGTCGGTGTAAAGCGCTTGGGCATTTTCGGTTTCGAAGCCGACGCCGGTGAAGCGACCCAGCAGGCCATCGCGCCGCGCCTCGTCGTCGCCGATCTCCACCACGATGCTCGGGGCATTCTCGTAAAGAATGGCTGTGGCTGCGGTGGTCGAGCGCTTCAGCCCGACGACGCCTTCATAGAACGCCGCCGCGCGGTCGAGATCGTCCACGAAGATGCGAACCGATGTCAGGCGCATGGCCGCCCTCATTTCTTTTTCTTCTGGTACATCGCCAGCATGCGCTGGGTGACGAGGAAGCCGCCGAATATGTTCACCGAGGCGAAAGTCAGCGCGACAAAGCCGAGCGCGCGCGCCCACAGCGGGCCGTCGTCGTTGGCGACCAGTGCGACGCCGACCGCGAGCAGCGCGCCGACCACGATGACCGAGGAGATCGCGTTGGTCACCGACATCAGCGGCGTGTGCAGCGCCGGCGTCACCGACCAGACCACGTAATAGCCGACAAAGACCGCGAGCACGAAAATCGACAGCCGGAACACGAACGGGTCGGCGATGTCGCTCGCCGCATGCGCGGCGCCGCTGCCTATGGTGGCGAGATCGAGCTGGGCCAGGATCGACAAAGTTATCATCGCACCGCCTCCGGTCCTTCTTTCCCCTCCCCCTTGTGGGGAGGGGCAGGGGTGGGGAAGCGGGAGCCGCGGCGAAGAAGACTTCCCCACCCTCGGCTTCGCTTCGCTCGCCGTCCCTCCCCACAAGGGGGAGGGGATAGAAAATTACGCCGCGCTCTTCGGCTGGAAATTCGGATGCACGATGGCGCCGTCGCGGGTCAGTGCCGTCGCCTTGACGATGTCGTCGTCCCAGTTGACCGCAAGCGCCTTGGTTTTCTTGTCGATCAAAATTTCCAGAAACGCGTAGAGGTTCTTGGCGTAAAGATTCGACGCCGTGGCGGCGATCCGGCCCGGCACGTTGCGGTAGCCGACGACCTTGACGCCGTTCTGCTCGCTCACCGCATCGGCGCTGACGCCTTCGACATTGCCGCCGCGCTCGACGGCGAGATCCACCACTACCGAGCCGGGCCGCATCGACGTCACCATGGCCGACGAGATCAGCCGCGGCGCCGGCCGGCCGGGAATGAGCGCGGTGGTGATGACGATATCCTGCTTCTTGATGTGCTCGGCGACCAGTACGGCCTGCTTGGCCTGATACTCTTTCGACATTTCCTTGGCATAGCCGCCGGCGGTCTCGGCCGCCTTGAATTCCTCGTCCTCGACGGCGATGAATTTGGCGCCGAGGCTCTCGACCTGCTCCTTGGCTGCCGGCCGCACGTCGGTTGCGGTCACGATGGCGCCGAGGCGGCGCGCGGTGGCGATCGCCTGCAGCCCGGCGACGCCGGCGCCCATGACAAAGACCCTGGTGGCCGGCACGGTGCCGGCCGCCGTCATCATCATCGGCAGCGCCCGGCCAAACTCGGCCGCCGCATCGATCACGGCGCGGTAGCCGGCGAGATTGGCCTGGCTTGAGAGCACGTCCATCACTTGGGCGCGGGTGATGCGCGGCAAAAGCTCCATGGCGAAGCTTACGATGCCGGCATCCGCCATGGCGCGCAGCGCGGCGTCATTGCCGTAAGGGTCCATGATGGCGATGACGATGGCGCCTTTCTTGACGCGCGTCAGCTCGGCGCCTTGCGGGCGGCGCACCTGGAGCACGACATCGGCTCCGTTCAAGGCGTCGGCGGATACGGTGGCGCCGGCCGCCGTGTAATCCGCATCGAGAACGCCGGATTTCACCCCAGCGCCCGGCTCGACCGCGACTTCGGCGCCGAGTCCGATCATCTTCTTGACGGTTTCGGGAACCGCGGCCACCCGCGGCTCGCCCGCGTCGGTTTCGGCAACGACCGCAACCTTCATGATGCCTCCGACGGCCGCCGCGTAGGCGCGGCTAGCTGCGAACCGATTTGGTAAGGAAACCTGCTCAGGTCAGGAAATACGCCATTCCGACAAGGATGATCACGACGATCGTCATGACGACTTTCACCAACTTGATGAAATTCTCGTACGTCTGTTCGTGAGCGGCATAATCGTTGCCCGTCGCTGTCGCGTATTCGACCTCGCCGTGATCGGCCATACCATCGTCTCCAAACGTCGCACCCGGTGCGGGCGGACTTAGCGTAATTGCCTGTCCAGGGCAACGGGATGGCGCCGTTGCGAGCGTATTTTTGCCCGCCTGTCATGACGCCGGGCGGCACGCCGCCATGCATGTTCCGCGGCTGCCGTCGCGGGCGTTCGGCTTGCCGGGAAGGGGCCGAATCCCTACTCTCAAAGGCAACGGCCATTGGCCACGGACAGCACCGATGCTCAGAAAAGAACAAAACGAATTATTGACCCAGACCGGCCCCGGCACGCCCATGGGGCAGCTTTTCCGCTCCTATTGGATGCCGGTGCTCCTTGCCGAGGAGCTGCCGGAGGACGAATGCCCGCCGGTGCGGGTCAAGATCATGTCCGAGCGGCTCCTGGCGTTCCGCGACTCCAACGGCAAATACGGCCTGATCGACGAATTCTGCGCCCATCGCGGCGTCTCGCTGTGGTTCGGTCGCAACGAGGAAGGCGGTCTGCGCTGCCCCTATCACGGCTGGAAATACGACGTGAACGGCCAGTGCATGGAAGTGCCCTCGGAGCCCGCCGAAAGCGGCTTCTGCAAGAAGGTCAAGCTCACGTCCTATCCGCTGGTGAAGCGCGGCGAGGTGCTGTGGGCCTATATGGGCCCCGCCGACAAGCGGCCGCCGCTGCCGGAATGGGAATTCGCCATGGTGCGGCCGGAGCAGACCTTCGTCTCCAAGCGGCTACAGGAATCCAATTGGCTGCAAGCCATGGAAGGCGGCATCGATTCCAGCCACGTGTCGTTCCTGCATCGCGGTGATCTCGGCTCCGATCCGCTGTTCAAGGGCGCCAAAGGCAATCAGTACAATCTCTCCGACATGCAGCCGCATTTCGAAGTGGTCGAGCAGCCCGGCGGGCTGTTCATCGGCGCGCGGCGCAATGCCGAAGACGGCAAATATTACTGGCGCATCACGCCGTGGGTGATGCCGTGCTTCACCATGATCCCGCCGCGCGGCGACCATCCGATCCACGGCCATTTCTGGGTGCCGATCGACGACGAGAATTGCTGGGCCTGGTCCTACGATTTCCATCCGGTGCGGGCGTTGAGCAAGATCGAAGTCGACGCCATGAAGGACGGCGCCGGCGTGCATTGCAAAGTCGATGCCGCGTTCCGGCCGCTCGCCAACAAGGACAACGATTATCTGATCGACCGCGCCGCGCAGAAGGCGGGGCGGACCTATAGCGGCGTCGCCGGCTTCGCCATGCAGGACGCGTCGCTGCAGGAAAGCATGGGCCCGGTCTGCGACCGCACCAAGGAAAACCTGGTCTCGACTGACAACGGCATCATCATGGCGCGGCATCGCCTGATGCGCGCCGCCAAGGCGCTCCTCGACAAAGGCGTGACGCCGCCTGGCATCGACGTCGAGCACCAGAAAGTGCGCTCCTGTTCGGTGGTGCTGCCGCCCGACGTGGCGTTCAAGGACGGCGCCAAGGAAGCCTTGAAGTGCAAGCCGGGCATGGCGCAGACCACGGTGTAACGCGCCGGGCAACCGATGACCGAGCCGGGTGGCGCACGCGAGCGGAACCTGACCGGCGTCTGGAACGGTCTCTATACGTATCGGAACGGCCGCTCGACGTCGTTTGTGGCGACGCTGATCGAGTCCGGCGGCTCGCTGAGTGGGACGACGCATGAGCCGAGCACGGCTGCTCCCGGCGCGATGCTGTTGGGCAGTTTCGTCGGCGCGCGCAGCGACTCGGCGGTGACATTCACCAAGACCTATGAGCAGCCCGATGTCTTCCACCGCAGCCCGATCCGCTACGAAGGCGTACTCAACAGCGAAAACACCGAGATCGAGGGGCGCTGGACCATCATGC
>JBAUYI010000127.1:0-5324 GCA_049584715.1 Xanthobacteraceae bacterium
GGTTCACTCCATTCTTACTTATTTCTCTCGTAAGCGCGTCTGCGCGCGCGAATGAATGCGAAGTTGATCGGCATGTAACGACGCTTTATATTCCCGGCAATCTAAATCCCCTGGCGCCTGCCCCTCGATGCGTCACACCACAAGCTGCTGGCAATCAATATTGCGTGCCAGAAAATCGTCGATTGGATACTATTCAGCATCGGATGTCACTAAATCCAATGTTCTGAGTGGTGGGGAACAAATCATCCAAAAGTTCAACGACAAGTGTGTGTCAATTACGTTAAAAGGCTATTCAGCCGATCATCGTGGAAATTATCCGAATTATCAATGTTCGGATGTCCTCTGGTCAGTCATGCTCGCGCTACGCCATTGCGCAATCACAACACCAAGCGAACAAAGCGAGTCCTCAAAAAAATAAAACCTCCATTTCGGCAAGTCCCGCTATTTGGTATGGTCAGATTTTGTGCCTCGACCTAAGTGGAGCGAGGGTCGACATTGAGACGTGAAACTTTGCGGCTGTGCGCTCGGCAGTTGATCGGTTAGCTTAACGCGCTCTCACCAGCAATTGGATGAAAGTTGATGAGCGTGTCGCCTTTGCGCACGTTGATGGGTCCCCAATGATATCCATTGTTCCCTTTAATCAACGCCACGAAGATGCAGTCCTGGCATTTTGGCAGTCGTTGCATCCCGATTGGACATGGCTTCGCGATCGTGAGCGCGTCGTTGACATGTTCGCTGAAGACGAAGACGTGGAGCGGAAAGATTATGTAGTGCGTTCGGACAAAAGCGTAATCGCAACCGTGTTTACCCAATGCGTGCGCCGGTCCGGTTGGCTGCCGAGCCGTTTTGTTCATATAGAAACCCGACCGGCGACTTTGGGATCGCGCTGGCTCGAACCTCTGCTCGAAGCAATTGAGGGCATCGACCAACGGGGACATGACACTTGGCACGTAATCAACGTTGAGGAGAATTTGTTGTTGGACTTGCAGCCGATTCTGGAATTGGCAGGTTTTTCTCCGCATTCCAAAGTGCTGCGGGTGGAGTGGACGGGTCAATTTATCCGGACTACAGACGCGGGGCCGGTGTCATTCGAACGTTATGCCGGTGGCTCGCTTGAAACCGATCAGGCGATCGTAGACCTTTACGAGCGCTCATTTCGCCGATCGCGCTTCGCGGCTCCGCTTCGTCTTCAACGATTGTGGAAACCTTGGCCAGGTCAGCAATTTCGCGAGTACGCATTGGGATGGATGAACGACTCCCTTGTCGGTTTGGTCGAATGGGGCTTCTTTAGTGGTACTGCCGTGATGAACACTATGGCGGTAGCGCGTTCTTGCTGGGGTACTGGGCTTGCGCAGGCACTAATGACCTGGGTCATGCAAATCATCCTGCAGGAGGGTCACCGAAGCATTTTGGGCACCACCCAATCGAACAATGCAGCTTCGATCGCCGTCCAACAAAAGTTGGGGTGGCAGATCAACCGAGTTCTCGCACACACATTCGTCCGAAAGCTTCAATAATTCTGCTGGAATAACGGATTAGTTTACCCAGCCTATTATGGCTAAGAGCGCAAACTACCCAGAGTGGCCAGCCGTAATGAGGCCAATCCAAAAAGGCCCCATGATTCAGCAGCAAGTACGGAATGCGAAGCAGTCCGCGAAGCATACGCCCCAGCCATCTGCGCCAAGAATCCGGCTTTACATCACAACCCCTTCGTGTCAAAATTATACTTGCACGTCGAATTGGCTGTTTATGCGCGCAGAGGATCGCTCCTATGGACAACTCCTCCACCAATAGCTGGACTGACCTCACTTACCAAGCTGATGAAGACATACTCACGTACAATGTTTCCGACGATGCGCTCGAGGTTGCGTCGGAGAGTCAGAGTCTGTTAGGTGCGAAGCCGTTGGCTGGGTCTCTCTCTTCATCGTGCTTTTGGTGCCATTGCATTGGGTATTGGCGTTGAATAGTGGGCGTTTCAGTTTCTCACCGACTGGAATCCCGAACTTGTACGTCACAGGTGCCCTCTGCGGGCTCTCGTTTGTTCGGCAGGGCTACGTGCTTTTCGGAGACCGACCCGAAGCGGTGGACTAACGCGAAATTGGCGCGCCCGAAGAGATTCGAACTCCTGACCCCCAGATTCGTAGTCTGGTGCTCTATCCAGCTGAGCTACGGGCGCGGCGCGATTTAGCTATAGGCTTCGCTGCTTATTGGCAAGCCGGCGGCCGCCGCTGGCCAGCGAGGTTCAGGGCGCGAGGCTCAGGGCGAGCGGCCGCTGTCGGCGCCGGAATCGCTGCCGGGATGGCCGGCGGGAGGCGCAAGATTTTTCCTGGCCTCGGCCTTGGCGCGAAGCCCTTGGCGAAATCCGTAGATGAGAAATCCGACGATAAAAAAGAAGCTGATCCAGCCGATAATTCGCGTCGCGAGCATCGTCGATGGTCCTTAGCCGTTTTCCTTAGCCGTTTGCCTCAACCATGCGCCCGGGCGCCGCGGTGTGCGCTCAGTTCGACGGCGCGGTCGGGGATGGTGAGCCGTAACGTGGCGCCGATGGTGCCTTCGACCAGGCGGATTTCGCCGCCGTGGGCGCGCACCAGCTCGGCGGCAATCGCCAGGCCGAGGCCGGTGCCGCCGGTGCGGGTCGAGCCCTGGAAGGCTTCGAACAAATGGTCGCGCGCTTTCTCGGAAAAACCCGGGCCGGTGTCGGACACTTCGATCACCACCACGGCGCCTTCGCGGCGGCCGGTGATGCGGATCTGGTCGCGGCCAGGATCGCGCGCGGCGCGGCTTTCCATGGCCTGCACCGCGTTGCGCGCCAGATTGAGCAGGATGCGGAACAGCTGGTCGTAATCGGCTTCGACGATCAGTCCGCGCTCGACGGCGCTGATCCAGCGGATCGGCGCGTCGGGGCCGGGGCCGAGATTGAGCGTCTCGTGCACCTCCTCGACCAGCGGCTCGAGCAAGATTTGCCGGCGCTCCGGCGGCGGCTCCTGCAGGCGGCCGTAGGACAAGGTCGATTGGCAGAACGCGATGGCGCGCTCCAGCGCCCGCATCAGTTTTGGCGCGAAGCGTTGCACGGTGGGATCGGGCAGCGTCGCGAGGCGATCGGAAAACAGCTGCGCCGAGGCGAGCAGGTTGCGCAAATCGTGATTGATCTTCGACACCGCGAGCCCCAGCGCGGCGAGCCGGCTCTTCTGGTGCAGCATCGACGCCAGCTCGCTCTGCATGGTGGCGAGCTCGCGCTCGGCGACGCCGATCTCGTCGGCGCGCGCCGACGGCGCGATGATGCGGTCAGGATTTTCCGGATCGGCGCGGAACGCCATCATATTGCCGGTGACGCGGCGCATCGGGCGGACGAACATGTAATGCAGCGCCAGATAGACCAGCGCCGCGGTGATCATGGAAATCGCCAGCGACAACAGAAGAATGTCCACCGAATAGCGCAGCATGGCGCGGCGCAGCGGCCGCTCGTCCATGATCAATTCGATATATTCGCCGCCCATCGGCGCCGGGCCGACCACCCGCATCACATAGGGCCGCGCGTTGAGCATGATCTTGAACGCATCGACGATGGCATCGACCGAGCTGGCGCTGCGCATGTCGAAGGTGTCGTCGACGGCGGGCGGCATGTCGTCGATGGCCAGCATGCGGCGGCGCTCGCCCATCTTCATGGCGACGGCGCGGGCGCCGATGCTGTCGAGGATTTGTTTGGCGAGGCTGTCGGGCACCATGCCGTTCGGCGCGGCGTCGAGCACCAGCGCCGCGGTATAGCCGGTGGCGAGGCGGTCCTTGAGCCAGGTGACGCGGAAATTGGCCACCGACGGCACATAGATCAGCACTTCCGCGATCATCACGAACAGGATCGTGAGGACGAGGAGCTTTCCTGAAAGCCCAAAGCGCGGCACCCGGACCGACACCGGGCGTGCCGCAGTATCATCACTCATTCGCGTAAGCCTCGCGGCCTGTCTCGCCTCAGCCAAGACGGCGCAGCCACCCTATGATGCGACGCACCTGATTACTCGTCAAACCCCGCATGAAATATGTCATGGCGGCGCGTTTTCCCACCTCCCCATAGGCCGGATAGGGCACGATCAGGCCGGCAAAGGCGCGGATATTGAGCTTTTGCGTGATCGCCAAGGTCCAGGCGGCAATCAGTTCCCCGGCCCCGGCCCCGACGATGGTGGCGCCGAGAATGTCTCCCTTGCGGTCGGTAATAACCTTGATGTGGCCATTGGTCGCTTCCGTGGCCAAGGCCCGGTCGTTCTCGCGATAGGGCGAGCGCAGCACGCGGATGGCCCCGGCATGGGCGCGTGCCTCGTCCTCCAGGAAGCCGACCTGGGCAAGTTCCGGATCGGTATGGGTCACGGTCGGTATGGTGTGATGGTCGAGGCTGACGTGCTGGCGGAACAGGGCGTGCCGGACCACGAGCTCGGCGTGATAGGTGGCGAGATGGGTGGATTTGGGCCCGATGGCCACGTCGCCGATCGCATAAACGCGCTTGTTGGTGGTGCGCAGCCGCCGGTCGACGTCGATGCCGTGCGGCTCGTAACGGATGCCGGCTAAATCGAGATCGAGGTCTTCGACATTCGGCCGGCGTCCCACGGCGACAAGAACACGACTGCCAACGATGGTCTCAGCGCCGTCAGGCGTCGTGATATCGACCTCGACCCGCGCCAGCACGCGCCGCACCTGCGCGATGGCGACACCGATGCGGAGCGTGATGCCTTCGCGTTCGAGCGCGTCGAGCACGATGGCGGCGCATTCGGGATCGTCGCCGGCAAGCGGCGTCGCCGCTTCGAGCACGGTGACGTCGGCGCCGAGCCGCCGGAAGGTCTGCGCCAGTTCGAGACCGATCGAGCCGGCGCCGATGACAATGAGATGGCGCGGACAAGCGGCGAGATCGAACACGGTGTCGCTGGTGAGATGCGGCGTATCGGCCAAGCCGGGGATCGCCGGCAGCGCCGGCGACGAGCCGGTGGCGATGACGAAGCGGCGCGCCGCGATGGTGAAATCACCGGCAGCGACAGTGCGCGCATCCGAAAACCGCGCGACGCCGTCGATGATCCGCACGCCGAGACCGGCCAACCGCTGCCGCGCTTCGCCCGGCGCCACCGCCTTGGCGACGTCACACAGATGCGCCTTCACAGCGGCGAAATCGACACCGAAGCGCGCCGCCTTGAGGCCGAAATGCGCGGCATTGCGGATGATATTGGCGCGCTCGGCGGTCACGGCGAGTGCCGCCGCCGGTACGCCGCCGCTGGCGCCGGCGTCGCCGTTCATTGCGCTTTTTTGGGTGCCTTTTTCGATCAGCACCACCGGCACGCCGAAGG
>JBAUYI010000128.1:0-6930 GCA_049584715.1 Xanthobacteraceae bacterium
TCGTTGAGCAGCACCTGCTCGCTCTTGTTCAGGCCGAACATTTCCGCAGCCTTGGCGGCTTGCGGCTTGGTCATTTTCATCTGGCCGAGCACTGCACCAGTGATCAATACCGGCGACATGCCGCCGATCTCGTCGCAGATATATTTCCAGGTCCAGCCCTTCTCGCGCTTGATGTCGAGCAGCTTTTCGGTGAGTTCGGCTCGTGTCATGGACGACCCCCTGTTGGCGTTATTCCCGCCTGAAAACAGAGCAAATGCCGTGCCAAAAAGCGCGTCATTCCGGGGCGCGCCAAAGGCGCGAACCCGGAATCCATAACCCCGGCGCTGGGGCTATAGATTCCGGGTTCACGCTTCGCGTGCCCCGGAATGACGCTTACCGCGGCACGACGCCGTCGCGGCCGACATTGATGCGATTGATATTGAAGCTGCCGTCCGGCTGCTTGGTCGCCGCCACCACAGTGAAGGCGACGCCCGGCTTGACCGCGCTCATGTCGGCGATCTCGTAGCGCACGATCGGCACGTCGGGGCCGACGATGATTTTCTGCTCGCCGTCCTTGTATTTGACGGTGACGACCGGGCCATCGACGCCGGTGACGGCACTGCCGGCCGTGCCGTTGGTCATGGTGCTGTTGGGCGCGCCGTCCCAGGGCCGAAAGCCTTCGCCGGTGCCGCGCATCTGTTCGGGAAAAATGTGCACCTCGATGGCCTTTTGCGAGCCGTCCGGCTGCGGCATCGCTCCGCTGCCGATGAAGGCGCCGTCCTTGATGTCGGCCATCGACGCTTTCACCACGGCGACGACCAGCATCTTGTCGGCGAGGTTGATCTTGAGCTCGTCGCCCTTGTCCGACTTCGCCGTTACCGTGTTGCCGTCGACCTTCTCGATGACGCCGCGCAGGCGGACGGTTTGCGGCGCCTGCGCCAACGCCGTCGTCGCCACAAATGCGGCGACGACGAACAGCGCAGCGCGGCTTGCTGCCGTTTTCATGTCAGGCTCCGTGGTTGCCGCTCACGTTTACGGAATCACATCGGCGGATCGACGCCGCCGCTGCTCACCGTTGCGCCCGGTGCTTCCAGCGTGCCGTCGGGCAGCTTTTTCGCGGCGACGATGAAGATTTTTGCGCCCGGCTTGACGTCGGCCGCCGTGCCCGGCGCAAACATCACAACCTTGATGTTGTCCGGCACGATGAAGGTCTTATCGCCATCCTTGTATTTCAGCACCAGCTTCTTGCCGTCGGAGATGGCGACTTCGCTGTCGATGTTGGCATTGGTCATGGTGCTGCCGGGCGTCAGATCCCACGGCCGGTGGCCTTCGCCGGTGCCGCGCGCCGCTTCCGGGAAGATGTGGATTTCGACGGCCTTCTGGGTGCCGTCGGGCTGCGGCATGGCGGTGATGCCGACGAACAGGCCCTGTTTGACGTCGGCAACCGTCTTGCCGGTCACGGTGCGGATCACCGCGTTGTCGGCGAGCTTGATCTTGAGGTCGGCGCCGTCGCGCGATTTCACGGTCAGCATCGAACCGTCGACGCTTTGCACGGTGCCGCGCACGCGCACAATGTCCGCAGGTGCCTGCGCCAGTGCCGCAGTGGCGGCGACGACGAAGGCGGCACTCAATATCATCTTTCTCATCTCACGCTCCCACAAAGCCTGACTGTTTCAACGCCATACGCCGACATCGCCATAGGCGACGTTCGGCGCTTCCAGCGTGCCGTCGTCGAGCTTCTTGGCCGCGGCGACGAAGATTTTCTGGCCGGCCTTGAGATCGCTCGCCGCCGCCTTCTTGTAGGTGACGATGATGGTTGCCGGTGTCACCAGGATCTTCTTGTCGCCGTCCTTGTATTTGACCGTGACCGTCTGGCCGTCGGTCCCGGCGACCTGCTCGGCCACCGTGGCATTGGTCATGGTCGAATTGGGCTCGAGGTCCCAGGGCCGGTGGCCTTCGCCGACACCGCGCATCGCCTCGGGGAAGATCAGGATCGCCACCGCCTTCTGGGTGCCGTCAGGCTGCGGCATGGCGGTCACGGCGATGTAGGAGTCCGCCTTGATATCGGCGAGCGAGGCCTTCACCACCTCGTTCACCGGCGCATTGTCGGCGAGCTTGATTTTCATCTCGGCGCCGTCGCGCGCCTTCGCCGTCAGCATCGGCACGCTGACGTTTTCGAGGGTGGCGCGCACGCGCACCATTTGCGGCGCTTGGGCCGCGGCAAAGGAAGTTGCGAAAAGCAGGGCAACGGCGCTCGCGCCCAACGTCCTCATCATCGTCATCGTGATCCTCCCAAAGGGTTGCCAGTTCACGCCACAAGCTCAACGCCTTGGCGGCTGGCATTTGAAACCCCGAAGCGGGCTACGTTATTCCTGAGCGCTAGCCGGCGGAAGCCTTAAGATCGGCCTCGGCCAGGGCCCGCAGTTCCGCGGTCACTTCGGGCTTTCTGCCGAACCACAGCTCAAAACCGCGCACCGCCTGATGCAGCAGCATGCCGAGCCCGTCGGCGGTGCGCAGGCCTTTGGCTTTTGACGTTTTGATCAGCGGCGTGACCAGCGGCACATAGACCAGATCGGCGACAATGGCGTGACTGGGCAATCGCCCAATATCGGCACCGAGTTCCGGCTGCCCGGCCATGCCGAGCGTGGTGGTGTTGACGAACAGGGTCGCCTCGCCGAGCAGGTCGTTCAACTGTTCCCACGGGGCGACCTGCAAACGTTCGAGGAAGCGCTCGCGCAAGGCTTCGGCGCGCTGTGCGGTGCGATTGACAACCGTGATGCGCTCGACGCGGCGCGTCAGTAGCGCGTAGACCACCGCATGCGCCGCGCCACCGGCGCCGACCACGACCGCGTTATCGAGCCCGCGATCCCATTGCGGCGCGCAAGCGTCGAGATTGTTCAAAAAGCCTTCGACGTCGGTATTGGTCGCATGCAAAAACCCGCCGGCGATCCACAGCGTGTTGGCGGCGCCGACCGCTCGCGCCTGCTCGTCCGGCAGCGAAAAGGCCAACGCCTTCTCCTTGTGCGGCACCGTGACATTGGCACCGACATAATCGCGCGCGGCCAGCGACTGCACGAAGGCATCGAATTCGTCCGGCGGCACCGCCTCGCTGCGGTATTCGCCTTCGATGCCGTAGGTTTTCAGCCAATAGTTATGAATGAGCGGCGAGCGCGAATGTTCGACCGGCCATCCGATGATGCAAGCGGCGCGGACGGGCGCGGTCACGCCTCATCCACCACGGTGTTGCGCAGGATGCCGATTTGCGGGCACTCGACCTCGATGGTGTCGCCGGGTTTCAGCCACACCGGCGGATCGACTTTCGGGCCCTTCTTCACCGGCGTGCCGGTGCAGATGACGTCGCCGGCCTTCAGCGTCATGAACGTGGTGGTGTAAGCGATGATGTCGGCGAACGAGAAGATCATGCTTTCCGTGGTGTCGTCCTGGGTCACCTCGCCGTTCTTGCGCACGGTGAGATGCAGCGGCTTGCCCGGGTCGAACTCGGTCTCGATCCACGGCCCTAAGCCGCCGGTGGCGTCGAAATTCTTGCCCTGGGTGACGTTGAACTGGCCGTGCCGCGTCCAATCGCGGATGGTGCCCTCGTTGGCGAGCGTGATGCCGGCGATCAGCGACAGCGCCTTTTCCTTCGGCACATGCTTGCAGTCGCGGCCGATCACGATGGCAATCTCGCCTTCGTAGTCGAGCTGCTCGGAAATCTTCGGCCGCACCAGCTTTTGGCCGGAACCGACCATGGAATTCGGCGCCCGATAGAACATGCTCGGATATTTCGGATTGTTGGTGACATTATAGTCCGCGCCGCGGTTGGCATAATTGATGCCGATGCAGAGGATCTTTTCTGGCGCCAAAAGCGGCGGCAACAGCTCGACCTCGCCGAACGGCACGTCGGGGCGCACGCCGGCGGCGGCGGATTTCGCCTCGTCCAGCGCCTGGGCGCGGAACACGTCGACCAGGGTGGTGAAGCGGCTGAGCCGCGAGCGCAGATCGACGATGCCCTCGCCGACGACCGCGCCAAAGCTCGGCCGGCCGCGCATATTGTAACTTGCAAGGCGCATGTCGCTGTTCTCCTTAAAATCGCAATACAGCGGCCGGCCCGCGGCCTTCCGCCCACTTCTACGGGCATGATCTTATCCGAAAACCGGTGCCCACTTTTCGGGATCATGCCTTGGGCGATGTGTTAGAAGTCATCGCCCAAACCGTCAACGGCCATGAAGCGGCACGATGCCCGTCCACAAGCCGGTTTTCGACCCGCCGTTCAATGTGGTGCGTTCGAGCCATGTCGAGCTTGGCGTGCGCGACCTTGCGCGCTCGCGCGCCTTTTATGTCGATTGCCTTGGGCTTCTGGTCAGCGACGAGACCGCCGATGCGCTTTATCTGCGCGGCGTCGAGGAGCGCAACCATCATTCGATCGTGCTGCGGCGCGGCCGCGACGCCGACGTGCGAGCGCTCGGCTTCAAGCTCGCCAGCGAAGACGACGTCGACCGCGCCGCGGCCTGGTTCGGCCGCCGCAACCTGCCCACCGCGTTTCCCGACGTGCCGCATCAGGGCCGCACGCTGCGCACCGCCGACATTTTCGGCACGCCGCTCGACCTCTATGTGCAGATGGATCAGAGCCCATCCATGCTGCAAAAATACGCGACCTATCAGGGCGCGCGCATCCAGCGCATCGATCATCTCAACTGTTTTACGCCGGACGTGCAGGCGAGTTACGACTTCTATGCGGCGCTGGGCTTCCGCCTCACCGAATATTCCGAGACCGACGGCGCCGATCCAAAGCTCTGGGCGGTGTGGCTGCAGCGCAAGGGCAACGTCCACGATCTCGCCTTCACCAACGGCGTCGGCCCGCGGCTGCATCATGTCGGGGTCTGGACCGCGAGCGTGCTCGACATCATCCATATCTGCGACGTGATGGCGACCTCCGGCTATCTAGCGAATATGGAACGCGGCCCCGGCCGCCACGGCATTTCCAACGCCTTCTTTCTCTATATCCGCGACCCCGACGGCCACCGGGTCGAGCTGTTCACCTCCGACTACCTCACCGTCGACCCCGACCACGCTCCGATCCGCTGGTCGCTGACCGATCCGCAGCGCCAGACCCTGTGGGGCCACCCGGCGCCGGCCTCGTGGTTCGAGCAAGGCTCACTGTTCACCGGCGTCGCGCCGCGCGAGCCCACGCTGGCGGCGCAGCCGATCGTGGCCCCTTGATGTCATCATCCGCGAAAGCGGATGATCCAGTAGTCACCGGGTCGTAGACTTTGAAGTAGTCGGCCGCCGCAACGTCTGCGGTTACTGGATGCCCGCCTTCGCGGGCATGACAATGGTGAACAATGAAATCTCTCTTCATCGATTGCAATGATCAGCTGGCACCGGTTTGGCAGCAGGTGGTGCGCGCCGACGATCCGCCGATCGACGTCAACCGTAAGCCGTTTGAACGCGCCGAGCTGCCGCGGCTGCTGCAAGGCTACGACATCTGTATCGACGACCATTCCTACATGCCGACGGAGCTGGTCGCGCAATGCGACGCGCTCAAGCACATCGTTTTTCTCGGCACCGGCGCGTCGAGCTACATGAACGTCGCCGAGCTGGAAGCGCGCGGCGTTCGCGTCCACACCATCAAGGGCTACGGCGACATCGCGGTCGCCGAGCACACTATCGCGCTGATGCTGGCCGCGAGCCGCGATGTCGCGCGGATGGATCGTCAGGTACGCGCCGGCACCTGGCTGACGCGCGAAGGCGTGCAGCTCAACGGCAAGATGCTCGGCATCATCGGCCTCGGCGGCATTGGCCGCGAGGTGATGCGCATCGGCCGCGGCCTCGGCATGGAAGTGATCGCCTGGAACCGCACGCCGCAGCCCGGCGCGCCGCTCGTTGCGCTCGACGCGTTGTTGGCGCGGTCCGACGTCATCACGCTGCATCTTGCACTCAGCGACGAGACCCGCGGATTTCTCGGCGCCGCGCAGGTAACGCGCATGAAGCCGGGTGTCGTCCTGATCAACACCGCGCGCGGTGCCTTGGTCGATGAGGCCGCGCTGATCGAGGGTTTACGCAGCGGGCGCATCCGTCACGCCGGCCTCGACGTCTTCCATGCCGAGCCGCTCAAAGCCGACCATCCGCTCGCCGGCATGGATAATGTCACGCTGTCGGCCCATGCCGGCTTCCGCACGCTGGAGGCTTCGCAGACTTTGCTGCGGCGGGCCATCGACATCGTGCGCAATATTTTGGGAATGCCGGCGGTGGTATAAGCAGCCCGCCGATGCTATCAATACGTGTGTGACGCCGCGTTGTCGGACCCTCATGGAACGTTATCTCGACATCAGTCTGCGCGTGAATGGCGAGGACGTGCGCGAGCGCGTCGAGGCGCGCAAGACGCTGGTCGATTTCCTGCGCGATGACCTCGGCCTCACGGGCAGCCACATCGGCTGCGAGCACGGTGTCTGCGGCGCCTGCACGGTTATGCTCGATGGCGCCGTGGTGCGCGGCTGCCTCGTGCTCGCGGTGCAATGCGACGGCGCCGAGGTCGAGACCATCGAGGGCATGTCCGATTCCGGCGCCATCGCCGACCTGCAGGACGCGTTTCAGCGGCGCAACGCCCTGCAATGCGGCTTCTGCACGCCCGGGATGCTGATCGGTGCAAGCGATCTGCTCGGCCGCGGCGGGGTGCCGAGCCGCGACGCCATCCGCGAACATCTCTCCGGCAACTACTGTCGCTGCACCGGCTATCAGGCTATCGTGGACGCAATCGAATCCGTCGCCCAGTTAAGGGCGGGAAAGGCAGGCTGACCATGAACGAACACGCAAACCCGGCGACGCTGTCGGCGCAGGCCGACGAGCTCGAAGAGCGGATGATGCACGAGCTCGGCGAGCGCATCGCCACCAAGTCGACGCTCTTCCTCATGGCCGACGGCAAGGTCGAGATGCCGAACGGGGCGGCGCTGA
>JBAUYI010000129.1:0-4951 GCA_049584715.1 Xanthobacteraceae bacterium
CAGCGGGTACGACCATTCCGGATAGGCCCATTTTTCGATCGAGGCCCACATCAAGGTGATGCCGGCGGCCCAGCGCAACACGTCGATCGGACGGGCGCCGAAGAAATTTTTCTGCAGGCCGGTCAAAGCCAGATAGGCGGCGACGCCGAGGAACACCGGATAATCGGCAAGATGAAACACGCCGTAATTCCAGGTGGCGACGGCGTACAGCGTGAAAATGCCCAACGCCGATAACGGCATGGTGCGGCGCGACACCATGCCGGCGGCGATGCCGAGCTGAATGACGCCGATCAAAGTCGAGCTGGTCTTGAGCTCGGGCGTCAACAGCACGCCGCCGAGGCCCCAGATGGCGATGAAGAAGAACGCCACGCTGCAGCGAAAAATGGTCTCGAGATTGTTGCGGATGAGGGCGGTCGCGCGGTCGAGCGCATGTAGGATCGCCATGCCGATCGGCGTGCCCTCCAACAGCGAGCCCGCCATCAAGGCGAGGATCGACAGACCGGTGAGAAATTCGAAGTCGAGACAGAGGACGTTCTCGAGGCCGTCCGGTTGGCCGGCCACGTTATAGGCGCAGAACCACTTCACGTGCGCGTCTGCCGTCCCACACAACGCAACATAAACGGCACACGACACCGGTATCGCGGTTGCTATTCGCAACCGTCTCGCCAGCCGAAGCATTAGCACCCTCACCGCCACGTATTCATATGCCAGTTTCGCCGCCGCCCGCAGTTCTCTGGCATGACTGAGCTTTTAACACATTCTTAAGGCCTTTTGAAGCCCCGGTTGCATAAATTAAGTTGTTGTTAACCTTAAGGTTGCGGCTGGTTGAGATGCCTAAAATTGATTCGTTTCGCCTAGCCCACCCGTAGGCATTGGCCGCTAGGGATAGCCGATCCGGACCCTCATGGGTCTACGGGAGAGCGCCGTGATCGGGATTCTGAGCTTGCTGAGCGTCATGTCGGGCACCACGATTGCCTATCTGGCCAAGCGTTTCCCGGCACACATTGAGCTTCTGGAGACCGGCGCCGGAGCCCTGTTGCTCGGTGGCCTCGCCCTCGCAAGCTGTGGGCTTCCCGTTATTATCTAAATAAATCAGAGCCTTATAGGGAACTCAGCGCGGCAGCGCCGGGAACGACACCGGCTCGGGCGTGCCATTGAGCGTCGCCAGGAAAGCGATGAGGTCTGACTTCTCGGCCTCGGTCAGTCCCAGCCTTTTGATTTCCTCAGCCCGGCTCGGCCGCTCGATGCCGCCGCGGTCATAGAGATCGAGCACAGCCTCCAATGTCGGCACCGAGCCGTCGTGCATATAGGGGCCCCGGCGGGCCACGTCGCGCAAGGTCGGGGTCTTGAAGGCGTAGCGCAGCGCCACCGATGTCGGGAACAGCCGGCCACGGCCCCAATCATCGCCGCGGGCGCTGCCGATGTCGTGAAACGAGGCGTCGGTGAAGGCCCAGCCGCTGTGACAGGCCGCGCAATTGGCCTTGCCGTTGAACAGATCGAAACCGCGCTTGGCCTGTTCACTGATTGCGTTTTCGGCGCCGTCGATCCAGCGGTCGAAGGCTGAGTCCTTCGACACGATCGTGCGTTCGAAGGTCGCGAGCGCGAATTCGATTTTCTTGCCGGTGACCTCGCCTTCGCCGAAGGCTGCGTCGAAGGCGTCGACATACCCCGGGATTGCCGCAAGGCGCTCGACCAAAGCCTTTTCCGACAGATTCATGTTTCCGGTCGCGGTGATCGGACCCATAGCGACCTCTTCGAGGTTGCGGAAGTGGCCGTCCCAGCCGAGCTTTGGAATCCAGGCAATATTGAGCAGCGTCGGCGAGCGCAGCGTCAGCGGCAGTTGTCTTTCGCCGATCGCGCGCGCCTGGCCGTCCGCCCATGACAGACCGGGATTATGACAGGTGGCGCAGGAGCGGACCTCGGATCCGGACAGGATCGGGTCGAAGAACAGCGCCTTGCCGAGCTTGAACTTGGCATCCGAGTAGGGATTGCTTTTCGGGAACGGAATTTCCGCCGGCCGACGGTATTGCTGCTGCAAGGCGTGCCGGGTTTCCGAAGGCGTGCTGGATAGCGACGCGCTGACGCCAAGCGCCAGCACCAGCGCCGCCATAGGGCCCGCAGCCTTGCAAACTGTCATAAACGGACGGGTCGCTCCCATAACAGCAGAGTCGCCGCCAGCCCTTGAGGATAAGTTAATAATGGCCGCAACTTGTGCTTGTCTTGACGTCGCAGGAGGGGGCTGCGCGGCCGCGGCGCGGGATGCTAGATTGACACTCCCACGCGGAGCCCAAGATCCCACGCGGAGCCAAAGCCATGAACACCCACGTCAAGATCGCGCCCGTCACCCAAGCGGACATCGCGCCCGCCGAATGGCAGGCCCGCGTCGACCTTGCCGCCGCCTATCGGCTGATCGCCCATTACGGCTGGGGCGACGTCATCTACAATCATTCGTCCATGCGCGTGCCCGGCCAGGAGCGCAAATTCCTCATCAAGCAGCACGAGCTGCTCTACACCGAGGTGACGGCGTCGAACCTGGTCAAGGTCTCGATGGACGACGATCTCGACGAATCCTCAGGCGTCAACCGGCCGGGTTTCACCTTGCACGGCGGCGTGCTCGCGGCGCGATCGGACGTCAATTGCGCCGTCCACGTGCACACCGAAACCGGCATGGCGCTTGCCGGGCTGAAAGCCGGCCTGCGCATGGTGTCGCAGCCGGCGGTGCGCTTCCACAATCGCATCGGCTATCACGACTATGAAGGCATCACCGAGGATTTCGGCGAGCGCGCCCGCATCAACAAGGCGCTCGGCAAGAATCGCGCGCTGATCCTGCACAATCACGGCCTGCTCACGGTCGGCAAGACCGTGCGCGAAGCCTTCGTGCTGATGAAGTCGCTGCTCGAGGCGGCCGACATCCAGCTCAAGATGGAAGCGACCGGCGGCGCACTGATCGAGATCCCCGCGGAAATTTGCGAGAAAACCGCGCATCAATACGAGCATCACGATTCCGGCCGTGGCTCGGCCGATTGGCCGGCCTATCTGCGCATGCTCGACGGCATCGACCGTGGCTACCGGGATTAATGGCTCTACGATTTTTCTTTCACGCACGCCGGCGTAACGAATTGAATTGAGCCTGAAAGCCACGTAGCATCGCCGTCGGGGCGATGTCTTTTGTTGCTTTCAATATGTCGGTGTCGCGCCGGACATATTGAAAGAGGGGGCTGCCATGACATTGAGGCGTCTCTTTGCTACGGCACTGATAACGGCGGCGCTTTCGGCCGTCGCAGTCTCGACCGCCTCGTCGCGCAATTGGAAAGCGACGCCCGACGCGATCGCGCGCGATTATGCCACCATCAATGACGCCAGGCCTGGCGGCGAACTCGTTCTGCTGATGTGGTTCGTGCCGGGGATGGTGCGGTCCGATATGAGCGGCGCAGCCAATCTCGCCGCCACGCTGCAGAAATACGTTGTGGTCATGGTCGTGCATGGCCATTTGGACAAGGCCAGCGGCACATTTTCTTTTGAAGACATCGATACGTTGGAGGCCAAAGATCAGGCCGGCAAGCCGCTCAACCTTTTGGCACGGAGCGACATGCCGCCGGCGCCGACCGCTGTTCTCGCCGCGGTCGAAGCCATGTTTCGTCAGGCGCTCGGCGCCATGGGCAAAGGCGCGAAGATGTTCGTCTTCGACGCCGCGGATGTCGATTCCTGCAAAAAGGGCGGAATGTCGATTCCATTCGCGGGAGACACATACACGTGGGACACGCCATTCCCCAACTGCTCACTGAAGTGACGGCGGTCGCGGCGGCGTCTTGAGCGCGCATGCGCGATGGGAACGATCGCGGCCGTCGGGATTGAACATTGGCGTCGGCCGGTTTGGCACGGCGATTGCTTCGCCGGTGCCATGACCGATGACAGGTATCTCGCGCTGCTGTTATGGACGATCTGCGTGCTGACGTTCGCCTGCAGCGTCGTGGCGCTGACCGAGCACCCGGAGTGGTTTGGCGCCTGACAAAGCGGCGCCGCGGCGCGGATTAACGCACCGACGCCGCCGCTCTGTCATCGCCCGCCCTGTCATTGCCACTGACGGCGCGCGACCTATTTCGCGTATTTGCCGCCTGTCTGCTTGGTATGCACGCCTTCGGCGCCGCTCTGCTTATGTTGCAGGCGGGTGATGCGCGCCCAGCTGCGCTTGAGATCGTCGCGCACCGTGATGTGCAGCGTGCCGCAGCCCTCGCAGGCGAGCTCGATCTTGTCGCCGTGCATGAACGGATTGAGCCCGCGATGGTTGGTGCCGGTGGCCAGGATGTCGCCGGGTTCTAGCGTGTGGATCGACGTGACCCATTCGATGCAGCGCGGAATCTTGTGCGCCATATCGTCGGTGTTGAAGTTCTGATACACCGTGCCGTTGTTGGTGAGCTTGATCTGCAGCTTGTGCGGATCCTTGATCTCGTCGGCGGTGACGATATAGGGGCCGATCGGCGCAAAAGTGTCGCGCGACTTCATCTGATAGAACACGTTGGTCGGCGGCACCACGCCGCGCGCCGAGCCGTCGATGAAATTGGTATAGCCGAACACGTATTTCATCGCGTCGGCCGCCTTGACGTGGGAGGCCTTCTTTCCGATCACCACCGCAATTTCGGCCTCGCCCTCGAATACGCTCGCCGCCATGTCGGGCAGCACCATGGTGTCGCCGTCGCCGATGACCGCGCTCGGTGATTTCATAAAGGCGTTGATCGGGGCGGGCTCCGGCAAGGTGCCGTCTTCCATGTAGTTCACCGCCATGCAGATGATGTTCTCCGGCTTCGGCAGCGGCGGCCGCAGCTTGACCTTGGCGAGCGGCTTGCCCTTGCCCTTCTTGGCGGCGGCGGCGAGCTTGCCCTTGTAGCTGCTCCATTTCTCGATCACGCCGCGGATCACGTCCTGCGGGCCGAGCGCCTTGATGCCCTTGGTC
>JBAUYI010000130.1:0-18033 GCA_049584715.1 Xanthobacteraceae bacterium
TGGAGAGCGAAATCTCGGTGCTGCAGGTCGAGAAGCGCATCCGCACGCGCGTCAAGCGCCAGATGGAGAAGACCCAGCGCGAGTATTACCTCAACGAGCAGATGAAGGCGATCCAGAAGGAACTCGGCGACGAGGACGGCAAGGACGAGGTCGCCGAGCTCGAAGACAAGATCAAGCGCACCAAGCTCTCCAAAGAAGCGCGCGAGAAGGCGCAACACGAGATCAAGAAGCTGCGTCAGATGTCACCGATGTCGGCGGAAGCCACCGTCGTGCGCAACTATCTCGACTGGCTGTTGTCGATCCCGTGGAACAAGAAGTCCAAGATCAAGAAGGACCTCATCCTCGCCGAGCAGATTCTCGACGGCGATCACTTCGGCCTCGAGAAGGTCAAGGAGCGCATCGTCGAGTATCTCGCGGTGCAGCAGCGCGCCAATAAGCTGACCGGGCCGATCCTGTGCCTGGTCGGTCCGCCCGGCGTGGGCAAGACCTCGCTCGGCAAGTCCATTGCGAAAGCGACGGGACGCGAGTTCGTGCGCGTCTCGCTCGGCGGCGTGCGCGACGAGGCCGAGATCCGCGGCCATCGGCGGACCTATATCGGCTCGATGCCCGGCAAGGTCATCCAGTCGATGCGCAAGGCCAAGACCTCGAACCCGCTGTTCCTGCTCGACGAGGTCGACAAGATGGGCGCCGATTTCCGCGGCGATCCGTCGTCGGCTTTGCTCGAAGTCTTGGACCCCGAGCAGAACCACGCCTTCAACGACCACTATCTCGAGGTCGACTACGATCTCTCCAACGTGATGTTCATCACCACGGCGAATACGCTCAATATTCCGCCGCCCCTGATGGACCGCATGGAGATCATCCGCATCGCCGGTTACACCGAGGACGAGAAGCTCGAGATCGCGCGCAAGCACCTGATCCCGCACGCGGTCGTCAAGCATGGCCTTGAGCCCAAGGAATGGTCGATCGACGACGAGGCGTTGCTTACGCTCATCCGCCGTTACACGCGGGAAGCGGGCGTGCGCAATCTCGAGCGCGAACTGTCAACCTTGATCCGCAAGGCGGTGAAGGAACTGACGATCTCGAAGAAAGAGTCGGTTGCCGTCACCGACAAGGTCCTGCCCGATTACCTCAGCGTGCCAAAATACCGTTATGGCGAGGTCGAGGACGTTGATCAGGTCGGTGTGGTCACGGGCCTCGCCTGGACCGACGTCGGCGGCGAGCTCCTCACCATCGAGGCGGCCATGATGCCCGGCAAGGGCAAGATGACCGTCACCGGTAACTTGCGCGACGTGATGAAGGAATCGATCTCGGCGGCGGCGTCTTACGTCCGCATGCGCTCGGCCGCCCTCGGCATCGAGCCGCCGATGTTCGACAGGCGCGACATCCACGTGCACGTGCCGGAGGGTGCCACGCCGAAGGATGGGCCGTCCGCGGGCGTCGCCATGGTCACCGCCATCGTCTCGGTGATGACCGGCATCGCGGTGCATCGTGACGTCGCCATGACCGGCGAGATCACGTTGCGCGGCCGCGTGCTGCCGATCGGGGGGTTGAAGGAGAAGCTCCTGGCCGCCCACCGCGGCGGCATCAAGACCGTGCTCATTCCGGAAGAGAACGCCAAGGATCTTGTCGAGATCAACGACAGCATCAAGAGCGGGCTCGACATCATCCCGGTCTCGCGCATGGACGAGGTTTTGGCCCGCGCGCTGGTGCGCAAGCCCGAGCCCATCACCTGGGAAGAGGCGACGGCCAAGCCGGTCGACGTCCCCGAACCGGAGGTCGAAGAAGACGCCTCGGGTTTGACCACCGCACACTAATTGGTATTACGAACGGAAAACGGCGCCCACACGGGCGCCGTTTTTCATATGCAATGAGCCGGTACCATTGGGAGCGTTATTGAATTTTATCATTTCGTTTACGTCAGCATTATCTTAACCGCTCCGCGCAAACCTTAGGGCGCGTTTCCTCTTCTTCGCGTATGATGGTTCCATGTACCGCCGCGCACTCCGCAAGAAGAGCCGTTCCGAGAGCATCCGCCAGAGTTTTGGCGTGGTCGCAATCGGCGCCTTGCTCGGCACCGGCCTGTTCGCCATCGCCGATTATTTCACCGAGCAGCACTGGGTGAAACCGGCGACGGCGGCCCGAAATGCCGGAGAAGTCTATACCGGATCGGTCCTCTACATGCCCCAAGAGGGCCGTAACTGCCATCAGATGCTGTTCGACAATAACACCGGCCGTTTCACCGACAACGGCGCGGTCGATTGCGAGAACGCCGCCTATCGCGGCGTCGACGGCAATCTGCCCAAGCAATGGTCGTCCGCCCGTACGCGTGTCATCGCCGACGGGTTCCGCCAGCACTAGGTCGTCCCCTACATAGCGATTGGCCGGCCGCGCGACTTTGGCTACAGTCCGCGCGGGCCGGCGCAGCAGGTTTCTGGGGTATTGGTGTGGCGATCATCAAACGGATTTTGACCGCAGTTGCGCTTGTTATCGCTAGCGCCGCCTTCGCCGACGACTTTCCGCTCAGCGGCAACTACACGCAGAATGTTCTCTGCAAGGGCGACGGCACCGATCCGGTCGCGGTCCGGGTCAAGATCTCGCCCCAGGAGATCGTCTCCAATCTGGGCACCTGTACGGTCCTCGACACCACGCGCGACGGCGACACTTTTGCCGTGCGGGTCGAGTGCAAGTTCGCCAGCGGGCCGCTGATGGGGAACTTAAGCTTCACGCCGAAGCCCGATCACACCATCGACTTCGTCGATCGCGATGGCAACTACAAGGCGGTTTTGCATCCCTGCCCGAACTAGGCCGCCGCTGCCGTCGCCGGCGCGTCGTGCTATCGTCACCGTCAAATACCCGAAATAGAGGGGAGTGAAACATGAGCTTTTACCTGAGCCTGCAGGCAGAAACGGTGCCGTTCCGCGGCCATAATGGCGACCAGGGTGAGGCCTATTACGCGCGGCCGGCCCGCGCCGGAAAATTCCCCGGCGTCGTCGTCATTCATCACATTCCCGGCTGGTGCGAGTGGACCATCGAAGTGGTGCGCAAGCTGGCCCATCACGGCTATGCGGCGATCTCGCCGCACCTTTATTTCCGTGAAGGCAATCCCGGCGAAGCCCCCGACGATCTCGGCGCCCGCATCCGTGCTGCCGGCGGGGTGGCCGACGCGCAGGTCATGGGCGACGTTGCCGGCGCCATGGACTATCTGCGGGCGCAGCCAAACGCCACCGGCAAGATCGGTGTCATCGGCTTCTGCTCGGGCGGCCGCCACACCTATCTCGCCGCCTGCACTTTGTCCGGGATCGACGCCGCGGTGGATTGCTGGGGCGGCAATGTCGTCGTCGACGATCCCAAATTGCTCAATGCCAAGCGGCCGGTGGCGCCGATCGACCTCACCGAGAAGATGACCTGTCCGCTGCTCGGCATTTTCGGCAACGACGACGCCAATCCGACCGCCGACCAGGTCAACCGTACCGAAGAGGTGCTCAAGAAGCTCGGCAAGAACTACGAATTTCACCGCTACGACGGCGCCGGCCACGCCTTCTTCAACACGCTGCGCGACGCCTATCGGCCGGAGCAGGCGATCGACGGCTGGAGCAAGGTGTTCGACTTTTTCAACCGCAATCTGGCGGCCTCGGCCTCCAGCATCGCAGCCGAGTAGGGGAGGACCCAGTATGTGCTCCTACATCGTCGAAAAAGCCGCCCTCGTCGGCAGCGCCAAGGGCCGCAAGGGTTGGATGAAGATCGACACCGCCAATGTCTATTTCGACCATCCCTATCACTCGACCCTCGACCACGTGCTCGCGATCGACTTCACCAATGAAGGCGAGGGCGGGCGCGACCGCGTCGCGGTCGAACTCAGCGCCGATTCGGCGCGCGCCTTGATCGATAAAATTCTTGCCGCGTTGGCGAGCGGCGAAGCCGCGCACGCAATCCCGGCGCCGGCAATGTCCGTCGCTGCGGAATAAACAACAATAAGATCGGGGAGGTTGCCCATGTCGCTTGCAACGCACGAACCCGTGTCGACGAAAGCGTCCGGCGCGGCGCGTCTGAATGTCGTGCCGCTGACCAAGCATATCGGCGCCGAAATCCGCGGCATCGATCTGCGCGAAAAACCCGACGAAGCGACGGTGAAGGCGATCTACCAGGCCTGGCTCGACCACCTGGTGTTGATTTTCCCGGAGCAAAAACTCTCCCAGGAAGATCTGATCCGCGCCACGAAATTTTTCGGCGAGCCGGGCAAGCTGACGCGGCCGCCGAAATATTTTCCTAAAGGCTATTCCAGCATGCTGCCCGGCATCATGCTGATCTCGAATATTCGCGAAAACGGCGAGCCGATCGGCGCGCTGCCCGACGGCGAGATGATGTTCCACCACGACATGATTCACGCCGAGGTGCCGAGCAAAGCGACGATGCTCTACTCGGTCGAGATTCCCTCGGCCGGCGGCAACACGCTGTTCGCCTCTGGCTATGCCGCCTACGAGACGCTCGATCCGGCGCTCCGGCAAAAGCTCGAAGGCAAGAGGGCGCTGCACCACTACAATTATGGCTCGACCATCAAGGGCGACGGCCGCGGTACCGTGGCCTTCTCCGAACAGACGCATCCGGTGTTCCGCACCCACGACGACACCGGCCGGAAGGCGGTCTACGTCAACCGGCTGATGACGGTGAGAGTGCTCGACATGCCGGAGAACGAGAGCGAGCGTCTGCTCAACGCGGTGTACGACCACGCCGAAAAGCGCGAATTCGTTTACGAGCACGTTTGGCGGGTCGGCGACCTGTTGCTGTGGGACAACCGCTGCTCGTCCCACGCGCGCACCGATTTCCCCTCGACCGAACGGCGGCTGATGTTGCGCACCACGGTCGAAGGCAACGTGCGGCCCTACTGACGCGCGGCGCTGCTGAGCGCCTGCGGCGTCAACAGCCGTGCCAGTTCTGGAAGAATGGTGCTGCGCGCCATTTCGAACGGGTGCACATCGCCACGGTTGGCCAGGATGACAAGGCCGATTTTGCGCTCCGGCACCAGACCGACATAGGCCGAGGCATTATCGAGGCCGCCGGGCTTGTCGACGATCGTCACCCCGAACGGACTTTCGATCTCCCAGGCCATCGCCTGCCCGTATTGCGGGCTGACGCGGAATTCTTCCCGCTGGGTCAATTGCAGCGCTTCGTGTAGCTCCCTCGCTGACGCTGCGCCGCTTGCGGGGGAGGCAAGGGAGCGCTCGCCGAGACAGGCGGCGAGCAGGATGGCGAGATCGCGCGCCGACGAGAACATCTGTCCCGTGCCGGG
Source organism: Xanthobacteraceae bacterium (assembly GCA_049584715.1). Lineage (GTDB taxonomy): Bacteria > Pseudomonadota > Alphaproteobacteria > Rhizobiales > Xanthobacteraceae > BOG-931. The sequence continues at coordinate 5,291 of JBAUYI010000130.1, forward strand.
AAAGTCGAAATAACTCTGCTGATTGCCCGGCACGCCGATCGGCGCGCCGTGGAGCGAATAGCCTTGGACGGCGCGCGCCAGGAACTGCGGGCTCATGACGGCGCGGTCGTCCGGGCCGCGCTCCGGCACGAGGGTCGATGTCATGCCCAGTGGCGCGATCACGCCGCGGTCGATCAGCGTCGCGATCGGCATGCCGTAGCGGCGCTCCAGGACGAGTTGCAGCAAGATATAGCCGGCGTGGGTATAGATGCGCTGCTTGCCGGGCTGTTCGCCGCCGGACGGCGTCCAGGCGTTCAGCGCGTCGTAGAAACCGGCAAGCGAAAAGTGCTGCTCCGGCCAGGGTGGATGATCCGTCGGCAGCAGCAGCCCCGATGTGTGGCTGACCAGTTGGCCGATGGTGATTTGCCGGATGTAGTCGCCGTGCAGTTCGGTGATGTATTTCGCCACCGGCTCATCGAGCTTGAATTCGCCCCGAAGCACCGCTTGCGCCACCAGCGCGGCCTCGAAAATTTTGCGCACCGAACCGACATTGAACAGCGAGTCCGAATTGATCGGCCGCTTTTCGGCCAGATCGGCAAATCCATAGTTGAAGAACAGGTTGCGGCCGCCGATCTGGGCCACGGCCGCGACGCCGCCCGCGCCGTTCGGCGCGACCATGGGCGCTATACCGTGACTGATGATGTGATCGACTTCGGTGTCCATTGTGGGTCTTGCCGTGATGGCCGATGTCGCGAGCAGCGCTGAAAACAAAGGCACTGCGATGAATAAAGTTGCCGATCTTTTCGTCAGGCTCGGGTGGCGTGGCAACATGTGGCGGTCATCCTGATGTTGGCAACGCATCCCCGAGGAACTTGCGAAAGAATTTTGGCAATATCGGGCCGCATCAAGCCTGCATCTGCCGCAACGATACGCAGAATTTATACGCGAGCCGGGAAATTACGCGGGTCGACAATTCGGCTCACGCAGGCGCAATGATGCCGCGCACGCACGAGTGCGAATCGTCAAAGCTAGTCTCGGCCTGGAGAAGTTAACGCGTGGTTGCCGCCGCCTACCGCACGCCGCCGGAATTGACGATCGGGCCGCTATAGCCCTCGAACTTCTTGCGCAACTCCTCGACCTTTTTCTGGTCGGTGAGGAAGGCGCGGTAATCGTTGGCGACCTTGTACGATAGGATCGGCTTGTAGCCGGCCGGCGGCGGCACGTCGCTGCGTGGCGACCAAGTCGGCAGCTTCGCCTGTTGCTCCGGCGTGAGCAGCCACGACAGGAACAGTTTTGCCGCGTTCGGATGTGGCGCGGCCTTGAAGATCGTGCCCAAGAGCGGCCAGATCGGCAGCGCGTCGCCAGTCGGGATGTGGGAATCGACCGGCTGACCTTGCCGCTTCAGTCCGTCGGTGATGTCGAGGATCGAATCGAACGTGACGAAGTTCTGGCCCGAACCGATGCTGCGCTGCTCGCCGAGATGGCCCTGAATGAAAGTCGGCTTTTGCGCCATGTACTTGTCCATATAGCTCCAGCCGTATTTCTGCACGATGTGATTGAACACCCACAGCGTGACGTCGTCGTCCGCCGGATAGGCGGTGACGACCTTGCCCTGGAACTGCGGTTTCAGGAAATCCAGCGCCGAGTTCGGGATGTCGGCGGCTGCAACCTTCTCGGTGTTGTACATGTAGGGCACCACGTTCACCATGGTGGCCCAGAAGGTGCCGTCGGCGTCCTTGAACGCCGCATCCATCTTGTTGAAGCCGTCGGGTTTGAATGCCAGGAGCCGGCCTTCGGCTTTCCAGCGCCCGAAGTCGCCGGCGGTTTGGAATATCACCGCATCAACCTCGAGCTTGCCGGCGGCAAGCTGGGCGTCGACCTTCTTGTCGAGCACATTGGAAAAGCCGCCGCCGACCGTGACCTTGACGCCAGGAAAGCGCTCCTCGAACACTTTGGCGCGGGCTTCCCACGGCGCGGTCGGCCCGCCGACGTAGAACGCGAACGCGCCTTCGTCCTTGGCTTTGGCATAAAAATCGTCCAGCGATTGGGCGCGCGCCGGCGGTGCCGCGGCGAGGCCGGCGAGCAGCGCAATGCTGGCGGCGGCAAGCCGGTATCCAATGGTGGCAATCACGACGGTCCTCCCCAGGATGTTTTGGGCAGGATCATCGCCATGGGCGGCCGGGAACACAAGCAACTCGTGGTGGGCTGCCGCGGCGGCGTCTCGCCAAGCCACTGGCTGTCATGCTAACGCTGCGGCGGCACGGAGTACGCCTGCCTTATCGACGAGGGAAAACGTCCAATGAAAATGATTGCCTACCTGCTCGCCATCATCTGCGTGATCGCCGCCGTGATGTATTTCGTGATGCCAGCCGGCCAATTGCCGACCTTCATGCCGGGCTATAGCTCAGGCTCGCCGCTGATTCATATGAAGCATGCTATCGCCGCCGCCGTCGCCGCCGTCGTGCTGTTCGCCATCGGCTGGTTCATGGGTCGGCGCTGACGCGCATTTTGGGCCGGCGCCGACGCGCATTTCGGGCCGGCGCTGATCGCTAGCGCTGCGTCTCGCCCCGCACCTTGCGCTGCACGCGTTCGTCGAAGCGCTCGACGCTGACGACGACGCGCTCGTGGCTGCCGCCGCCTATGGTCTCGACCTCGTCGTGGGCTTCGACGCGGAATTTTATGGTGCGGCCTTCGACGCCGATGACCTCGGCGGTGGCGGTGACGCGCAAGCCGACAGGCGTCGCCGCCACATGGCTGACGTCGAGATGGATGCCGAGGCTTTGATGGCCCGCCGGCAACAGGTGCTCGACAGCGTTGAGCGAAGCCGCCTCGATGACGTTGATCATCACCGGCGTCGCCAGCACCGCGATACGGCCGGAGCCGACGAACGGGGCGGTATGTTCGGGTCCGACCACGATCTCGGCCGTGCCGGTGAGGCCGGGCGTGATGCGGGACAGGACCGAGCTGACGCGGACGGGCGAAGCCATGGCACTTTATGGCTGAATATGGCGTAGGATACCATCATGACGATTCAGGAGTCGCCGCCATGCTTCGACATATCTTCGTTGCCCAAAGTATCCTCGTTGCCACAGTGCTGATCGTGGTGCTGCCGAGTGCTTCATCCTTCGCCGTGACGGCGAAGGAAAAGATGGCCACCTGCAAATTCGGCGCCGATGACCAGAAACTTGCCGGCGCGGCGCGCACAAAATTCATGAAGAATTGCATGGCCAACAAGAACGATCCGCGTGGCGGCGCGGGCGCGGCTGGCGCGGGCGGTGGCGTGCCGCCGCCTCCGAAGAATTAAGCGACCGCGGCAAAAGCGGCGCGGACGCACGGACCGCGTCCGAAACAAAAAATATCGACAGGGAGGCAACGATGACGACGCAAACCGGTGCGATGCCGGCCACACATTTCCGGCGCGGCTGGATCTATGTGCTGACGCTGAGCCTGGTCACGATCAATTACATGGACCGCTCGGCGCTCGGCGTCGTAGCCCAGGCGGTGCGCGGCGAATTCGGCCTCACGCCGGTGCAGATGGGCTACCTGTTCTCGTCGTTCCTGTGGACCTATGTGATCTGCCTACTGCCGATCGGCATCATGCTCGATCGCTTCTCGGCACGGACCATCAATTCCGTCGGCATCGTGCTGTGGTCGCTGGCTATGGCGGCGACCGCAGGCGTGTGGAATTTCGCCACGCTGATCGCAGCGCGGCTTGTCATGGGCGCCGGCGAGGCGACCTCGATCCCGTCCTGCGGCCGCATCGTGCGCGAATGGATGCCGGCGCAGGAACGCGGCGTTGCTACCGTATTCTGGAGCGCCGGCAGTTTCGTCGGTCCCGCGCTCGGCGCCGTCGTGGTGGCGGCGATCACCAGCGCCTGGGGCTGGCGCGTCGCCTTTGTCGTTTTGGGTGCGTTCGGTTTCGTCTGGCTCGCATGCAACCTGATCTGGTACGACCGGCCGGAAAAGGTGAGCTGGCTGTCGGAGGACGAGCGCCGCAAGATTTTGAGCGAGCGCTCCGCCGGCTCGCCCGACGAGATCGGTATGCAGGGCAATCCCGGCGTGATCTGGGATCTGCTCAAATCGCCGTCGATGTGGGGCACCATGATCGCCCAGGCCTCCGGCATCTACACGCTCTATTTGCTGTTGTTCTGGCTGCCGAGCTATCTGCAGGACACCAAGCACCTGACGATCCTCAAGACCGGTCTTTATACCGCGATCCCATGGGCGATCGCGGTGCCGGTGAGCATCGCGCTCGGTATCGTCAGCGACCGGCTCTTGAAAAGCGAAACGCTGCTCGCCGGCCGCCGCCGCGCCATGGTGATTTTCTGCGTGCTGCTCGCGGCCGTGGTCGTGCTCGTGCCGTTTACCGATAACACGGCGCTCATCCTGACGCTGTTCGCGCTGTCGCTCTCCGGCATCAACGCCGCGATCTCGCTGAACCTGGCGCTGGTCACCGACCTGGTGCATCGCTCCCGCGACGTCGGCAAGGCGATCAGCCTGACCATCCTCAGCGGCAATATTTTCGGCCTGCTGGCGCCGATCATTACCGGCTATGTGGTGGCCGGCCTCGGCGCGTATGGCTGGGCGTTCGGCATCGCCGGGATCCTGCTCGTCATCGGCGCGCTCGCGCTCGCCACCATGACGCGCCACGTGATCTTGCCGCAGGCGGACGCGGTGCCGGCGTGAACCTGCCGCCGCTACGCACCCTGTTTTTCGAAGACCTTTCGGTCGGCATGACCGAGACGCTGGAAAAGACCGTGTCGTCGTCCGACGTGGTTGGCTTCGCGCAACTCACCGGCGACCGCAATCCGATCCATCTGTCGGAGCATTTTGCCGCGCGCACCTCGTTCGGCAAGCGGATCGCCCATGGCCTCTATACCGCGAGCCTCATCTCCGCCGTGCTCGGCACGCGGTTGCCGGGACCGGGCGCGATCTACATTTCACAGACGCTGAATTTCCGCGCCCCGGTCAGGATCGGCGACACCGTCGTCGTCACCGTCACGGTGGCGGAGCTCATTCCGGAAAAGTGGCGTGCCCGGCTGGCTTGCGTCTGCGCGGTCGACGGCGAGGTGGTGTTGGACGGCGAGGCGCTGGTCAAGGTGCCGAACGAGAAGGCGGCGAAGGGCAAGCGGCCGATGATGAAGCTGTAAGCGGCGCTTTGGCTCTACGCCAGGAGATCGCGAAATTCCGGATGTTTTGCGATATAGGCGCGCACGAAGGCGCAGCGCGGTATCACCTTGAGGCCGCGGGCGCGGGCGATTTGCAGCGCGCCGGCAGTGAGCTGCGACGCAATTCCTTGGCCGCGTGCTTGCGGCGGGGTCTCGGTGTGCAGCAACGCGATCACGCTGCCATCGATGCGGTAGTTCAAGAACGCCGTTACGCCGCCGGCATCGAGCTCGAAGCGGGACAGGGCGGTGTTGTCGTGGACCGGCATGCTGCCAATGTAGCGCCGCGCAACCCCTTCGGCCATGCTTGCCGACCAGCCCGACGTGCGCGACTATGCGGCAAACGGCAAGGAAGGAAACGCCCATGACGACCGCGACCCTAGAAGCGAAAACCACCGATTTCGACGTCGAGGACGTCGAATATCTCCGCCACGGCGACAAGCCGCTCTTGGCGCGGGTGTATAAGCCGCGCGGCCAGGGGCCGTTTCCGGCTGTGGTCGAATGCCACGGCGGCGCCTGGTGCCAGAGCGACCGCCTGACCGAAGCGCTGCGCCACAAATACATGGCGTCCCACGGCGTGGTCTCGATCGCGCTCGATTTCCGCTCCGGCAACGAGGACCCTTATCCGGCTTCAGTGCAGGATATCAATTACGCGGTGCGCTGGGCCAAAGCGCACGCCCGCGAGCTGAAAACGCGGCCCGACCTCGTCGGCCTTTCCGGCCAGTCGAGCGGCGGCCATCTGGCCATGCTGGTCGCCATGCGGCCGCATGATCCGCGTTATGCGGCGATTCCGCTGCCGGCCGGGTCGGCGGCGCAGGATGCGACCGTGCGCTGTGTGGTGATGTCGTGGCCGGTGATCAATCCGCTGTCGCGCTATCGCCACGCCAAGCGTTCGCTGGCTGCCGGTGCCGATTGGCCCAAGCCCATCATTCCGCGCCACGATTCCTATTGGAAGAGCGAAGCCAACATGGAAGAGGGCAATCCCATGCTGGCGCTGGAGCGCGGCGAGACGCTGCAATTGCCGCCGGCGATCTGGTTCCAGGCCCGCGGCGACATCGTGCACGATTACAAGGACGCCGATTCGAGCTTTGCCGGCAACGAGCCGCAACGCTTCGTCGCCAATTACAAAAAGGCCGGCGGCGACATCGCGCTGCACTATGTCGAGATGGAGCGCCACGCCGGCCATTCGCCGGACCTGACGGAGAGCGGCGACATGTTCGAACGCATGGTGGCGTTCGTCGGTCAGCACGCGAAGACGTAGAGCCGCGAATCGCGAATGGTGAGTGGCGAATGGTAGCTCCATTCGCTATTCGCCACTCGCCACTCGCTATTCGCATCTGCGGCCACGGGCTTCATTGCGCGGAATGCGGCGTGACCATCAATTGGAAAGAGGTCTGCAAATTCCTCTCGGGCGCCTTCTTCGTCAGCGCGGGCGTGCTGTTCTATCTCTATCTGGCCGGCTCGCCGGTTCCAGTGCTCGGCGCACATCTTGCCATCACGCCCACGGTGAACGGCGTCCGCGCGGTCGTTCATGCCGTTCTCTTCGTGGTGTTTTTCTATCTCGGTTACATCCGCAAATAAGTGCGGTCCGCGACATAGCCAATTAGACTTGGCGAATAACAGGGGAGAAGACCTATGCCGGTCGTCGATCCACGGCTTGCGGGCAAGCCGGTGCCGAAAATTTCGCGTGAGGCGATGGAGCGCGGCCATGTCGCGCGGGCGGCGCAAGCCCGTGGCGCCGATATCGCCTTCGTCGACCAGCGCATTCCGGCCTATAAGCGCGAGATCATCAACATGGTCGGCATGGGGGTGACCGAAAATTCGGAACTGGCGCCGCACGTGAAAGCGGGCGCCGCCGGATTTTCCGTCACCTATGTGCGGGCGCCGCAAGGTTGCGGCGCCGCGCTGCATCGCCACGCCACCGAGGAAGTCTTCATCCCGGTCAAAGGCCGCTGGCAGGTATTTTGGCTGGAAGGCGACGCCGAGCAGACCGTCGATCTCGACGAGGGTGACGTGTGCAACGTGCCGATCGGAATCTATCGCGGCTTCCGCAATCTCTCCGGCGGCACCGAGGCGCTGTTGATGGCGATCATCGGCGGTCCCGATGCCGGCAAGGTCGATTGGCATCCGTCCGTGGTGGCGGAAGCGCGCAAGACCGGGCTTTCAGCCGACGACGACGGCAATCTGATCGTTGACAAGCCGGCGGCTTAGGCCAGCACAGCAATGAATCAGGCCGCCGAGCACGAGCTCCGCGGCCTGAAGTCGAGCAAATCATGCCTGCGCCCCCGCTGGCACAGGCGAATGATATCGGCTCAATGTCTGCCGGACAGCAATCGGAGCGTGTAGCGACAGTAAGTCCCACGCGCACCGGACAGGTTCACGTCGTCGCTTCGGCAGCGATCGCACCCAGCGCCTTGGCCATCGCCTCGACCGCGCCGGCGCTCGCCGCGCCGAGGCCGTGGCGCCGCGCGATCCAGGCCGGGTCGTTGTAGCTGAGCCAAACCTTGCCGTCGGCGTCTTGCCAGGCCAGCGCCCTGAGCGGCAGGTCGATGCCGGCCGATTGGCGATCCTGCATCAACGCGGTGCCGCCTTTGGGATTGCCGAAGATCACCACTTCGGTCGGGCGCAGCTCGAGGCCGGCGCTGGCGGCGCCGGCGGCGTGATCGATACGGGCGAATACCGTCATGTTGCGCTTGGCGAGCGCGGCCAGCAGGCGATCCATGGTGTCGCGTGCCGGATAGCGGCTGGAAAGGGTGATGAGGCCGTCCTGCGGCATGGCTATTGTCCTCGCGCGTTCCACGGCGATCTTACCGCTGCTGTTCCTTGGGCGCGAGATATAGGCGGAGGAGGCGTGTCAGGCGAGGCGCGCGGCAGGATTCTCGTCATGCAGGGTCGGGGGAGGGACGCCAAGTACCTCCCCCGCAGCATCGCCGCAATGAGCTCGATTGCGACGATACCGAACGCGGCGCCCGGTTGCGCAGATCCAATTTCAAGAAAAAGCGTGAGAGTTCATGTGAACTCTCACGCGCTGATGTGATCGACGTTCAGGCCGCGGCGCTGACTTCGCCGCTGGTCGGCACGGAAGCGATCGTCTTGAGGATCTGCGAGGCGATCTGGTACGGGTCGCCTTGCGAATTCGGCCGGCGGTCTTCCAGATAGCCCTTGTAGCCGTTGTTGACGAAGCTATGCGGCACGCGGATCGAGGCGCCGCGGTTGGCGATGCCATAGGTGAATTCGGTGATCGCCGCGGTCTCGTGCTTGCCGGTCAGCCGCATGTGGTTGTCCGGACCGTAGACCGCGATGTGATCGGCGCGCGCCTCATCGAACGCCTTCATCAGCGCCTCGAAATATTCCTTGCCGCCGACCTCGCGCATATATTGGGTCGAGAAATTGGCGTGCATGCCGGAGCCGTTCCAGTCGGTATCGCCGAGCGGCTTGCAATGGAACTCGATGTCGACGCCGTATTTTTCGGTCAGGCGAAGCATCAGATAGCGCGCCATCCACATCTGGTCGGCGGCAGTTTTTGAGCCCTTGCCGAAAATCTGGAATTCCCATTGGCCTTTGGCCACCTCGGCATTGATGCCTTCGTGGTTGATACCGGCGGCGAGACAGAGATCGAGATGCTCGTCGACCATCTTGCGGGCGATGTCGCCGACATTCTTATAGCCGACGCCGGTGTAGTAGGGCCCCTGCGGTGCCGGATAGCCGCTCGGCGGGAAACCCAGCGGCCGGCCGTCCTTGTAGAAGAAATATTCCTGCTCGTAGCCGAACCAGGCGCCGGGATCGTCCAAAATGGTGGCGCGCTTGTTCGACGGATGCGCCGTGCCGTCGGGCATCATCACTTCGCACATCACTAGCACGCCGTTTAAGCGCGCGGCGTCCGGATAGACGGCGACCGGCTTGAGGATGCAATCCGAGTTGTGGCCTTCCGCCTGCAGGGTCGATGAGCCGTCAAAACCCCACAGCGGCAATTGCTCGAGCGTCGGAAACGCGTCGAAGTCCTTGAGCTGGGTCTTGCCGCGCAAGTTCGGCGTCGGTGTGTAGCCGTCGAGCCAAATGTATTCGAGTTTGTATTTTGTCATTCCCGTCTCTCTTGTCTGATGTGCGATGTTTGTGTGCCGAGACGCGCGCTGCCGCAAATCGCGGCAGAATCGAAAGCATCCGCGCCGCCTCCCGCCGGCTTTCAAGCATTTTGTGTGCCAATCGGCGCTGAGACCGAACCGCGTTGCCGCGGGGCGGCGAATCGACGGCACTGCGCGGCCGAATCGCTGCAAGCCGAATGAGCAAAAACGCGAATGCTCATATTGTAGCCATGCGCTGATTTTCTATGAGGCATACCGAACAAAAGTCGGGCAAAGCATTATATTAAGAACGACTCAGGAAACTAGAACAGTGACGCGTGCATTGGGATGCGCGCACGGCCAAGGAGCCGAACCATGACGACCAATTTTACCGCAACGCCGACCGCGTCGGCCAAGATCTACACCTTTCCGCCGCGGGGCCGTTTTGCGCTGCGTATCGACGACACCGCGCCGGCCGTGAATGCGCAGTTGCCGCGCGGCGTCAAGCTGGTGTCCGGCAACGGCTGGTATCACGACGAAGCGATCCAGGCCGAGAACGCGCACAAGAACTAACGCGCGCTTGCTGCCGCTGGCGATCACAGCCCGGCGAGATAATGCGCCATGGCGTCGCGATCGCTTTCCGATAGTGCTCTCATGAAGCCCGGCATGTCGCCGTTATTGGTGCGGCTGCCGTCGGCAAAACTGTTCATCGCGCCGGCCAGATATTCATAACTCAGCCCGGCGAGTCGCGGCGCCGGCGCGCCGCCCTCGAAATTTGGTTGATGGCATGGCTGGCACTGGCCAATGCCGTTGGGCGGCGAGCCGGCTGAGCCGGCGGCCTGCTTGGCCGGCCAAGGTTTTGCGGCAAAGTAATTGGCGAGCTGGCGCAGATCGGCGAGCGAAATGTCCGCCACCATCGGCGCCATGATCGGGCTCTTGCGGTCGCCGCTCTTATAGTCGTGCAATTCCTTGTAGAGATAATTCGCCTGCTGGCCCCAGATGATCGGCATGGTTTTCGGGTCGATCGGCACGCCATTGGCGCCGTGACAGGCGGCGCAGGTTTGCGCCTTGGCCTCGATATCGTCGGCGGCCATGGCTGACGTGGTGATGGTCGGCGCGGCAATAGCCGCAAAAATTCCAACGACGCCGCACAGAGTCAAAATCAAGCGGTTGATCACGGCCGACACCTCCCTGGTAACTTACGATTTTTATCGTTGGGTCGAGTATATTGACGCGGCGATCCGGAGCGCAAGGCGCGGGCTACGCCCGGCATGCGCGTGCCGCATCACCGCGCCCGCCGATACTTCATCAGCGCCGCGCCGAATGCTGCGAACAACGTGCGATTGATCGGATTGCGGGTGGCCTCGTGCTCGGCATGCCATTGCACGCCGAGCGCAAAGCCCGGCGCCTCGGCAATGGCAATGGCCTCGATGGTGTCGTCCTCGGCGATGCCTTCGACGACGATGCGCTTGCCGGGCTCGAGGATGCCCTGGCCGTGCAGCGAATTGACCCGGATGGTCTCGGCGCCGAGCAGCTTTGCGAACACCCCGCCCGGCGTCAGGCGTACATCGTGGCGGTCGGCGAAAATAACTTCGAGATCGGGGTGGATTTCGCCGTTCGGCAGCCGCGGCATGCGGTGGTTCATGCGGCCGGGCAATTCGCGGATCTCCGGATGCAGCGAGCCGCCGAACGCCACGTTCATCTCCTGAAAACCGCGGCAGATGCCGAACAGCGGCACGCCGCGCTCAACGCAGGCCGCGATCAGCCTGAGCGCGATGGCGTCGCGACCCCGGTCATAAGGCTCGTGTGCCGGATGCTCATCGTGGCCGAAATGGCTCGGATGGACGTTGGCGCGCGCCCCGGTGAGCAAAATGCCGTCGACGGTATCGAGCAGCGCGCCGATATCGGTGATCTCCGGCGTGCCGGCAAACATCAGCGGCAACGCGCCGGCGGCCTCTGCGACCGCGCGCAGATTGCGCTCGCCGACCCGCTGCGCGGTGAACTTGCCCTCGACGGTATGGGCGCTGCCGATGACGCCGACGACGGGTTTTTTAGGGCTCATTTCAAGCGGTCTCAGCCATGCGATTCCGACAGCATCGGTTGGGCATACCACCTCTCCTCGCGCGCGGGGAGAGGCCGGTTTGCATACGAGGCAGAGGTGAGACACGGCTTCCTTGGCTGCCAATGGCGGTGCGCCTTACCTCCCTGGGTTTGAAGCCTCGCGAACGAGCCGTTGCAGCAACACTGCATTCGTGGTCGCCGCTCCGCGTGCCGTATTGTCGAAGATGCACCAGCGTGCCCCCGATCGCTCCGAGAATGTCTGGGCAAGGCGCTGTAGGAACACCGCGTCGTATTCGGAGTAATAGATGTGCGGAGCGCCGTGCAGGCGATAGTAATGCAGCCCCTGCCAGCCGCCCGGCGCGAAAGGTGCGGTGTCGACCGGCGGATCGGCGGCGGCGCGTGCGATCCGCAGGCCCGCCAGCAGTGCGTCGGCTGCAGCGGTGAACCACGTCGCATGCCGGGGCTCGCAGACCACGTTGCCCGCATGGCGCGCCCGCAGCGCAGCAAAGAACGCGTGCGCCACCGTGGAATCGAATGCCAGGCTTGGCGGCAGCTGGACCAGGAGCGGACCGAGTTTTGCGCCAAGCCCGCTCGCTTGATCGAGAAAAATATCGAGCGCCGCCTCCGCCGCGACGAGGCGGAGCTCGTGCGTGATCTGTTTCGGCACCTTGACCGCAAACGCGAAGTCGTCCGGCACGGTCGCTGCCCAGCGTTCATAGGTCGCGCGGCGGTGCGGCCGATAGAAGCTCGAATTGATCTCGACCGCATTGAACCGCCGCGCGTAGCGATGCAGGTGACTGCCGGCGGCGGAAAACAACGCCATATGCTGCTTGGGAACGTTCCAGCCCGCGCAGCCGATGCGCATGGCCGGCTAGTGCCGCCGGCCGGGGCGGACATCGGTGTTCTGCGTCGCGACCACCCGCCAGCGCCCGTCGATCTTGCGCACCACCCGGGTGCCGACGCTTTCGCGCGAGGTTTTGCTGTGCTCGTCGTGCAAGACCTCGCCGTCGATCCAGAAGCGCGAATGCAAGATGGCGATGTCGGGGGCGAGGAAGGTCACGTTCATCTCGGGTGTCCGGCGCGTCGAGGTGCGGAACGGGCCGGTCGCGCCGTGCAGCCGCGCCATCAGATCGCGAAAGCCGTTGCGCGTCGTGGTCCAGGCGCCGTTGACGGTGATGAACTGGGCGTCGTCGGCGAGCGACTCCGCCAAACCTTCGGGGTCGTGCCGGTCCCACGCCGCGTTGAATTGGTTTTCAAGCTCGCGGATGGCGTCTTCGTCGGCTCGGCTCATGGTGTGACTCCCTAAATCCCTATTTTGTCATTACCGGACTTGATCATCTCAGACTTGTCATCGTCCGCGCAGGCGGACGATCCAGTAATCGCCGATTCTCGACATTTTACTCCAGCATTTCGGATACTGGATGCTCCGCCTTCGCGGAGCATGACAACTGAATGCGCACCGCCTCAACGCCAGCCC
>JBAUYI010000131.1:0-3011 GCA_049584715.1 Xanthobacteraceae bacterium
CGCCGGCCGGCGGCGATTTGCCCATCGGATCGCCGAAATAGCGGAAGAAATCCGAATCCGGCCGCAGCACCAAATGCGTATCGCCGTGCTGCATGCTGCGTTCATAGGCCTGCATCGAGCGGTAGAAAGCAAAGAACCCCGGATCCTGACCGTAGGCCTCGGCGTAGATGCGATTGCGCTCGGCGTCGCCCTGGCCGCGAACCTGCTCGGATGTGGATGTGGCGTCGGCCAGCAGCACCGTGACGTCGCGATCGGCCCTGGCTCTGATCTCCTGGCTCTTCTGGCTGCCCTGGGCGCGGAACTCGGCCGCCTCGCGCTGCCGCTCGGTTTGCATGCGCTGATAGACCGCCTGGCTGTTCTGCTCCGGCAGGTCGACGCGGCGGATGCGCACGTCGATGATGTGGATGCCGAACGGCTGCGCATCGCGATCGAGCTGATCGCGCATCTGCCCCATCAACTCCTCGCGCTTGTTGCGCACGGCGTCGGACAGCGTGGCCGCGCCCAACACGCGCCGCAGCGCCGAGTTGAGCAGAATCGCCAGCTGCGTGCTGGCGCCGTCCGGCCCGACCGTCTGGTAGAATTTGAGCGGATCGACGATGCGGTAGCGCGCAAAGGCATCGACGACGAGGCGTTCGCCGGCCTGGGCGACGCCGGCATTGGCGCGGTCGCCGCTCGAGGCAATCACCTCCTGCGCCGGCGTCTCGATGTTGAGAATGCGCTTGTCGATATAGATGACGCTGTCGATGAACGGGATCTTTGCGTTCAAGCCCGGCTCGGTGATGACACGCACCGGTTGGCCGAGGCGGACGACGAGCGCCTGCCGGGTCTGATACACGGTGAAGAAGGTGCTGTAGCCGACGATGATCGCAGCCAACAACAGAATGGCGGCAGCGCCGCTCGCGAGACCCAGTCTCATGGCGTGCCTGCCGGTTTCTGTGCTGGTTGCGGTTGCCGCGTCAGGTCGCCGAGCGGCAGATACGGCACGACGCCCGGACCGCCCTGCGGGCCGGTATCGATGATCGTCTTGTCGGTGCCGCCGAGAACGTGCTCCATGGTCTCGAGATAGATGCGCTGGCGGGTGACGTCGGGCGCCTTCTTGTATTGATCGTAGACCTGCGAGAAGCGCGAGGCCTGGCCCGTGGCCTCGGCGACGGTTTGCTCGCGGTAGGCTTCGGCGTCCTGGGTGATCTTGGCGGCGCGGCCGCGCGCCTCCGGCACGATGCGATTGGCGTATGTCTGCGCCTCGTTCTGCGCGCGCTCGAGATCGGAGCGGGCGGCTTGCACGTCGCGGAAGGCGTCGATCACCTGGGTGGGCGGATCGACCTTCTGCAGCTGGACCTGCTGCACCACAATGCCGGCGCCATAGTCGTCGAGCGTCTTCTGCATCAGTTCCTGCACCGCGGTCTCGATGGTCTGCCGCGCGCCGGTGAGGATCGCCTGAATGTTCGAACGCCCGATCACCGCGCGCATGGCGCTCTCGCCGACCGCTTTCACGGTGCTTTCGGGGCCCTGCACATTGAACAAGTAATCGCCGACCGCGTTCGGCTTGACCTTCCACAGCACCGAGAAATCGACGTCGACGATGTTCTCGTCGCCGGTGAGCATCAGGCTTTCTTCCGGCACGTCGCGGACGGTGGTGCCGCGGCGCATGTCCTCGGCAACCCGCATGCCGATGTCGATCTTGTTGACGCGCAGCGCCTGCGGCGTCAGCGCGGTCTCGATCGGATAGGGCAGATGATAATTCAGCCCCGGTTGGACCTCGCGCACGAACTGGCCGAAGCGCAGCACCACGCCGAGCTCATCGGGCTCGACGCGGAAGAAGCCGGAAAATCCCCACAGCGCGATGGCAACAAGCGCAATGAGCGCGATGCCGCGGCCGCCGAGATTGCCCGGCATCAAGGCGCGCAGCTTGTCCTGGCCGCGCCGCAAAAAGTCTTCCAGATCGGGCGGCCTCTGGCCGCCGGGCGTTTGCGGCCCCGAGCCCCACGGTCCCCGCGGCCCGGAACCCCACGGGCCACCGGATTGGTTGCTCCACGGCATCAATTATCTCCTTAAGACGCCGGCGCAGCGCCGGCCCTCATTTGGGTAGGGGTTATAGGGGACGCCACTGCCCCTTACAACGCGCAGTTATGACGCGCCGAACGGCCGCATTTTGGCGTCAATTGCACGTTCGTAGGTCACGAATGCGAACGCGGCTTCGTCCTCGGCGGCTGGCTCGTGCTCGTTGCGCGCGCTTTCATGCCAGCCATCGGCATCGATAGTTGGAAAATGCGCATCGCCGTCGACGCGCTTGTAGACATGGGTGATGGCGAGCTGCGTCGCGAGCGGCATGGCCTGGGCGTAGATTTCAGCGCCGCCGGCAACGACGACGGTATCTGCGTTCCTCCGCAACGCGTCGCCGCGCGCCGTCGTCAGCGCGGCGTCAAGGCTCGGCGCCACCACGATACCCGGCGCCGCAAAAGTGCTGTCGCGGCTCACCACGATGGTGATGCGTCCCTTGAGCGGCTTGCCGATCGACAAATACGTCTTGCGCCCCATCACCACCGGCTTGCCCATGGTCAGCGCACGGAAATGCAGCATGTCCGATTTGAGCCGCCACGGCAGCGCATTGCCGCGGCCGATGACGCCGTTCTGCGCAATCGCGGCGACGAGAAGTATGTTCATCCTCACACCGCGATCGCGGCCTTGATGTGCGGGTGCGGGTCGTAGCCTTCGAGCACGAAATCCTCGTAGCGCAGCGCGAACAAATCCTTGGCCGCGGGATTGAGCCGCAGCGTCGGCAGCGGCCGCGGATTACGCGTCAGCTGCAACCGCGCCTGTTCGAGGTGGTTGAGATAAAGGTGCGCATCGCCGAGGCTGTGGATGAAGACGCCGGGCTTGAGCCCGCTCACCTGCGCCACGGCCATCGTCAGCAGCGCGTAGGAGGCGATGTTGAACGGCACGCCGAGAAAGACGTCGGCCGAGCGCTGATAGAGCTGGCACGACAGCGCGCCGTCGGCGACGTTGAACTG
>JBAUYI010000132.1:0-8170 GCA_049584715.1 Xanthobacteraceae bacterium
GCATGTGACGACGCGCGCCAACATCCAGGTCCGCGAAGTCGAAGCCGGCAACGCCGTCGCCGTGATCGAGGCGGTCCAGGATTTGGGCCTCTGCTCGCGCGGCTCCGGCGCCGACAATATCCGCAACGTCACCGGCACGCCGACTGCGGGGATCGACCCACAGGAGCTGATCGATACCCGCCCTTACGCCCGCGAATGGCATTTCCACATCCTCAACGACCGCTCGCTCTACGGCATCCCGCGCAAGTTCAATGTCGGCTTCGACGGCGGCGGCATGATCCCGGTGCTGGAAGACACCAACGACATCGGCTTCCAGGCCGTCGCGGTGAAGGACGGTTTTGGCGTCGAACCGGGCATCTGGTTCAAGCTCATGCTCGGCGGCATCACCGGTCATCAGGATTTTGCCCGCGCTACCGGCGTCATCGTCAAGCCGGAAGACGCCACCAAGGTGGCGGATGCCGTGGTGCGCGTCTTCATCGACAACGGCGACCGCACCAACCGCGCCAAGGCGCGGCTCAAATACGTCCTCGACGCCTGGGGTTTCGAGAAATTCCTCGGCACCATGGAAGACAAGCTCGGCCACAAGCTCACTCGCGCACCGGAGACAGCCCTTGAAACACGACCGCCCTTCGACCGCCTCGCTCACATCGGTTCACACCCGCAGAAGCAGAAGGGCCTTCATTGGCTCGGTGTCGTCCTTCCGGTGGGCAAGATTACCGCAGAGCAGATGCGCAGCATCGGCAAGATCGCCGAAAAATTCGGCGACGGCGATATCCGGCTCACGGTCTGGCAGAACCTTTTGATCTCAGGCGTTGCCGAAGACCGCGTCGCCGCGGCGCAAGCGGCCATCGAAGCGATCGGGCTCTCGACCAAGGCGACGTCGATCCGCGCCGGCCTCGTCGCCTGCACCGGCAATGCCGGCTGCCGGCTCGCTTTGTCCGACACCAAGCGTCACGCCGAGGAGATCGCGCACTGGTGCGAAGCCAGGGTGCAGCTCGACGGCCCGCTGAATATCCATCTCACCGGCTGCCCGAATTCCTGCGCGCAGCATTACATCGGAGACATCGGCCTCGTCGGCACCAAGGTGCAGATGTCCGAGGACGGCGATCAGGTCGAGGGCTATCACATCCACGTCGGTGGCGGTTTTGGCCCCGACGCCGCCTGCGGCCGCGAGGTTTTTCACGACGTCAAAGCCGAGGAGGCGCCGCAGGCTGTTGAGCGCATGTTGAAAGCCTATCTCGGCCACCGCGTCTCGGCGGACGAAAGCTTTTTGGTCTTCACCCGCCGTCACGAGGTCGATGCGCTCAAAACGCTATTCGAAACGCAGGCGGTTGAATGACCCAGACCACGCCGCCGCCGATCCCAACGCTCATTCCTGACTCCGCGCCGTTCTCGGCCGAGCAGCGTACTTGGCTCAACGGCTTCTTCGCCGGCCTGTTGTCGCTCGACGGTGGCATCAACGCGCTGTCGTCCGAGGAGACCGCGGCGTTGATGAACGACGTCATGGGGACGGGCGCGGCGACGGCGCGCGGTCCGCTCGACGACGGCGATGACGGACAAACGCCCTGGCACGACCCCGCCATGCCGCTCGGCGAGCGCATGCAGCTCGCCGACAGTCGGCCGCTGCGGCGGCGGTTCATGGCGGCCATGGGCCAGCAGGATTGCGGCCAGTGCGGCTACAATTGCGAGGATTACGCCAACGCCATCGTCCTGAAAAACGAGGAGCGGCTGAACCTGTGCGTGCCCGGCGGCAAAGACACCACGCGCATGCTCAAGACGCTCTATGCCGAGTTCGGCGCCATCCCGGCGACCACCAAGGCGCCCGCGACCGTGCCCACGCCTACTGCCGACGCGGCCGTCGCGCCGACGCCGACGCGGGACAATCCGGCTGAGGCCACATTTCTCTCGCGCACCTGCCTCAACAAGCCGGGTTCACAGAAGGAGACCTGGCACATCGATATCGATCTGGCGCAGAGCGGTATCGACTATGCCGTCGGCGATTCGTTCGGCATGTTTCCGCACAACGAACCGGCGCTGGTCTATGCCGTGCTTGCCGCACTCGGTGCGCCGCCCGATTTTCCGATCGCCGGCCGCCCGTTGCGCGACGTGTTGACCGACGGCGTCTCGCTCGGCGTCGCGCCGGATATGTTGTTCCAGCTCATCTCCTACATCACTGGCGGCGAACGGCGGCAGAAAGCGAAGGCGCTCGGCTCCGGTGGCGATCCGGACGGCGATGCGGCTGCGCTCGACGTGCTCGCGGCGCTGGAAAAATTTCCCGGCATCCGGCCCGATCCGGAAGCGTTCATCGAAGCGCTCGATCCGCTGCAGCCGCGGCTTTATTCGATCGCGTCGTCGCCGAAGGCTGAGCCCGGCAAAGTGGCGCTCACGATCGACACCGTTCGCTACAAGATCGGCAAGCGCGCCAGGAGCGGCGTCGCCTCGACCTACTTCGCCGACCGCATCCAGCCTGGCACCAAGATCAAGGCCTATATCCAGAAGGCGCAGCATTTCGGCCTGCCCGCCGACCCGTCGGTCCCGATCATCATGATCGGCCCCGGCACCGGCATCGCGCCGTTCCGCGCCTTCCTGCACGAGCGTATGGCGACCAAGGCGACCGGCCGCAACTGGCTGTTCTTCGGCCACCAGCACCGCGACTACGACTTTTTCTATGAAGACGAACTGAGCGGCATGCGCTCAGCCGGCGTGCTGACCCGGCTGTCGCTGGCCTGGTCGCGCGACGACGATCAGAAATTCTACGTGCAGGACCGCATGCGCGAAGTCGGCCGCGAGTTTTGGGCCTGGCTCGCCGAAGGCGCCCATGTCTATGTCTGCGGCGCCATCACCATGGGCAAGGACGTCGAGCGCGCCATGGTCGACGTGATCGCGGCCCATGGCGCGCGCAGCGTCGATCAGGCGGTCGCGTTCCTCGCCGAGCTGAAGAAAAACCACCGCTATCATACCGACGTCTATTGAGCGTGCGACATCCGCCACCGCGCGGCAGGAAGGAAGGAGCCAGTAGCGCCGCTCACTCCATCTTCGCCCCGGACGCTTTGATGATCGCGGCCCATTTCGGAATTTCCGATCCGATATAGGCGGTGAATTCATCCGGCTTGCCGCCCACAATATCGATGCCGAGCGCGGCGAGTTTTTGCTGCACACCGGCGTCTTTCAGTGTTTCGACGATCGCGCGGTGCAGCGTCTCGACGATGTTTTGAGGCGTGCCGGCCGGCGCGACCAGGCCGTGCCATGTCGTCGCTTCAAAACCCGGAAGGCCGGCCTCGTCCATGGTCGGAACGTCAGGCAGGACGGCGGTCCGCTTGAGCGTGGTCACGGCGAGCGCGCGCACTTGGCCGTTGCCGAGAAATCCCATGACCCCGGATGTGGTGGCGAACATCATCTGGTCGGAGCCGGCGATGACGTCCTGCAGCGCCGGCGCCGAGCCCTTGTAGGGCACGTGCACGATGTCGATATGGGCCTCGGCTTTGAACAACTCGCCGGCCAGATGCGCCGCCAGGCCGTAGCCCGAGGACGCGAAGTTGAGCTTGCCCGGATTGGCTTCGGCGAGCGCAATGAGCGCGGCGAGCGAATGCGCCGGCACATCGAGATTGACCACCAGAACATTGGCCTGGGTGCCCATCAGGCTGATCGGAGCAAAATCTTTCACCGGATCGAAGCCGATCTTGTTGTAGAGGCTGGCATTGGTGGCGAGGATCGCGTTGTTGCCCAGCAGCAGCGTGTAGCCATCGGCCGCCGCATGGGCCACGACCTCGCCCGCGACATTGCCGCCCGCGCCCGGACGATTGTCGACGACGAAGGGCTTGCCGAGCACGCTGCCGAGCTTGTCGGCCATGATGCGCGCCAGAATGTCGCTGGCGCCGCCGGGCGGGAAACCGACCACGATGGTGACCGGCCGTTCCGGATAGTCGGCGGCGCCGGCAATGGCCGTCGCGCACAACAGCGCGAGCGTTGCGGCGGCGGCGCAGATCAGTCGCTTGAGCATTCCCACTCTCCCGTGGCGCGACATTAAGGCCACGGCAAACCCAGGCAAGCGCCGGCGCCTCGCAGCCCTCATGCGGCTTTGGCCGATGACACGCGCGCCACGCTCGCGCTACAACTCCGTATCCGATCCGGAAGAGAGTGGCCGATGCGCACCGGCGCCGAATATTTACGTTCGCTCAACGACGGCCGGCGCGTGTTCGTCGGCGGCGAGAGCGTCAAGGACGTCACCGCGCATCCGGCATTCCGCCAGGCCGCGCGATCCGTCGCCAACCTGTTCGACATCGCGGCCGATCCGGCGCTGCGCGAGCGCATGACGTTTGCCTCGCCGAAAACCGGCCAGCCGGTGTGGCGAGCCTGGCAGATCCCGCATACCCATGCCGATCTGCGCGCCCGGCGACTGTTCTCAGAGACTTGGGCGGAGGCGACCTTCGGCCTGATGGGGCGGTCGCCGGACCACGTCGCCGGTTTCTTCACCGGTTACGCGGCGACGCCGCAGGTGTTCGCCGCCGCGGGCCAAAAGTTCGCCGACAACCTGGTCGCGTTCTACGAGTTCATGCGCGACAACCACATCTACGCCAGCTACGCCATCGTGCCGCCGCAGATCGACCGCTCGAAGCCGGCGCACAAGCAGAGCGATCCGACGCTCTATGCCGGCGTCGTCAAGGAGCGCGACGACGGCATCGTGATCTCCGGCGCGCAGCAGGTCGCGACCGGCGGCGTGCTGTCGGACTGGATTCACTTGAGCTGCATCCACCCGCTGCAGCCCGGTGACGAGAACTACGCCAATTGCGTCGCGGTCCCGGTCAATGCGCCGGGGGTGACGCTGATCCCGCGGCGGCCGTTCGCGCTGCACGCCGACAATGCCTTCGACTATCCGCTGTCGAGCCGATTCGACGAGTCCGACAGTTACGTCGTGTTCGACAACGTCTTCGTGCCGTGGGAGCACGTCTTCATCTACCGCAATCTGGAACTGACCCGCGACCAGTGGTTCAAGACGCCGTCGCATTCGCTGGGCAATCATCAGGCGCAGGTGCGCTACGTCACAAAACTGCGCTTCATGATCGGGCTCGCGCAACGCACCATCGAGATGATCGGCAGTTCAGGCCTGCCGCCGGTGCAGATCGCCATGGGCGAGCTCGCGGCGCTGGTGTCGATCTACGAGGGCATGCTGCTGGCCCACGAGGTCGCGGCGCCGATCCGCGACGGCGTGCTGTGGCCGTCGGTGATCACGCTTTATGCGGCTATGGCGATGCAGTCGGAGTTCAACGGCCGGATGCTCGAGACGATCCGGGAGCTGGTGAGCTCGTCGGTGATCTCGCAGCCGTCTGCGCTGGCCGATTTCGACAATCCGGACGTCGCCCCATTGATCGAGCGCTATATGCGCTCGGGCACCATGGACGCGCGATCGCGGACCGCGCTGGTGCGGCTGTTGTGGGACTTCCTCGGCACCGAGTTCGGCAGCCGCCATCAGCAATACGAAAAATTCTACGGCGGCTCGCCGTCGATCGTGAAGCAGAATGTCTATCGCAATTTCGACTTCAAGCGGGCGACCGCGCTGGTCGATCGGGCGCTGAATTTACCGCCGCTGGAATAAACGGAGCGCTGGTAGTGTGCCCTCTCCCCTCGCGGGAGAGGGCGGCTCGGCATTTCAGCAACAAGAATGGGTGAGGGCCCCGGCGCGTCCGCGACCCCTCACCCATCAGAGTGCGCTGAATCTCTTGCGCCGCCCTCTCCCGCGAGGGGAGAGGGCACGCCCTTTACGCCTCGGCGTCCGCCAGCTGCGGCACCGCAGCCGGCGACTTTTCCGCCGCCTTCGGCTCCAGCGCCGCCGCTACCGCTTCCTCGACTCGTTCAAGCCAGACGAACTCCATCTCCCGGCGCGCGATCTCGGGGATGTCGTCGTAGTCGCGGCGGTTGCGGGCCGGCAGCATGACGCGCTTGATGCCGGCGGAGTGCGCGGCGACGACCTTCTCCTTGATGCCGCCGACCGGCAGCACCAGGCCGCGCAGGCTGATTTCGCCCGTCATCGCCGTGTCGCTGCGGATGGTGCGCTCGGTCATCAACGACACCAGCGCCATGAACATGGCGACGCCGGCGCTCGGTCCGTCCTTCGGGATCGCGCCCGCAGGCACGTGGACGTGGATGTCGCTTTTCTCGAAGCGGCTGGGATCGATGCCGAGCGCCGTGGCGCGGTTCTTGACGATGGAGAGCGCGGCCTGCGCGCTTTCCTTCATCACGTCGCCGAGCTGGCCGGTGAGGATCAGCCGCCCGGAGCCGGGAATCCGCGTCGCTTCGATGAACAGGATGTCGCCGCCGACCGGCGTCCAGGCGAGGCCGGTGGCCACGCCGGGCACGCTGACGCGCATCGCCACTTCGTTTTCGAACCGCGGCGCGCCGAGAATGGCCAAAAGGTCCTCGCGCGCAATCCGGATCGGACCGCTCTGCCCTTCGGCAATCCGCACCGCGGCGTGACGCAACACCTGGCCGATCTGGCGCTCCAGGCCACGCACGCCGGCTTCGCGGGTGTAGCCCTGGATGATGTCGCGCAGCACGTCGTCGCCAATCTCGACCTGCCCGGGCTTGAGCCCATTCGCCTCGAGCTGGCGGCGCACGAGATAACGATGCGCGATCTCGAGCTTCTCGTCGGCGGTGTAGCCGGAGAGGCTGATGATCTCCATGCGGTCGCGCAGCGGACCCGGCACCGTGTCGAGCATGTTCGCCGTGGTGATGAAGACCACGCGGCTCAAGTCGAACGGCACGCCGAGATAATTGTCGCGGAACGTGTTGTTCTGCTCCGGATCGAGCACTTCGAGCAGCGCCGCGCCGGGATCGCCGTGAATGCCGGCGCCGAGCTTGTCGATCTCGTCGAGCATCATCACGCAGTTGCGCGACCCGGCCTTGCGGATGGCCTGGATGATGTTGCCGGGCAGCGCGCCGATATAGGTACGGCGATGGCCGCGGATCTCGGCCTCGTCGTGCACGCCGCCGAGGCTGACGCGCACGAATTTGCGCTCCATGGCGCGCGCGATCGATTGGCCGAGCGAGGTCTTGCCGACGCCGGGCGGGCCGACGAAGCACAGGATCGGTGCCTTGCCCTGCGGAGCGAGCTTGCGCACGGCGAGATATTCGATGATGCGACGCTTGATCTTGTCGAGGCCGTAGTGGTCTTCGTCGAGGATTTTTCGCGCCTGGGCAATGTCGATCGGCTTTTCCTCGGGCAATGCCCACGGCAGTTCGATGAGCCAATCGAGATAGGTGCGCACCATACCGTATTCGCCGGCCGCTTCGGGCATGCGCTGCAGCCGGCGCAATTCCTTGCGCGCCTGGTCCTCGATGTCTTTCGGCATGCCGGCCTTGGCGATCGCGGCGTCGAGCTCGGCCATTTCCGCGGCCTTGCCCTCCTCGCCTTCGCCGAGCTGGCGCTGGATCGCCGCCATCTGCTCGCGCAGCAGCGCCTCGCGCTGCCGCTCGTCGAGCGCGACTTTGGTTTGCCGACCGATCTCCTGCGACAGCCGCAACACCTCGATACGGTGGGCGAGCAGCCGCGACACCTTCTCCATGCGCACGGCGATGTCGACGGTCTCCAGGATCTCCTGCTTTTCCTCCGGCTTCACGTCCATATAGGCGATCGCCAGGTCGGCCAGCGCCGGCGGCGCCTCGATCGACTGCACGGCGGCCAGCAAATCCCCTGGCACCTGGGGCAGCAATTGGATGGCCTCGATGGTCTTCGCCTTCAGATCGACAAAGCGCGCTTCGATCTCCGGCGTGCGCAGGCCGGGCTCGGGAATCTGCACGACGCGGGCAACCAGGAACGGCCAGCCCGACAG
Organism: Xanthobacteraceae bacterium; assembly: GCA_049584715.1. GTDB lineage: Bacteria > Pseudomonadota > Alphaproteobacteria > Rhizobiales > Xanthobacteraceae > BOG-931. Next base: position 7,827 of record JBAUYI010000132.1, read on the forward strand.
ATATTCGCCAATCTGGAACCGTTGCTCGCCCTGACAGACGAGGTGGTTGGTGCCGTCGGGCGCAGTGATGTAACGCACGATATTGGCGATCGTGCCCATGCGATGCATGTCGATTGCCATCGGATCATCGACATCGGCTGAGCGCTGCAACAGGATGCCGACCTGGCGTTGCTCGCGCACCGCCTGCTGCGCTGCCGCGATCGACTTCGGGCGGCCCAAAGTGATCGGCAGGACGAGGCCGGGACACAGCACGGTGTTGCGCACCGGCACGATGATCAGCGCGTCAGCCGGCAATGGCGGCAAGGCGCCGCCGCCCGTTCCGTCTTTTGCAAGCACTTCAGCCA
>JBAUYI010000133.1:0-53476 GCA_049584715.1 Xanthobacteraceae bacterium
ACAGCTGGTTGCTCTCAGTCGACACGAAAAGGCAGCAAATGCCTACCGGACACTTTCCGTGTCACAACAAAGCCTCATCAAGCCCTCATCCATTGACAATCTTGTCGCGACACTAGGTCTCCAGCTCACGCATTATCGAGAGATACTAAGGATTGACCCTGATCGGCGCCTTGCGGCAGTAAACCTGCCAATCGGTGAAATTGCCCGTCTTACTCATCTGAAATTACGGCAAGCACAAATAGTGCAACTGCTCGCGACGCTGCCGTCGCATGACCGAATCAACGCTTTTGTCACGCAAGGTGGGGACCTAGAGGAACTGAAAGCCGCAGTCACTTGGGTTTCGCGAGTGCGAGCACTTAAGCTTCCGAGGGACCTTCCTGCACGAATTCTCACAAAAGGTGGGGCAGAAATTGCTAAGCGAATCTACCAAATCGGCCAAAACTCGAAAGAAGCGATCACCGTTATAGACGAAGGCATTCGACGAATACGGACGCACTTTAATATAGAGTTGCTAGCACCCATTGACCCAGATCCACTTTTGGAACAGCTAGCCAAGTTGATTTCGCACCGTTCGCAATTGGCTCAATTTTTGGGGCTCTGCGCCCAACGAAAGATTATCGACGGGATGGGCTTGGGACCATATCTCAGGGAAGTAGAATCAATTCGCCTAAGTCCCGACAAAATCCCGGCAGCGTTGGCAACGTTGCTGGCGCACAGCCGAGCAGAAGAGGTGCAAAAAGCGCACCCACAGATCAGTCAACTGAATGGCGCAATTCTTGATGCCCGTCGCAAGGCATTTGTAGACCGTGACCGCCGAAAAATAACGAATGACCGCGCCGCCGTTCGCGAATTATTGTTGCCTGCACAGCTTCATCCAGGAAATAATACAGGCCCCAGAAAAACTTGGACAGAGATGGCGCTAATCCGAAACGAATTGCAGAAACAGCAACGGTTCATTCCGGTTCGAACCTTATTTCGTCGCAGCCGTAAGTCACTCCAGGCGCTGATGCCTTGTTTTATGATGTCACCCCTATCTTTGGCCAAATTTCTGCCAATTGGGGCAATGAAATTCGACCTGGTTGTGATCGATGAGGCGTCACAAATGCGTCCAGAGGATTCGCTCGGCGGCTTATTGAGAGCGAAGCAGGTCGTCGTCGTCGGTGATCAAAAGCAGCTTCCTCCAACCGATTTCTTTAACCGAACAGATGGCGCTAGCAGCACTGTTGAGGACGAAGACGAGTATGATGATGTAGACGACGAATCCATTCTGGAGGCGTGCCAAAAAGCCTTTCGTCAGGTACGTAGGCTTAAATGGCACTACCGCAGCCGATGTGAAAGTCTAATCGCATTTTCCAACCGTGAGTTTTATGAGAACGGTTTGATTACATTTCCGAATCCTCGGCCCGGCTCGTTTTCAATCGACTTAATTCGTGTAAAGGGGACATATCAAGGGCGCCGCAATGTGCCCGAGGCACTACAGATTGCCGAGGAGGCGATCGCCTTTATGCGGCATTACGCAGTATGCGACGAGGATCATCTTCCCACTATCGGTATTGTTGCAATCAACATCGAGCAGAGGGATTTGATTCGGGAGGAATTGAATCGTCTTTCTGCCGGTGACGATCTGGTCGAAGAATTTCAATCCAAGGCGGAGAAAAAAGGCGAGGAAATCTTCGTCAAAAACCTAGAGAACGTGCAAGGTGACGAGCGCGATTTTATTCTGATCTCTATGACGTACGGATATGAACCCAACCTGAACTTGCTTAAGCAACGATTTGGTCCTATAAACGGAAAGCAGGGTCACCGTCGCCTGAATGTTTTGTTTTCAAGGGCACGGCAGCGCATAGGCCTATTTGTTTCCTTCGGGTCGGCAGATGTCAGGCCGACCGAAAAATCTCATCAGGGTGTGCATGTGCTGCGCCGGTATTTAGAGTATGTCGAAGGCCGTGGTCGCGCTCCGATTGAGTCGGTGGGCACAGAAGTCGATAGCGATTTTGAGTCGGCTGTTGCCGATCGACTGCGAGCGGTTGGTTATACCGTCGAATATCAAGTCGGTGTCTCAGGCTTCAGGATCGATTTGGGCGTCCGCAATCCTGCCTCGCCAGAAACTTTCTTGGCCGGCATCGAGTGCGATGGCGCCCAATATCACTCTAGTAAAAGCGCTAGGGATAGAGATCGACTTCGTGAAGAGATATTAACTGAGCTCGGCTGGAAGATACTAAGGGTATGGTCGACTGATTGGTTTTTGGACCCAGATGAAGAAGTACGGAAACTGATCCTCAAGCTCGAAAAGCTGCGAAACGCATCTCAGGAGCAAAGGCAACCTGCTAAGTATAGCTTCAAGGTTACGCCGCAGGACGACTTCGAAGTGACACCGCAGGACGAGTCAGTACCAGCCACATCGTCCATCGAGAGTAGCGGCACGATCACGGACGACGCCGATACGCCAACGATAAATCAGCCTAGCCAGGACCCCACGGGTCCTTCACAGACGCCGCCGACCAACGGAATTCGGCTCACGGGCGAACTGCCCACCAATGTACTGCAACCGGCGCCGATTTTTCTGGCCGATTTGCCGCAGCAGCTTCGAGAATTTCGAGAAACTGTGATCGCGAAAGAAATGGCTGACTGGGAGCCGCAACGATCGATTTTGCGCGAAGGAATGATTGAAACCTTTACAACGATGCGGTTGAAGGATCCTGGTGACTGGTTCAAGCGTGTTCCTCAGTATCAGCGTCAGAACACAAACCCAATCGAGAAGCAGAAATATCTCGATCGAATTTGTGAAATAGTTCAGTCAGTAGAAAATAGAAGTGGCGCCGACGAAATTGGTGGTAGCGCCTAGGGCCCGGCCGGCTGGCCCTGGATTTTCGGGAGCGCGTTCGGGTCGCTGCTCTGCTTGACCTGCTGCGCCTGGCTGGCGAGCTCGACGGTCAGGCGCTGCGCCGCGTCGGGCGACATGAGCGCCAAAATATCCGCCATTTTGCGCGGCTCGATCTTGGAGGCGACGTCGAGCAGCACGCCGATGTCGAGGCGGTCGAAAATCTTCGCCGCATCACGCGGCTTCATGTTCTCGTACATGGTGACGAGGCCCTTGAAACGGGAAGCTTGGGCTTCGTCCTTCTGCTGCGTCGCGACGGTGATGCGGGCTTCGGTTGCCTTGAGCTCGGTGAGCTGGCCTTCCATGCGTTTCTCGGCGGCCTTGATCAGGCTCTCGCGGATGTCGAGTTCGCGGGCGCGCGTATCGAGCTCCTGGCGGCGCTCTTGCAGCCGCTCGAGGATGGCGCGTTCGGCGCCGGAGGGCTGGCCCGGCTCGGTGGGAATGACGGTGCCCGGCGGCTTGGTTTCAGGTGGATTCACGGGACCGGCCTTGGTCTGGTCCGCTTTGGCCTGTTTGTCCTTGTCGGCAGCCTCGGCCGGCACCGAGCCGGTGATGTCGAGGTTTGTCTTGTCTGCCGGCAGCGCCGCCACGACCGGCGCCGTAGTCGAGCCGCCGCTGCCATCGGGGAAGTTGAACATCTGCGACGCCCACGACAACATCGACGACGACGGCCGCGGCACGTCGGCGCTGGTGCGGACGACCGAGGTGCGTTCCATCTTCGGCGTGTCGTCGCCGGCAATCAGCGAGCCGCCGTCGAGCAACAGATCGGCCGCCTTCAACGTCAACAGGCAGACGCAGGCAATGACTGCGATCGGAATAAGACGCAGATCGCGGATATAGTTCATCATGCCGCGAGGCCGTGCACCTTGGTGCGCAAGCGCTCGGCGAAGGCCTGCGCCTGTGCCGCGACCGCCTTGGCGTCGTTGTTCGGCGCGGCCGGCTCCTGCGGCGGCCGGCCGGCGATGACGATCTGCGACAGCCGATGCAGCACGTCCTTGCCGGCGGCGAGCCGTCGATCGATCTCTATGGTCATGGCCTCGGCGCGGTTGAGGCGCTGGCCCAGGCCCACGTCGCATTCGTGCACGGTGACCTTCAGCCCGGCAACAGCGCGCTCGGCGATCTCGGTGGCCGTGACCAGCTCGGAGATGGTGGCGCGCAGCGACTGCTCGTCGGCCTTCAACAGCTTGAGGCGGCGGTTGAGCAACATGCAATAACCGACTGTCAGCATGAGCAAGATCGCGACCAGGCCCTCGATCATGATTCCAATGCCGTTGCTCACTATTGTGCCTCCATGGGGTTTCCGGTGCCGCCCGCCATTTCGAACATGGCGAAGGTCGTGCTCGGTTTGCGTAAATGCTTGGCGACGCGTACGGCGACCCGGTCGCCGACCCGGCCCATGCGGCCTTCGGTCAGCGTCACCTCGCCGCAGCGCACGATGACCATGGCGTCGGATTTCATTTCCAGCATCAGCGTATCGCCGACGTTGAGCTTCATGATCTGCTTTAACGGCAGCTGCGCCTCGTAAAGCACGGCATCGACTGCGATTTGCGCCTGGCCGATCTCCGTTGCCAGATGACCTTCCCAGGTCGAGTCGCGGCCGAATTTCTCGCCCATGAACATCTGCAACAGCACGTCGCGGATCGGTTCGATGGTGGCGTAGGGCAGCAAGAGCTCGATGGTGCCGCCGCGGTCTTCCATGTCGATGCGCAGCCGCACCAGGATCGCCGCATTGGCCGGCCGCGAGATGGCGGCAAAGCGCGGATTGGTCTCCAGCCGATCGATGTTGAACTTGACCGGCGACAACGGCCGGAACGCGAGCTCGGCGTCGGCCAGCACCACCTCGATCATGCGCTTGATCAGGTTGGTCTCGATGGTGGTGTAGGGCCGGCCCTCGATGCGGATCGCGGTCTGGCCGCGGCGGCCGCCTAAGAGCACGTCGATGATCGAATAGATCAGGTTCGAGTTGACCGTGAGCAGGCCGGAATTGTCCCACTCCTCGGCCTTGAATACGCCGAGGATGGCGGGCAGCGGAATCGAGTTGAGGTAATCGCCGAACCGCACCGAGGTGATGCGGTCGAGCGACACTTCGACGTTGTCGGAGGTGAAATTGCGCAGGCTCGTCGTCATCAGCCGGACCAGCCGGTCGAAGACGATTTCCAGCATCGGCAGGCGCTCGTAGGAGACCATCGCCGAGTCGATGATGGCGCGAATGCCGGAATTGTCGTTGAGATTGACGTCGGCCAGGCTGAAGCCGAGCAGCGAGTCGATTTCTTCTTGCGTCAGAATGCGTTCGGCGCCGCCCTTGGCCGCCTGGATGAACTGGCCGTCGTCGACCATGGTGGCCCAATGCGCCGCCATCTCCTCGGCGCCGCCCTCGGGCTGTTCGGACGCGGGCGCGCTTTCCGCCACGGTCTGCTGCTCGGCGTCGAGCGCTACGCCCCATTCGGCAGCGAGCGCATCCTGGTCGATCTGGTCTTTCGATGCCATGGCTTCACTGCTCGAGCGTGAGGAGCTCGCTCCTCACTGCACCACGATTTCCTTGAACAGCACGGCGTTGATCCGGTTCGGCGCGATCGAGGCATTGACGCGCCGCGTCAGCTCCTCCTTGAGCCGATAGAGGCCGGCGGAGCCGTCGAGATCGGTCGGCCGCAATTCGCGCAAGTACGTCTGGAACGTGTCGAGGAGCCGCGGCATGATCGGCTGGATCTGCGCCGAGACCGCTTCGTCGGGCAATTCCAGCGCGATCTTGACCTTGAGATATTGGGTGCGATCGCCGCCGCTCGACGACAGGTTCACCAGCACGTCGGGCATGTCGACGAAGATCGGCGGCTTGATCGTGGTGGCGGCCGCCGCGGTGTTGCCGTGGTGGCCGAAGAAGAAATAGCCGCCGCCGCCCAGCGCGCAGAGGCCGACGACACCGCCGGCCACCATGATCATGAGCTTGAGGGAGAAGCGTCGCTTCGGCGCGGCGGCGTCTTTCGCGTCGGCGCCTTCGGGCTCTTCCTTGTCGGCTTCAGCCGGCGTTTCGTTCTTCGTTGCCATCACCGCTCCAGCTTGCGTGAGGGCGCACGCAGTCGGCAGGATAAACGCAGAACAAATGCCGCGGGCGCTAGTCTGCGCCATCGGATGTGGCGCCGTCGAAAGCCACGCTAGGCAGGAATGGTTAATGGATACTTGCCGCCGCCGGCGCGGCAGGAATTATTTGCCGGGTTGTGGCGCCGCGATGGCGCTTTCTGCCCGCCGGGCGGCGCGCCACTTTGACTTAAGCCATTGGTGAATAACGATCTATTCCGTTGGCACGGCTTCTGCACTTCACCCCGTGCCGCTGCTTGGGAGAGCGGGGCGGCACGCGCGATGAGGATGCCCGGGAGACGGCATCGTCCTCGCTTTGAGGGGAGAATATCCGATGGAGAACGCCCTTCTCGTCGGCCTGTCGCGGCAGATGGCGCTCAGTCATGAGCTCGACGTCGTCGCCAACAACATCGCCAATATCGACACCACGGGCTTTAAGGCCGACAAGGAGTCGTTCAGCGAATTTTTGATGCCGCGCGCGGCCGATCAGCAGTTTCCCGGCAGCGACCGCCGCGTCAGCTTCGTGCAGGACCGCGCCACCTGGATCGATTTCAGCCCGGGCTCGATCCAACATACCGGCGATCCGCTCAACGTCGCGCTCGACGGCAAGGGCTATCTGGTGGTGCAGACCCCGCGCGGCCAGCGCTACACCCGAAACGGTGCGCTCTCGCTCAACGCCACCGGCCAATTGGTCACCGGCGAAGGCTATCAGGTGCTCGGCGACGGCGGCCCGATCACGTTCCAGCCCACCGATCACGACGTCAGCATCAGCCCGAACGGCATCATCACGGTGCGCGAAGGCTCGAGCACCGCCGACACGCAGCGCGGCAAGCTGCAGATCGCCGGTTTCGATCAGCCGCAGCAGCTGCAGAAGGATTCCAGCTCCACCTTCATGGCGCCAAACGGCGTCAATGCCGGTCCGCCGCCGGCCGGCACGCGTGTCATGCAGGGCGCGGTCGAGAAATCGAACGTCAATGCCGTCGCCGAGATGGCGCGGATGATCCAGATCACCCGCAGCTACAGCGACATCGCCGCCATCCTGCAACAACAGGGCGACCAGCGCCGCAACGCGCTGCAGCAGCTGTCGCAGCAGCCGACCAGTTAGCTCTTCGGGGCTTTGAGGAGAACGTAACATGCGTGCGCTCGATACCGCAGCGACTGGAATGGCGGCCATGGACCTCAAAGTCCAGGTCATCGCCGGCAATATCGCCAACATGAGCACGACCGGTTTCAAGAGCCAGCGTGCCGAATTTCAGGATCTGATCTACGAGCACGTGCAACGCGTCGGCGCGCAGGCGTCCGACCAGGGCAACATCCTCCCGGTCGGCATCGAGCTCGGCTCCGGCGTGAAAACCGTCGGCACGCCGCGGCTGATGACCCAGGGCACCCTGACGCAGACCGGCAATACGCTCGACGTGGCGATCCAGGGCGACGGCTTCTTCAAGATCCTGATGCCCGACGGCACCTTCAGCTATACCCGCGACGGCTCGTTCAAGATGGATGCGCAAGGCCGCGTCGTGCAGGCCGAAGGCTATGTGGTGCAGCCCGGCATCACCATTCCCACGAACGCCAGCGGGCTGACCGTCAACAACCAGGGCCAGGTCTCGGTAACGCTGCCCGGCAGCACGACCTCGACCATCCTCGGCCAGCTCACGCTGACGCGCTTCACCAACAATGCCGGCCTGCAGGCCAACGGCGACAATATGTACACCGCCACGCCCGCTTCCGGCACGCCGCAGGACACCCTGCCGGCGACCGAGGGCGCCGGCACGATTCTGCAAGGCAGCCTCGAGCAATCCAACGTCGAGGCGGTCACCGAAATCTCCAACCTGATCGCCGCGCAACGCGCCTACGAGATGAATTCCAAAGTCATCACCGCGGCGGACCAGATGTTGCAGTCGACCGCGCAACTGATGCGCTGAAACAGGTCCTCGTCATGATCCGCACCCGCATCCTTGCTTTCGGCTTCCTTCTCGCGCTGGCGGCGCCGCTCGCCGATCCGGCCGCGGCGCAGACGCCGGCGTTGCGCGCCAGCGTCACCGTCACCGGCGACGTCGTGCGCATCGGCGACCTGATCGAGAATGCCGGCGCGGTGGCCGACGTGCCGATCTTCCGCTCACCCGACCTCGGCACTCGCGGCGCGGTGGCGACCGACCGCATCGTCGAGGCCATCCGTCCGCACCAACTCATCGATATCGACACCCGCGGCCTGAGCGAAGTCATCGTCACGCGCTCTAGCCGCGCCATCACCGCGCCGGAGATTTCGGCGCGCATATCGCAGGCGCTGTCCGGCCATTTCGGCATGGGCGAAGCGCGCAACGTCACCGTCTATTTCGACCGCGACATTCGGCCCCTGCAAGTCGAGCCCGACGCGACCGGCGACCTGCAGGTGCTCGGCCTCACCTATGATCCGCGCACGACGCGCTTCGACGTGACGTTCGACCTGCCGTCGAGCGCGGCGCTGCACCGGCAACCGGCGCATTACACCGGCACTGCGCTCGAGACGGTTCCCGCCGTGACGGTGCAGCACCCCGTGGAACACGGCGAGGTGCTCAAGGCATCCGATCTCGCCATCGTGCGGCGGCCGAAGACGGAGAGCGCCGCCATCACCGACATGAGCGCCGTCGTCGGGCTCGCGGCACGGCATCCGCTGCGCCCGGATCAGCCGTTGCGCATGGCCGATCTGATGAAGCCCGAGATCGTGGCACGCAACGACACCGTGACCATCGTCTATCAGGCGCCGGGGCTGATGCTGACCTTGAGCGGCCAGGCGCAAGAAGCCGGCGCGCTCGGCGACACGATCGGCGTCCTCAACGTCGAATCCAAACGCATCGTGCAGGGCGTGATTTCCGCGCCGGGCCGCGTCACCATCGCCGCCTTGACCACGCGCGTCGTCGATAACGCACCGAAGCTCGCGTCCGAGCCGAAACAAGGATCCGAGTGAGTAGAGCTTGAGTGAAAGGTAGTCCGATGTCGAAACGCGTTGTGCTGCTGCGTTGTGCGCTGCTGTCGACCGTGGCTGTGATCACCTCCAGCTGCTCGTCGATCGACCGCCTCAAGGCGATCGGCGAGCAGCCGCCTTTGTCGGCCATGGACAATCCGACCACCAAGCCCGGCTACAAGCCGGTGCAGATGCCGATGCCGACGCCGCAGCCGGCGACCTACAATCCGAACTCGTTGTGGCGCAACGGCTCGCGCGCGTTCTTCAAGGACCAGCGCGCCCATCAGGTCGGCGACATCTTGACCGTGAAGGTCAACATCAACGACACCGCGCAATTCGAGAACGAGACCCAGCGCAGCCGCAGCACCTCGGAAGACTCCGCGATCACCAATTTCATCGGCGCCAACACCATCACCAATCCGGCCAAGGCGGTGCTGCCGGGCGCGCTGTTGACCACCAACGGCGAGTCCTCGACCGACGGCAAGGGCACCATCAACCGCCAGGAATCGTTGCTGACCAATATGGCCGCGGTGGTGACGCAAATGCTGCCGAACGGCAACCTGGTGATCGAGGGCAAGCAGGAGATCAGGGTGAACTTCGAGATCCGCGAGCTCATCGTCGCCGGCGTCGTGCGGCCGGAAGACATCGACAGCGACAACACCATCGAACTGCCGAAGATCGCCGAGGCGCGCGTCGCCTATGGCGGCCGCGGCCAGATCACCGACTTCCAGCAACCGCCTTACGGCCAGCAGGTGATGGACGTGATCTTGCCGTTCTGACCAGGATCAGGAAGCAGGGATCAGGCATCAAGAACAGCGTTTGCTGATACCTGATGTCTGATCCCCGATTCCCGAGCTCCCCGCGGCTTAGGTCGAGCTAGCGCGACCAAAGCCGCGTAACGGCGCGGCCTCCGGCAGCTCCCCGCCGGAGGCCGCGAGTCTTTTTGGCCGTCAGCGTCACGCCGACAATTTGTGCACTCGGGGAGAGAAATCCGCGCGCATCAATTCGCGCCGCAGCGCTTCAATCACACTCGCCCAATCGCCGAAAGCCGGCTGGCGAAACAGCCGCGCGGTCGGATACCACGGGCTGTCGTCGCGCTCGCGCAGCCAGCGGAAGTCGGCACCGAACGGCAGCAACAGCAAAAGCGGTTTGCCCATGGCGCCGGCGAGGTGAGCGACCGCGGTGTCCGCCGAGATCACGGCATCGAGCAGCGAGACTACAGCGGCAGTATCGGCGAAATCGCGCAACCGGTCGCCGACGTGAACGACGGCCGATTGTTCCTGAAGGAGGCTGGCGTCTTCGTCGCGCACTTCGTGCTGCAGGCTGACGAAAGTCACGTCCGGCATTTGCAGCAACGGCAGCAATGTCTCGAGACGCAGCGAACGATTGCGGTCGTTGTCGTGCAAGCGTTCACCAGACCATACCAGACCGATGAGTGGACGGCGCCGTGGCAGGCGCTCACGCCACAGTGCGACGTCTTGATCCGCCGGGGCGACGTAAGGGATTTGTGCCGGGATCGTTGCCAGCTCCGTGGCAAAAGCCAGCGGCAGGCTCATGAGCGGACAATGACAATCGAAACGCGGCAAAGGCTTTCCGCGTGCGATCACCGCGGCGACGCCCGGCAGCGGCGACAACAGCCGTGCGAGCTCAGGCTGGACTTCGAGAACGACATTGGCGCCGCGGCCGGCGAGAAGCGGCGCGTAGCGCACGAACTGCAGCGTGTCGCCAAAACCCTGCTCGGCATGCAGCAGAACAGTTTTATCGTCGAGGGATGAATCGCCTAACCAAAGCGGCGCGTCGAAGCTGCGCCGATGCGAAGCCAAAAAGCCAACGCCCCAGCGCGCTTCGTATCCGCGCCAGCCGGAAAAATCGCCCAGCGTCAATCGGGCGACGCCCTCGACGAATTTGGCCTGGGCGAAATCCGGCCGACTGACCAAGGCGCGGCGCGCGCTCATCACCGCCTCGTGCGGGCGATCGAGCCGGCGCAGCGCGGCGGCGCGGTTGGTGAGCAGCTGCGCGTTGTCCGGCGCAATCGTCAGCGCCTTGTCGTAGCTCGAAAGCGCCTCAGTGGGGCGATTGAGCTTGATCAGCGCGTTGCCGTGGTTGCCCAATGCCTCGAGATGATCGGGAGCGCCGGCGAGCACACGCTCGAAATTGTCCAGCGCCTCGCGCGGCCGGCCAAGCTCGAGCAGCGCCACGCCGCGCCGATTGAGAATCTCGGTGTCGCCCGGCGCAAGGCGCAGGCCTTCGTCGTAACTCCTGAGCGCGCGCTCGAATTGCTTGAGCGCATGGAAGACGAGACCGAGGCTAGCGAAGCCGTCGGCACGGTCGAGGTCAGCCTGCAGCGCTGCCTGGATCAGCGCCAGCGCCGCATCCAAGCGTCCACGCCGGTAATTGATCACGCCGAGACCGTGCAGCGCGTCGAAATGATCGGGATGAATATGCAAGACCGCGGTGTAAAACCGCTCCGCCTTGTCGAACTCGCCCTGTTCGTGGGCGCGCAATGCTCGCCGCAGCATTCGCGAAAGATTTGGCTGCAAGGGTTGCGTCGGCCCATTCCGCATCCGGCACCGCCCCTATGCGTCAGGGATGAGGCCGTTTCTTCGGTCCCGAGACTTGGACCTGCACGCAGCCGTTACTGCCGCAGACAGCGTGAGCCTGCTGGACGCGGGCCACATCGGCGGTCGCAGCGCCGATCACCGAAGGCATGGCGAGCGGCATGGCGTCGGCACGTTTGCCGAGTGTTCCGCACGATAAGAATGTCACCGCAGCAAGACCGGTCAGAAGGATCTCGCGCATGCATGTCCTCCTCGGGATTGGGATGAATAAGTGGATCAGCGGGTGAGAACGCACGCCAATAGACGCGCGGTTACCCGCTCCACGGTCGTTAACGATCGGTAAGCAAAGATGGTGAACGAAGGGTTAAGGAAGCGGCAGCCGCCTAATCGTCGCGATAGACGCGTTCGCGGCGTTCGTGGCGTTCCTGCGCCTCGATCGACAGCGTCGCGATCGGCCGCGCCTCGAGCCGCTTGATGGAGATCGGCTCGCCGGTCTCCTCGCAATAGCCGTAGGTGCCGTCCTCGATGCGCGCCAATGCCGCGTCGATCTTGGAGATCAGCTTGCGCTGCCGGTCGCGGGCGCGCAGCTCGATGGCCCGGTCGGTCTCCGAGGAAGCCCGGTCGGCGAGGTCGGGATGATTTTGGCTCTCATCCTGGAGATGCTGCAGCGTCTCCTTGGCCTCCTTGAGGATGTCCTCGCGCCAGTCGAGCAGCTTTAGGCGGAAATACTCCCGCTGGCGCTCGTTCATGAAAGGCTCTTTGTCGGTGGGCCGGTACAGCCGCTCCATCGGCAGCACGCTTTTACCGTTCCTACCGTTCTTGTCGTCGGCTTTGCCGTTTTTGCTTTTGAGCAACTGCATATCCCACTCCGCGCACGCGACTGGTGCGAGATCCTCCCCGCGAGGCTGGCCTATATATCGATGGTCGGTGACAGAGACAATAATGATGATGTGATCCCCGGGCGGCGCTGTATGGCGGCGCCTAGCGAGCGGCGGACCGTCCTGCCCCGTTCTTATTTATCCAATAAACTCAATATCTTACGATCAACTCATGCCGGCTTTGGCGAGTTCGACCGCGACCCGCAGCTCGATCTCGGCCAGGACCGAATCGAGCTTTTCGTCGCCGGAACCGTCTTTGAAATCGGTAGCGAGGGATTTCAGCCGCAACAGCGTGCCCTGATCCAGCGTGCCCGCCAGCAGGCCGAGCTTGAGCTCGTCGAGAGCGTCAAGCGCCCGGCGGCCATGCTTGACCGCGCGCCGGCGCCGTTCCGCCGGCTCCTCTATCCCCTGCAACGCAATGAGCGCGTCAATGCCGCCCAGCGTCCGCAACGCCACGGCCGCATTTTGCGCCTGGGTTGGCTCGGAATCGGAGAGCGCGAAGGTACCGCCGGCGCTGCGCCGCGCCGGAGGTGGTGCGGTCGCGACCGCCGTGCCGTTGGGTCCATAGACGCGCATGACATAAGAAGGTGTGCCCTTATGGTTAATGGCCGGTAAAAACCCGGCAAAACTTGCCGGAACCGGCAAGGGCTGCTCGCCACGTCGCGCCAGCAAACCCTGCTTTCGAATAAACAATCGTTTTATTTCAATGACTTAACACTACGCCCCCGCGTGGCACGCAACTGGCATCGTTGCTGGCGTCCGACCTCTTGGGGAGCAGGAGATGAATGGGACGCTTAGAGCCACGCTGACCGCGTTGGCTGTCCTCGGCTGTGCCGTTTCGACGGCGGCAGCAATGTCGCGCATCAAGGATCTCGCCAGCATCGAGGGGGTGCGGCAGAACCAGCTGCTTGGCTATGGCCTCGTGGTCGGGCTCAACGGTACCGGCGACACACTCAACAATACGCCCTTCACCAAGCAATCCCTGCAGGCCATGTTGGAACGCCTCGGCGTCAACATCCGCGGCCAGCAGATCCGCACCGGCAACGTTGCCGCCGTCATGGTCACGGCCAACCTGCCGCCGTTCGCCACCCAGGGCACCCGCATCGACGTCACCGCCTCCGCCATGGGCGACTCCAAGAGCCTGCAAGGCGGCACCCTTCTGGTCACGCCGCTGTTGGGCGCCGACGGCAATGTCTATGCGGTGGCGCAAGGCTCGCTCGCCATCGGCGGCTTCGAGGCCGAAGGCCAGGCCGCCAAGATCGTGCGCGGCGTGCCGACCGTCGGACGGCTGCCGAACGGCGCCATCATCGAACGCGAAATCGATTTCACGCTGGCTTCGCTCGGCACCTTGCGGCTGTCTTTGCGCAACGCCGATTTCACCACGGCCAAACGCATCGCCATCGCGGTCAATGATTATATCGGTGCGCCGGTCGCCGAACCGCTCGACCCTTCGACGGTGCAACTGACGCTGCCGAAGAAATTTCCGCAAAACGTCGTCGCCATGCTGACCGAAATCGAGCAATTGCAGGTCGAGCCTGACTCCGCCGCCAAGATCGTCATCGACGAGCGCTCCGGCGTCATCGTCATCGGCCGCGATGTGCGGGTCTCTACAGTGGCGGTGGCACAAGGCCACCTCACCGTCACCATCTCGGAAACGCCGCAGGTCAGCCAGCCGGCGCCGTTCTCGCGCGGCCGCACCGTCACGGTGCCGCGCACCCACGTCGGCGTGCAGGAGGAAGGCAAGCAACTTGCCCTGGTCAAGGAAGGCGTGTCGCTGCAACAGATCGTCGACGGGCTCAATGCGCTCGGCATCGGGCCACGCGACCTCATCACGATCCTGCAGGCAATCAAGGCCGCCGGCGCGATCCAAGCCGACATCGAGGTGATGTGATGAGCGGCACGGCACAACTCGGCGCTTCGCTATCCTCGATCGGCGATGGGCAAAATTCGCAAATCGAGGCCATGCTCAAGATCAAGGGCAAGGCGAAGAGCGCGGCCGGCGAATTCGAATCGATGTTCCTCAACTCGATGTTCGAGCAGATGAACACCAACGTCGACGGCGAAGGGCCGTTCGGCGGCAGCGGTGCGCAGAAAGTATGGCGCTCGTTCCTGACCAATCAATACGCCCAGATGTACGCCAAGGCCGGCGGCGTCGGCATCGCCAATCACGTCTATGACGAATTGCTCAAGCTGCAAGGCGTAAACCCGTCATGAGCCCGATCACGACCACGGCCGAGGCAGAGCGGGCGATCGACGATCTCAGCGCGTTGATCGAAAAACTCTCCGGCCTGATGGAACAGGAGACCGCGCTCGTCCATGCCGGCAAGGTGTCGGTTGCCGTCGGCCTTGGTCAAACCAAATCGGACCTGGCGCACCAGCTCTACACCGCGGGCGAGCGGTTGAAGGTGAACGCAAAATTCCTGCTGCAATCGGTGCCGGCGCGTTGCACGGCGCTGGCGCGCGTGCAGGAGGCGTTCCGCGCCGTGCTGCAAAAAAATCTGATCGTGCTGGCGACGACGCATGCGGTGTCGGAAGGCATCATGCGCCGGCTGTCGGGCGACCTGGCGCGCAAGAGCGCGCCGCAAATCTATGGCGCGTCGGGACGAGCGACGGCACCGCACCCCAAATACGGCCAGCCGCTCGCGGTCAGCAAGAAGCTTTAGACTTCGTCATTGCGAGCGGAGCGAAGCAATCCAGCGGTCTGGGCTCAGCCTGGATTGCTTCGTCGCTACGCTCCTCGCAATGACAAATTAAGTCCGCGTCACCGGACGGCGGGCGACGTCGGCAAGCTCCCGGCGCAGCTTCTCGATCGGCGTGTTCCAGTCACCGGTCGCGGGTTGCCGATATAGACGCATGCTCGGATACCACGGGCTGTCAGTGCGATCGAGCAGCCAGCGGAAATCCGGACAGAACGGCACCAGCATCGCCACCGCCTTGCCCATGGCGCCGGCAAGATGCGCCACCGACGTATCGACGGTGATCAGAAGATCGAGCATCGCCATGACGGCGGCGGTGTCGGCGAAATCTTTGAACTCCTGGCCAAATTGAGCGACGCCATGCTCGCGCAAGATCGCCGCTTGCGCCGCGCTGACTTCCTTTTGCACGCTGATGAAATCGAGGCCCGGCACCGCAAACAGCGCGGTAAAGCGCTCGAGCGACATCGAGCGATTGCGGTCGTTCAAGTGCATGCTGGTGCCGGCCCAGCATAAGCCGACGCGCAGCCGGCCGTTGTCCGGCATCCTGCCGCGCCATTTTTCGAGGCGCTCGTGGTATGGGCGAATGTAGGGAATATTGACGGGGATGGTCTCAAGCTCGGTTTCGAACGCCATCGGCAGACTGAGCAGCGGGCAGTAATAATCGAAGTCCGGCAGCTCATCGCCGTTGCTGAACACTTGCGCGACGCCCGGCACGGTCGGCGCGATCGATTTGAGCGGAAGCTGCACGCCGAGGATCACTCTGGCGCCGAGCCCGGCGATCAGCGGCACATAGCGCACAAAATTGAGGGTATCGCCAAGACCCTGCTCGGCGCGAAGGAATATGGTCTTGCCTTGCACGTCCTTCTCGCCGCGCCATAACGGCTGCGGGTAGCTGGGCCGTTCCGAGACGAAATGTTTCTTCCGCCAGCGGTATTCGTATTGCTTCCAACCGCAGCGGAAGTCGCCCATGGTCAGCCTGGCGATCGCCGCGTTGAAATTGGCTTCGGCGTTTTCCGGTTCGAGCTTGAGCGCCGCGTTGTAGCATTCAAGCGCCTCATCCATCCGCGCCAGTTTCAGGAGCGCATTGCCGCGATTGACGTGTGCGGCGAAGACATGCGGCGCGATGCGCAGCGCTGCTTCATGGGCGGCGAGCGCTTCCTCGAAGCGGTCCAATTCGGCCAGCGCCACGCCGCGATCGGTGATCGCCGCCACGTGATTGGGATCGATCGCCAGCGCCTGGTCGTAGCAGCCGATCGCCTCGGCGAAGCGCTTGTCTTTGACGAAAGCGGTGCCGCGGTTGATCAAGGCGGCGAGGTTTTTCGGTTCGGCCGCGAGCGCGCCATCGAAGCTCGCCAGTGCTTCCTCGAAGCGATCGAGCTCCAAAAGCGTGGTGCCGCGATTGATCCGGATGTCGACGCGATCCGGCGCCGCGGCCAACGCCGCGTCGTAGCTTGCGAGCGCCTCCTCGAAGCGGCGCAACTTCGCCAGCACGACGCCGCGGGTATTGAGCGCCTCGATATGCGCCGGATTGCCGGCCAAAACCGCATCGCATGGCGCCAGCGCAGCTTCGAACGAGCCAAGTTCAAAGAGCGCGTTGGCGCGGTTGTGCAGCGCGCCGATATCGTTCGGATCGATGGCCAGCGCCGCGTCGAATTTTTCCAGCGCTTCGCGGTACTGGCCGAGCGCAAGCAGCGCGAGACCCAGATTATTGAGTGCATCGGCGCGACGCTGATCGAGCGCCAGCGCTGCGGAATAGCTCACGCAGGCGTCCTGGTGCCGCCCGAGCGCGCGCAGCGCATTGCCGCGATTATAGTGGGCATCGGCGTAGTCGGACTTTACCGCGAGCGCGCGGTCGCAACTGTGCAGGGCCTCGTCGAATTTTTCGAGCTTCACCAGCACGACGCTGCGATTGTTCAGCGCCTCGGCGCTGTCCGGGGCGATCTGCAACGCCGCATCGTAAGCCGCCAATGCCTCGTCGAGCCGCTCCAGCGCTGCCAGCGCATTGCCGCGCCGGTTGAGTGCCGCAACATGCCGCGGCCGCAACGCCAAAACCTTGTCGTAATCGGCCAGCGCGTCCTGATGTCGTCGCAGCACGGTCAGCGTGTTGCCGCGGTTGTAGAGCGCATCGACGTGGTCCGGCTCGAGCGCCAGCGTACGATCGTAGCTCGCCAAGGCCGCAGCGCTGCGTCCCAAGCCCTTCAGTGCATTGCCGCGATTGTAATGGGCAACGGCGTCGTCGCCGCGTAGCGCCAGCACTTTGTCGAAATTTTCCAACGCCTCTTCATGGCGCTTGAGCGCGTCGAGGATCACGCCGTAATTCAACAGCACGTCGGGCGAGCGCGGCTGCGCTTTCAGCGCGGCGGCGACCAGCCGCAACGCTTCCGCCGAGCGGCCTTGCTGGTGGTGCAGCACGCCGCGCAGGTGCAGTGCGTCGAAATGCTGCGGGTCGGCGGCAAGGACGGCGCCGTAGAGCGCGTCGGCCTCGATGAGGCGCCCCTCTCGGTGCAGGATCAGCGCTTGTTGGATATAACGCGCCGCATCCGAGCGCGCGGTGGCGTGCTGGGCCATATCTTCAAGTCAGCCTGGCTTCTGGCGGAAACCTTCATCGGCATCGATCCCGGCAAGGTCGGCCAAGATGGTTAACCGAAGATGAATTTCGCTCGCCTGGATACCCGGTATTAACCGCGGCGCGCCATCAATGGCGGGGTTTCGTATGGGTGCTCGATGACCAGCGTCGGCAGCGTCTCGTTCTGGCAGCAGGATCAGAATTTTTGGGCGAGGTCCCAGCAGACCACCCAGACGCAGGCGCTGAGCGCGACCGTCATCAATCAGATGTTCGGCGCATCGAGCACGCTGGCCAGCGGCTTGGCCAGCATCGCCAACCAGACCGCCCTGGACCGCGTCAACACCGCACTTACGGCCGCAGTACAAAGCGCGCTGAACCCGACGTCCGCGAGTTCGCCCGCGTCTTCGTCGACCAGCGCGACCAGCTCGACCGCTTCGTCATCCTCGTCCAGTTCTGCTGCTTCCAGTACCGCGGCCCCGATTGTCGCTGCGCCGGCGACCGGCACCGGCACCGTGCCGCTCACGAGCGGCACGCCGCTGTTGGGCCTTGGCTTTTTGACCAGAGGCAGTTTCACCGTCAGCGACGGCACTTACAGCACAACCTACCAGTCGACCGGCACCGATACGGTTGGCGATCTGATCAATGCCATCAATTCCGGCGCGCCGGGCAATGCACAGGTAAATGCCTGGCTCAATGGCAGCGGCGACCTGGTGATCACCAGCCTGAATAAAATTGATACCGTTTCGGTCAGCGGCGATTATGCCGCCGCCCTCGGCTTCGGCAACACGAACGACACGTTCGCGCCGGTCACGCCTCCTCCAGTCAGCCATCCCGTTGTCTCGAGCTCCGCAAGCGCGAGCGGGTCGAGTTCTTCGTCGAGCTCGTCGTCGAGCGCAACGGGCGGCAGTTCGTCCACGGGCATCGCAAACAATTCGGCCTTCGCGCTGCAAACCGGCGGCACCGCCGAACTGCTGCTCGCCAGCAGCGGCTCAGCCGGCAGCCTTCTCAATATATTGGCCTGAGAGTTGCTTCTATAGCATGATCCCGAAAAGTGGATGCTGGTTTTCGGATAAGATCATGCTCAAACAAAGATTCTAGACCATGATCCGATTCAATTGAATTGGATCATGGTCTAGGCGATCGCGCCGGCGAATTGCGACGACAAATCGCCGCGAAACGTCATCGGCCCAACGTGGTGAAGCTTGCTGTCGAGATCGGCCCAGATCTCGCCGCCCATGTCGGTCCAGCGCTTGCAGAAGGCGAAGTCCTCGCTCAGGTAAGTGCCGTCTTCGGCGATCATGCATTCGAACAGCGCAAAGCGTTTGCTGCTTGCGGTCGCGGCATCGAGCGAGTGGTCGCGCTGGTACTGCAAATGCGGATATTGCGCGCACATTTTTTCCAGCGCCTGGCGGCGGATCATGAGGAAGCCGGTGCCGGCATAACGCACCTTGACGAAGCCCGCCTTGGCAATGACCGCGTTGGGGTCTTCAACCTCAAATACATATTGTAATGACGCCGCCGCAGGATTGGGCCGCGCGCTGTCCATTGTTCTTTTGACTTTATCCCAGTCGATCCGCTTGACCGGATAGACAGCCGCGCACATCTCGGCGCCGCACTGCAGCAGACGCAGAACCTGCTCCGGCTCGAAACCGATGTCGGCATCGATGAACAACAGATGGGTCGCGCTCGGATCGTCGAGGAATTGCGAGATCAAACTGGCGCGGGCGCGCGTGATCAATGCATCGCCGTCCTTGAAGATCAGCTTGAGGTTGAAATCGCTGTAGGCCCGCAATGCCGTCTGCAGCTTGAACAGCGACGCCGCGTAGAGCACGGAAAGCTGGCCGCCGAAACAGGGCGTGGCGACGACGAGATTGATCGTGCCGGGGGCAGCCGCTTCCGACGTGGACCCTGATGGTGCGGCGTCGATCCTGGAACCGCGGAACGCCGGGGCGGTTGCCGCGCCGGGGGGCCTAGGACGGGTCTCGGCGGTCATTGGAATTCTTGCGAAGGCGGGCATCGTCATCGCTCCCCTATGGCTCGAGCTCGCTGTAAGGGCGCCGGTTCCTCAAGCGTCAGGCGGGGCGCCGACCAACCGAAACGAGGATGGTCCGTTCCGCGATCGCCACGGCGTCTTTTCGAACATGGTTAAGCAATTACAAAGAAGAATGGTTAAGAGCCGCTTAAGCGGTTTGCCGAAATCCGGCGAATAGATGGAAATGCTTATGGAAATGCCGTGGCGAAGGTGCGGCGGCCGCCCGGCGCGCACGCCGGCTGCGATTCCGGGAAAAACCTGACAAACACGCGGATTTACACGTCTTTAAGCCGCTTGAGGCAATCCTCTGGCAGCCGATCGTGTCGATCGGACCATGCACTTGCCGGTACGGCACGTACAGCATGTGCAAGCCAGTACGGCCTGTAAACCAGAAGGGTACGCGACCATGTCTAACATCACTTTGAGCGCGGGGATTCGGCAGAACTTGCTGTCGCTGCAGAATACAGCCGCCAACTTGACCACGACGCAAGAGCATTTGGCGACCGGCAAGAAGGTCAATACGGCCTTCGACAATCCGACCTCCTATTTCACCTCGCAATCGCTGAACAACCGCGCCAGCGATCTGAGCTCCTTGCTCGATCAGATCGGCCAGGCCCAGCAGACGCTCGATGCGGCCAATAACGGCCTCACCAGCCTGACCAGCTTGCTCGAACAGGCGCTGTCGACCGCGCAACAGGCGCAACAGACCACGCCGACCGCAGCGGCGTCAACGACCGGTACGGTCGCGCTGACCACCGTCAACGCCGGCGGCAAC
This sequence comes from Xanthobacteraceae bacterium, assembly GCA_049584715.1. Classification (GTDB taxonomy): domain Bacteria; phylum Pseudomonadota; class Alphaproteobacteria; order Rhizobiales; family Xanthobacteraceae; genus BOG-931. The sequence continues at coordinate 20,400 of JBAUYI010000133.1, forward strand.
CTGCTGATCAACGTCGGTGCCACCTCCTACACGGTCGCGATTACGGCCAGCGAGTCGGTGTCCGCGATCGAAGCGCAGATCAACGGCGTCTCCGGCCTCGGCGCCAACGGCGCGGTGACCGCGAGCGACGACGGCAGCGGCCACCTGGTGCTGACCGGCAACACCAACACCACCGCGTTCACCGTCTCGGCCAATGCGGAGTCCGCGGCGCTCGGCGTCACCACCAGCGCCACGGTCAACAACGCCGTCGCGCCGGTCTCGGCCACGCGCACCACGCTGCAGGGCAACTACAACAACATCCTCACGCAGATCGACCAGCTCGCAGGCGATTCCTCGTATAACGGCGTCAACCTGCTCAACGGCGATAACCTGAAGGTGCTGTTCAACGAGAATGGCACCAGCTCGCTGACCATCTCCGGGGTGACCTTCAACTCCAAGGGTCTCGGCCTGTCGGCCGCCTCCGGCACCGGCTTCCTTGACAACAACAACATCACCGCCTCGGAAACCGCGATCAATGCCGCGATTACCACGGTGCGTGCCCAGACCGAGACGTTCGGTACCAATTCGGGCACGATCTCGACCCGTCAGACGTTCGAGCAGAACATGATCAACACGCTCCAGACGGGCGCCAGCAACCTCGTGCTGGCCGACCAGAACCAGGAAAGCGCCAACCTGCTGACCCTGCAGACGCAGCAGCAGCTGGAAATCTCGGCACTGTCCATCGCCAACCAGGCGAACCAGTCGGTCCTGAAATTGTTCCCGTAATACCTTCTGGTACAGGCCTACCAAGGCGGCGGGGCGAAAGCCCCGCCGTTTTGCTTTCGGCGAGCGGTAATTCGCCAATGACGAAACCGGCGGCTTAGCCCGGCCTTAACCCGCATTCGCAACACTGGATCGGCATCGCAAGGATTCGAACGTGGCCCTGAAGCTCGAACTCAAGCCCGGCGAGCGCGTCATCCTCGGCGACTGCGTCATCACCAATGACGATCAGCGCACGCGGCTGACCATCGACGGCACGGTTCCGATCCTGCGCGAGAAGGACGTCATGACGCTCAGCCGCGCCAACAGCCCGGCCAAGCGCATCTATCTCGCCGTTCAGCTGATGTACACGTCGAAGCATCCGCAGGACCATCACGCGCTTTATTTCCGGCTGGTACGCGAGATCGTCAAAGCCGCGCCGAGCACGCGGCCCTATATCGACAGCATCAATAATCGAATCTTAACAGGCGAGCTGTACAAAGCCTTAAAGGAAACGCGCAAGCTCATCGCCTACGAAAAGGAACTGCTCGACCATGCATTACGCCAGCAAAGCCTACGCGAAGGCCGCCAAGGAGACGCTCACACCGCGTGAATTGGAAGCAAGCCTGCTGCTCAACGCGGCGGCGAAGTTGCAGGCGGTGCATGATTCCTGGCGCGACAAGCCGTCCGGATTGAGCGAGGCGCTCCAGTACAATCGCAAGCTCTGGACCGTGTTTATCGACGCCGTGACGCGCGACGACAACAAATTGCCGACACAGGTCCGTCAGAACCTCACCAATCTCGGCGCATTCGTCATGGGCGAGACGTTCTCGCTGATGACCAAGCCGAAGCCGGAACATGTCGAGTCGCTGATCCGGATCAATCGCGGCATCGCCGCCGGCCTGCGCGGCAAGGCGTAGCATCGTCATTCCGGGACCGAGCGCAGCGAGGTACCCGGAATCCATAATCACCGTCGGTGCAAGTTCTGCACTGATTGTGGCTATGGATTCCGGGTTCGCCGCTTCGCGGTGCCCCGGAATGACGGCTGAAATCAACCGCTCGACGGCGCCAGATAATTCACCAGGCTCAATTGCGCGAGCCGCGCCGTGACCGACAGCGACGCGGAGAGGCTGTTCTGCAGCGTCAAGATCTGCTCGCCGATCTGATTCTGGTTCACGCCGTCGATGCTTTGCATCATGCCGGTCAGCGTGGTCTGGGTCTGCGTGTTGAGGTTCGTGGCGTTGCTCATGGTGGTCTGGGCATTGACCAGATCGGACTCGATGTCGCTGATCTGTTGCGTGCCGGGCTGACCGTCGAGGTTCGCCGCCACCTCCTGGCTGAGCGCGTCATAATTGGTTTGGGCGTTCGGGTCGCTGGCCGAATAGGTCGTGGCCGCCAGCACGGCGACATTGGCGACGAGCGAGGTGATGGCCTGCTCGTTGGCGCGCATGCCATAGGCGATGGTGGTCGAAGGGCCGACCTGGGCCTGCGCGGTCTGGAGCGCCGGCGTTGCACCGGATTCGCCGGTGTACCAGAACACCGTATTGGCGGAGGTGCCGGCCACCAGCGACGTCGAGGTGGCGGGCGTGCCGCTGACCCGTAGCGGCGGGTTCGAATTGAAAAAATTATTGGCCGCGGCGATCGCGGAGGCCGCCGGCAACGCCGTCTGCGCCAGGCTCGCTATCGCGCCCGACAGCGCAGTTTGCAGATTGCCCGCGGTCGCGGTGGCGTTGGCGCCGATGGTGAACTGGTTTGCGCCCGGCGGCGAATCCGTGGTCGCCTGGAGCGTGATGGTCTGGCTCGAACCGTCGGGCAGCGTCAGGCCGAACGCGATCGTATCGCCGGCGTTGGGATTGGCGCCGAGATTGACCGAGACCGACGGCGGCAAGCTCGACGTCACGGTAGAGCCGGTCAAATTCGAGGTGATGTTCGAGACCTTGAAGCCGAACGGCGAGGTTGCGGAATCGTCGGCAAGCGACACGCTCGAACCCGATCCGCCCACCACCAGGCGGCCGGAGCCGGTGCCGACGTCGGCTTGCAAGCGCTCGTTGATCACCTGGACCAGGCCGGCCTGGGCGCCGTTGCCGTTGAGGATTTCATCGCTGCTGGCGACCGACGGCGTCGTCGTGGCGCTGCCGGAGAAAATATAATTGTTGCCGACTTGCGTGTTGAGCAGCGACAGGATCTCGCCGAGTTGCGATGCCGCGGCAGCCTGGGTCGTGGTCTGGCCGTTGCCGTTGAGTGCGAACGTGCCCTGCTGACCCACCGCCTGGATCACGGACGTGCGGCTGCCGTCGAGCTGGCTCAGCACCGACTGTGCGACGGTCAACGTCGTGCCGACCGTGGCGGCGGTGTTGCCGTAGGCGGTGATCGCCGCGAGCTGCCGATTGAGCGACAGCGCCAGGCCGGCTTGCGAGCCGAGGCCGGAATAAGTCTGCGCCGCCTGGCCGCTGCCCAGCTCCGCGGTCAGCGTGTCGAGCTGCTTATTCATGTTGTTCACGGACTGGATATTGGCGGCCGTGATCGATCCGGGACCGGTAATGCTCATTATTGCACCGTCTGTAGCAACATCGACATCATCTGCTGGATCGTCGACATCACCCGCGCATTGGCGCCATAGGCGTTTTGCAGCGCGATGAGGTTCGACAATTCAGTGTCGATGCTGACGCCGGAGGTGCTGTTGAAGCGCTGCTGCAAGGCGCTGACCACGGTGTCCTGGCCCTGCTGCAAATTGGTCGCCGCGTTCGCCGCCTGGCTTTGCTGGCTCATGATCGCGCTCATGTAATCGGCGAGCGTGCCGCTGAACGGCTGCTGTGCGCTGCCGATGCCGGTGGTCGGCGCATAGGTCGGCGTGGCGCCGGTCAATTGGCTGAGCAGAAAATTCGGCCGCGTCGGATCGCCCGCCGCGGTGCCGGCCGCATAGGCGACGAGACTTGCCGGTGCGGCGGCGAGCGCGGCATTCACCGTGATACGACCGGCGAGGCCCGTGGTCTGGGAGCCGGCCGCAGTGAGCACGCCTGTGATCGGCGTCGTGCCGTCGAGGAACAGCGGCAATTGCGGGCTGCCGCTGGTCAGCGATGTCACCGTCGACGTCGCCGACAGCGCGTTGACGACAGTGGTGGTGCTGCTGGCATTGACCGCCTGCAACACGGTGCCGGACGGATTTGAGAACTGCAGGTTGGTGCCGAACGCGGCGTTGAGCTGCGTCACCACCGCGGCCATGCCGCCGGCAAGATTGACGCCGACGATCTGGTTGTTCGGATTGGACGGCGAGGTCTGCAGCGGCAGCGAGCCGCCGGCACCCAGCGCCACGAGCGTGATCGTGCGCTGGACATTGCCGGGATCGGTATAAGTGAGCTGCACCGAGTTGCCGGCCGACAAGCTTCCAACGTCGACGTTGAACCCGGTCTGGCTGCCGGAGACCGCCGGCGTGCCCGCCGTGGTCTGGTTCGACAGCGCCTGAGACATTTGATTGGCCAGCTCGTCGAGCTGGTTCTGCGCCTGGGGCAGGATGGTGTCGCGCATCTGCAGATAGGCGCCGATCTCGCCCGACTGGATGGCGCCCGACGCGATCAGGTCGCTTTGGCTGCCCGACGGCGACGTCAGCGTGATCGTGCCGGCGCCGTCCTGGCTCGGATTGGCGCTCCACAGCGACGTCGCCGACAGCGTACCGACATTGTTGAAGCTGAGCTGCGAAGCCTGCGTGCCGCTGACCAGCTGCTGGCCTGTCGAGGTGAACAGCGAATATTGATTGTTTGCGTTTTTCTGCACGCGGACGTTCATCAGCTGCGACAGCTGCGCGACGTCCTGGTCGCGCTGGTCCTCGAGCGTCGCGGTCGCGGCATCCGGCTGCGCCGCTTCAAGCTGCAGGTTGATATTGGCGATCTGCTGCAGCGCGGTGTTGGCGGTCTGCACGTCGCCGGAGATTCCCGCCTCCGCCTGGCTGCGCAATTGCTGAATGCCGGCGGTCATCCCATTGAGACTTTGCGCCAGCGCCTGCGCCGAGCCGACGACCGCGGCCTGGCTGGAATACGAGCTCGGGCTGGTGGAGAGCGCCTGCAAGGAGCTGGTGAAATTATTGTAGACCGCATCGAACGACGACGACGATCCGGGCGTGCCGTAGATCTGCTGCAGCTGCTGATAAATTTGCGCCGCAGTATCGGCATAGGAGCCGCCGGAGCTTTCGGTCCATAGCTGGCTTTGCAACAACGCGTTGAGATTGCGGTTGATGCCGCTCGAATCGACGCTTGAGCCGCCACTGCCGCCGCTTGCGACTTCGACCGGCGTGACGGTCTCGTCGACATAGCCGGGCGTGTTGGCATTCGCCACGTTGCCGGCAATGACCGAAAGGCCCTGCTGGGTGACATGGACGCCCGCCAAGGCAACGGACAGCGCTTGGGAAAGGCTCATGGCTCTAGCCGTCCGCGCAAAAGATCACGGTGTTGCCGGCGAGGAGCTGCCGCTCCTCACTGGATGACCTGAAGCAGGCTCTGGATCATCTGATTGGCGGTCGTCATGACGCGGGCGTTGGCCGAATAGGCCTGCTGCGCCACGATCAACTGGCTGAACTGGGTGGCGATGTCGACGTTCGAGGCCTCGAGCGAGCTGCCGACAACCTTGCCGGTCGCCGAGTAGATCGGCGTGCCGGAATCGGGCGTGGCCGCGTAAGCCTCGCCGTTGAGCGGCTCCAGCGAATCCTGGCCGCTGAACGTCGCCAGCGTGACATTGGCCAGAGCGACGGTTTGGCCGTTCGAGAACGCGCCGACGATCTGGCCCTGGCCATCCACCGAGAGCGACTGCATCTGGCCGGCGGTGAAGCCGTTCTGGTTGATGGCGGCCACCTGCACATTGCCGGTGGTCGTGGCGAACTGCGTCAGTCCGCCGGAGCCGTAATTCAGAGTCACGTTGCCGACCACGTCGCCGTTCACGGTCAGGCTCGGCAGCGCCAAAGTCGTCGCCGTCGGCGACGTCAATTGGCCGCTGTTATTGAACGTAAACGACGTTCCGGTGTTCTGCCAGGCGACTTGGGTACCGGTCGCGGTGGAGTTGGTTTGGTAGAACAGCTGCCAGGTATTGCCGGTGGCGGAGGTCGCGGTTTCGGCCCAGCGCAGCTGCACGTTGACCGCATTGCCTTCCGAATCGTAGGTCGTGATCGAACCGCCGTCGAGCGATTGCGCCGCAAACATCGAGGCGTCTTGGCCTTCCACCGTGCCGGTGCCGGCGGCGGTCGGATCCACCGTGTAGCCGCTGGCTACGAACGGCTGCGACGAGGGCGTGCTCGGCAGATTGGCCTGATAACTGATCTGCGTCGTCGCCTGAGCCGGCAGGAAGCTGTTGTTGAATTGCAGCACCTGGGGCGAGCTGGAGGTGGCGGCTCCGGTCGCCGGATTGAGCGGAATGCCCTCCAGATAGTAGCCGGCGCCATTGACCAGATAGCCGTTCTGATTCACTTGGAAATCGCCGCGACGGGTAAAATAGTTGATGCCGCTGAACGACTGCTGGGTGCCGCCGCCTGCCGATCCCGACGGCTGCGCCACCACGAACCAGCCGTTGCCGTCGATCGCCATGTCGGTCGAGACGGTTTCGTTCTGGATGGTGCCTTGCACGCCGTTGCTGGCGACCGACCCGGCGAACACGCCGCCCGCCGTCTGCTGTCCGAGCGCGGCGGTGGAGACCAGATCCTGAAACGCGGTGTCGGTTTCCTTGTAGCCGATGGTCTGGGAGTTCGCGATGTTGCCCGAAATGTTTTGTAGCGCGAACGACTGTGCCTGCAGACCGGACACCGCGGTGGTCAATGCATCGAAGATACCCATGACATTACCTCTCCAACTCGATCCTCAACGTCACGAACTGGGGCCGCGACGGATGGCCCAACGCCGTGCACCTCCCAGCAATCCCCGTGCCATGGTATTTATATCAATATATCAATGGCTTATCGAGGTTGACCGGTTGGGCGCCGGGGCTGGTTATGCCGACTTGCCGGCAGATATTGCCGGGTTGGAACACCTAAGCGTCTTGCGCCGGCAAGCCTCCCAGCGCCTTGTGACCGACAAGTTCGCCGTGTTCTAATTCCCCAAAATCACCGAAAGAATGGACCCTCATGCGCTTTGAAGGCACCAGCGCCTACGTCGCCACCGATGATCTGAAAATTGCCGTCAATGCCGCAATCGCGCTGGAGCGGCCCTTGCTGGTCAAAGGCGAGCCGGGCACCGGCAAGACCGTGCTGGCCATCGAGATCGCCAAGGCGCTGTCAGCGCCGCTGCTCGAGTGGCACATCAAGTCGACCACCAAGGCGCTGCAGGGCCTTTACGAATACGACGCGGTGACGCGGCTGCGCGACAGCCAGCTCGGCGACGCTCGCGTCAAGGACATCCGCAACTACATCAAGCGCGGCAAATTGTGGGACGCCTTCGTCGCCGACGAGCGGCCGGTGCTGTTGATCGACGAGATCGACAAGGCCGACATCGAATTCCCCAACGATCTGTTGCAAGAGCTCGATCGCATGGAGTTCTTCGTCTACGAAACCGGCGAGACCATCCAGGCCCGGCGCCGCCCGATTGTGATCATTACCTCCAACAACGAGAAGGAATTGCCGGACGCGTTCTTGCGCCGCTGCTTCTTCCACTACATCCGCTTCCCCGACCCCGACACCATGCGCGCGATCATCGAGGTGCATTTTCCCGGCGTAAAACATCGCCTGGTCGCCGAAGCGCTGAAGCTCTTTTATGAAATTCGCGACGTGCCAGGGATGAAAAAGAAGCCGTCAACGTCGGAATTGCTCGACTGGCTCAAACTCCTGATGGTCGAGGACATCTCGGTCGAGACACTGCGCGAGCGCGACCCTAAGAAACTCATCCCGCCGCTGCACGGCGCGTTGATCAAGAACGAGCAGGACGTGCACCTGTTCGAGCGGCTGGCATTTATGGCGCGGCGCGAAGGACGGTAGCAGGGAGGCCGTGCGATGACCAAAAAGCTCACGCGCCGTGCCGTGGTCGCCGGCCTTGCCGGCTTTGCCGCCAGCAAGGCTCGCGCCGAGGCCGACTGGCCGTCGCGCACCGTCACCATCATTCACGGCTTTCCGGCCGGCGGGCCGTCCGACGTCATTGCCCGTCTGATTGCCGACGGACTGTCACGCTCGCTCGGCCAGGCGGTGATCGTCGAGCCGCGTCCCGGCGCGTCCGGCACGGCGGCGGCCGCCCAGGTCGCGCGCGCGGCGCCCGATGGCTATACGCTGAGCGTCATCCCCTCGGGACATGCCAGCGCCGCGGCGACGTTTGCCAATCTGCCTTACCGTTCCGTCGACGACTTCACCACCATCACGCTTGCGTCAGAATATCCGTATGTCATGGCGACCAATGTCGACTCAGGCATCAAGAGCGTCGCCGAACTGATCAGCACCGCACGCAAACGGCCAAATCCCCTGCTCTATGGCACGCCCGGTGTCGGCTCGGGGCCGCATCTTGCCATCGAGCTGTTCGCCATCGAAACCAAGATCAAGGTGCTGCACGTGCCGTATCGCGGCAGCGCGCCGGCGGTGATGGAGCTGGTCGGCGGCCGGCTCGATTTCATGATGGATCCGCCGGCGACCATGATGGAGTTCATCCGCAACGGAAAATTGCGCGCGCTCGCGGTGTCGAGCGCCAAGGAATATTTTGCGCTTCCGTCCGCGCCGACCATTGCCGAAAGCGGTGTGCCCGGTTTCGACGTCAGCGCCTGGCAGGGCCTGGTGGCCCCGGCCGGCCTGCCCGAACCGATCGTCAACCGGCTCAATGCCGAGGTGGTGCGCATTCTCAAAGACCCGACGACAGTCGAGCGCATGCACACATTCGGCAATGAGCCGGCGCCGACGACGCCGGCCGAATTCAAGAAGCGGCTCATCGACGACATCGCCAAATGGACGGCGGTGGCCGAGCAGATTCACTTCGAGAAGATTTAACTAACCTCTTCGCTGCGCTCGCGCCGCTTGCGGCGCCTTGACCGATGTCGCCCCGTCGCGGGCCGCCTGAGCGGCTCAGCTTCGGCGGCAACGATAGGCTCGGGCTCGGCATAGCGAGCCGCTTCTTCCGCGGCGGCATTTTGTGCCGCTTCGGCCTGCGCGGCGGCTTCCTGCGCGCGCGCCGCCTCCTGTGCCAAAAGTTCGGCTTCGCGCGCCTGCCGGTGCGCGATTTCGCGGGCATGGGCCCGGCGTTCGGCGATGCGATCGCGGAACCGTTTGATCCAGGACCGCATCTGAATGGCGACGCGGCCGGCGATGCCTCCGGCCCACACCAATTCGAACGGCGAGAATTGCCGCCAGGTCTGGTCGCCCTCGACGATGGCGCGCGCGATGAGAGTGCCGGCCATGGCGGTTGTGTTGAGGCCGTGGCCGCCGAAGCCGGACGCCAGCCAGACGCCGGCACCGAGCTCGCCGAGCTGCGGCATGCGGTGCACGGTGTTGCCCAGCGTGCCGGACCAGGCGTAATCGACCGCGACCTCGCCGAGCTGCGGATAGGTTTTTTTGATGTCGGCCTGCAGCGCGCGCATATAGCGGCGCGGATTGCGCGCCCAGGTCGTCGAGCGGCCCGACAGCATCAGGCGGTCGCCGCCGACGATGCGGTAGTGATTGTCGGAGAGGTCGGTATCGCTGATGCCGCCGCGATAGCCGACCACCTCGCCGAGTTTTTCGCCGAGCGGCGCGGTGGTGATCACATAGGTGGTGATCGGCAACAGCGTCGCGCCGATCTGCGGCATCAGCCCGCCGATCTGCACGTTGCCGGCAAGCACGACGTGGTTGGCGCGCAGCCGCGCCCCCGGCGTGACAATACGCTTGCGCACGCCGGCCGGATCGATCGACAGCGCCGGCGTGCCTTCGAAAATGCGCGCGCCGTCGCGCTCCGCCGCCGCGGCGAGCGACAGCGCGTAGTTCAGCGGATGGATGGTGATCGCGTTGAGATAATTGATGGCGTGATAGTAGCGCTGGCTGTGCAGCACCGCGCGCACCCGCTCGGTCGGCCAGCCCTCGATCTCGCAGCCGAGATCGTTGAGGAGCCGCACCAGGCCCAAGAACTCGTCGCCATTGTCGACCTTGGACACGTAAAGCCAGCCGGGCTGCGGATCGATGCCGGTGGCGCCTTCTTCCTTGACGGCGTTGCGAACGTAATCGAGCCCGGCCTGGGACAGCGCCCATAGCGACTTCGTGCGCTCGAAGCCGATGCGGCCGATCAGTTTTTCCGCGTCGGCGGCAAAGCCCGGCAGCACGAAACCGGTATTGCGCCCTGACGCGCTTGCCGCCAGCCGGCCGGCTTCCAGCAGCACGACCGACCAGCCGGACCGCGCCAATTCCCGCGCCGTCGTCAGCCCGGCAAGGCCGCCACCGATCACGCAAACATCGACGTCGAGGTCGACGTGCAGCGCCGGCCGCCGCGGCGCATCCACCATGGTGGCGGCGTACCAGCTCTGGCCATAGGCTGTGATATCGGTTTCGCTCATGTCCAAAGGTCGTTCCGGTCCACCGCTGCGGGGCGCAGACTAGACTCCCTGGGCTCAGAAAGCGACATTGCCGCCATGCGCCGTTTGCTGTTGCTGCGCCATGCCAAAACCGAACGCGCCGAAGCCGGCGAGCGCGACCGCGACCGCAAATTGACCAAACGCGGCCGCGACGATGCCGCCGTGATCGGCGCCTATATGGCCCGCCATGGCCTCACTCCCAACCTGGCGCTGGTGTCGCCGGCCAAGCGCGCCCAGGAAACCTGGGCGCTGGTCGCGCCGGCCTTCGCCAAGGCGCCGCGGCTCGTCAACGAAGAGCGCATCTACAACTCAACGACCGAGACCTTGTTCAAGATCATCAGCGAGACGCGCGGCGCGCACAGCCTGCTCTTGGTCGGCCACAATCCCGGCCTGCACGACGTTGCAGTGCAACTGATCGCATCGGGCGACGTCGACGCGCGCGAGCGGGTGATGGAGAAATTGCCGACCTCGGGCCTCGTCGTCATCGACCTCGCCTTCGACGACTGGTCGCGCCTGCATCGGCATGCCGGCCGGCTCGAACGCTTTGTCACGCCGAAGCTCATTGCCGCCGCCACGGAGTGAGGTGTCAAAACCGCGATCTGTTGCAGGCCGGGACGTGTCGTGGCATATATTGAAAATTGTGAACACATAAGAGGGAACTTTAGACGGGAGGACGGCGTGTTGCAAAGACGATGGCTTATTCTGACTGCTGCAACGCTGGCGTTTTGTGCGTTGCAGACCAGAACGCTGTTTGCTTGTGAAGGAACGCGGACAATTTTTGAAGATGAATTCAAAGACGATTCGGGGGGCTGGAATTTTGGCCCCAGTATTCGCGCCGAAAATTCGTCCCTGGTCATTGAGTCGCCTGCAGCAAAAGTCTTGAAGGCGTTGAATATAGCCAATGGCGTCAAAAGCGCGGATATTTGCGTCGAAGTCACATTCAAGGATCCCCCTGCATCAAAAACACCCGCAGGCGCGGGACTGATGTTCTGGGCCACCGACTTCAACAATTATTTTTCCCTGCAAATTCAAGCAAGCGGCACCGTCGGAATTTTTCGTTTTCAAGGCGGTCAATGGCTGGCGCTACGACCAAGTTCTGAGGACAGTAGCGTGCGGACAAGCCAGGGCGCGGCCAATGTTCTGCGCGTGAAAGCCGTGGGGAATTTGGTGTCGCTGTTCGTCAACGGCGCCAAAATCCGCGACATCAGAGGGGAAGCGCCGACCTCCGACTGGTATTTTGGCGTCTACGGGGCGGGGAGCAACGACAAAGACACGACAACGATTTTCAAGCACTTCAAGGTCACGACGCCGGATTGAACACTTCGCGCAAGGCTGCGGCGGTCAAGAAGGCTCCTTCACGGGCGATTCCCTTTTTCATCGAATTGGGATAGCTTGGCTCGCAGCCATGTACAGACGCATCCTGGTGCCGATCGATCTCGCCGATGTCGAGCTGGCGAAGCCCGCCATCGCCACCGCGTTGACGATGGCGAAGGAATCCGACGGTGTCATCCGCCTGGTCAACGTCTTGCCGGTAACGCCGGTGATGCTCGCTGAATATGTGCCGCCCGACTTCGAGGCGCAGCAACGCGCGTCGGCCGAGGAAGCGATCGCCATCGTCGCCAAGGAAACCGGCCTGGCGCCGGATAAGATTTCGACTGCCGTGCTTGTGGGCAATGTCGACCGCGAAATCCTCGATGAAGCCAAGCGGATGCGCGCCGACCTCATCGTCATGAGCTCGCACCGCACCGGCGTGCGCACTTATTTCCTCGGCTCCAATGCCGGCCACGTGGTGCGTTACGCCGCCTGCTCGGTGCTGGTGGTGCGCCAGCAGGCGGATTGAGGTCGAGGCGTTGGCTCCCGTGGCGGGGAGTTTGGAACCAAATTCGCCTTTGGTCATTCAAGATAAGATTATTGCCTCGGGCGGGGGCACGCTTGATTTAAGCGAGTCCAATAGTGACGACTGGCAGCGGCCAAAACGTGCGCAAAGACCCGCGCCAAATCAGCCGTGCCAACCACGCGCTCGACGCCGCCAATTTTTTCCTGGCCGACGTGCGCGACGCGCTGGGTCCCTACCTCGCCATCTATCTCCTGACCGAACGCAAATGGGATGCGGCCAGCATCGGCGTCGTGATGTCGATCGCCACCATCGCCGGTATCCTGGCGCAGACGCCCGCAGGCGCCCTTGTCGATGCGATCAAGGCGAAGCGGGCCTTCATGATCGCGGCCGCCGTTGCGGTGACTGCGGCTTCCCTCATTCTGCCGTGGCTGTCGTCGTTCTGGCCGGTCGCCATCTCGCAAGCGACGGCGCACGCCGCCGGCGTCGTGTTCGGCCCAGCGCTCGCAGCCGTCACGCTGGGCATCGTCGGACACCGGGCCTTTACCGCAAGAATTGGCCGCAACGAGACCTTCAATCACGCCGGCAATGCGTTTGCCGCCGCGGCTTCGATCGCTCTCGCTTATTTTTGGGGACCGACGGTGGTGTTCTATCTGCTCGCGGCCATGTCGGTTGCGAGCATCGTGAGCGTCAGCGGCATTCCGGAACGCGCCATCGATCATGAGCTGGCGCGAGGTCTGCGCGATGCCGCGCCGGACCGCGGTAAAACCGGCGCTGCGCCGTCCGGGCTGAGCGTGCTTCTCACCTGCCGGCCGCTGCTGATATTCGCCGGTTGCGCCATCATGTTCCACTTCGCCAACGCCGCCATGTTGCCGCTGGTCGGCCAAAAACTCGCGCTGCAAGACAAGAACCTGGGCACGAGCCTGATGGCCGCTTGCATCCTCGCGGCGCAATTCGTGATGGTGCCGATGGCCATGCTGGTCGGCGCCAAGGCGGACGCCTGGGGACGCAAGCCGTTCTTTGTGATCGCGCTTGCGGTCCTGGCCGTTCGCGGCTGCCTCTATCCGCTTTCCGAAAACCCTTTTTGGCTGGTCGGCGTGCAATTGCTGGACGGCATCGGCGCCGGCATCTACGGCGCGATTTTTCCGGTCATCGTCGCCGACCTGATGCGCGGCACCGGCCGCTTCAACGTGGCGCAAGGCGCGGTGATGACCGCACAAGGCATCGGGGCCGCGCTCTCGACCAGCGTAGCCGGCTTCATTGTCGTTCACGCCGGATATAGCGCGGCGTTCCTCACGCTCGCCGGTATAGCCGCTGCCGGTCTTGCACTTTATCTTTTCGTCATGCCCGAAACCCAAGCGCGGGAATCGGCTAAAGCGGGCCGAATGCGCACGGCGATTGCCGCCGAATAGTTGCGCGCGCCTATGGGGAACACGCGGTGTCCATTGCCATAGACGGAAGCGCTGTCGCGGCATGGGGCATCGCCGCAATGGCGACGGCCGGCGTCATTGCCCGGCCGTTTCGCTTGCCGGAGGCGATCTGGGCAGTGGCCGGTGCGGTCTTGCTGGTCGCGTTTGGCCTGTTGCCATGGACGGACGCCTGGTCCGGCATCCGCAAGGGCCTCGACGTTTACTGCTTCCTTGCCGGCATGATGCTGATTGCCGAGGTGGCGCGACAGGAAGGCGTCTTCGATTGGCTTGCGGCGCTCGCCGTACAGCACGCGCGTGGCTCGCCGCAACGGCTGTTTGCGTTGGTCTACGCGGTCGGCACCGTCGTCACGGTGCTATTGTCGAACGACGCGACCGCCGTCGTGCTCACACCCGCGGTTTATGCCGCGACCAGGGCCGCCGGCGCAACGCCACTGCCCTATTTGTTGGTCTGCGCCTTCATTGCCAATGCGGCGAGTTTTGTGCTGCCGATTTCCAATCCGGCCAATCTTGTGGTCTTCGCCGGCCGCATGCCGCATCTCGCGGCATGGCTCGGGCAATTCGGCCCGCCGTCGGTCATCGCGATTGCGGTGACCTATCTGGCGTTACGGCTGATGCAGCGCCGCGCGCTGGCGGCGGAGACAATCGCGGCGACGTCGGCCCGACCGCCGCTCGGCCATGGCGGCCGCCTGACCTTAGGCGGCATCGGCGCGGTTGCCGTCGTGCTGTTGGGCTGTTCAGCCTTCGACGTGCAGCTCGGATTGCCGACCTTGATCAGCGGCGTGGTGACGACCGCGATCGTGCTGGCATTGAACCGCCAGTCGCCATGGCCGGTGCTCAAAGGCGTGTCGTGGGGCGTGCTGCCGCTGGTCGCCGGCCTGTTCGTCCTGGTGGAAGCGCTCGATCACACCGGAGTCATTGCCGCGCTGAGCGGGCTCATGCATGCGGAAGTCGCACGCTCAGGTACGGCCTCGGCATGGGGCGCCGGCCTTGGCGTCGCGCTGGCGTCGAACCTGATGAACAACCTTCCGGTCGGCTTGATCGTCGGCTCCGTGGTTGCCGCCGACCAGCTGCCGCCCCACGTCACCGGCGCGATGCTGATCGGCGTCGACCTCGGCCCGAATTTGTCGGTGACCGGCTCGCTGGCGACGATCCTGTGGCTGGTCGTGCTCCGGCGCGAAGGGCTTCACGTCGGCGCATGGACTTTTCTTCGGCTCGGCGCCGTCGTCATGCCGCCGGCCCTGGTTCTCGCCATCCTCGCCTTGAGAGCATGATCGCCTGGAGGCGCCGTCCGCTTTACTGCTGCGACAATCCAGCGTCCTTGACCATCTTGCCCCACTCGCCGAGCTGGACCTTGATGAAATTGCCAAATTCCTCCGGCGTCGAGGAAAATCCATCGAAACCGACGTTCTTGAGTTTCGTCTGGATCTCCGGGCTGTCGATGATCTTGCGCAGCGCGGTGTTGAGTGTAGCGATGACGTCCGGCGGCGTGCCGGCCGGCGCGACAAGACCGGCCCAGGCATCGAGATTAAAACCCTTGATGCCCGCCTCATCCAAGGTCGGCAGGTCCGGGAACAACGCGCTGCGCTTGATGCGCGTCACCGCCAGCGCCCGGACTTGGCCGGCCGACACATGGGGCATGGCGACAGTAAAGTCGGCGAACATCATCGAGACGCGGCCGGCGATGACGTCCTCGATGGCTGGCGGCGAGCTCTTGTAGGGCACGTGCAGCATGTCGACGCCGGCATAGTTGGCCAGCGTCTTGCCGCCGACGACGCCAGCGGTATTGCCGCTGGCATAGCTCAGCTTGCCGGGATTGGCCTTGGCGTAGTCGACCAGATCCTTCATCGAATGGATCGGCAGGCCCGGATAGACCACCAGCATCAGCGTGAAGCTTCCGACCCGCGTCACCGGGTCAAAATCCTTCACCGCGTCGTAGGCGAGGTCTTTCAACAGGAACGGATCGGCGGACAGCGGCGAATTGGTCGCCATCAACAGATTGTAGCCGTCGGCCGGCTGATGATGGACATAGAGCGCGGCCAGCGCGCCGTCGGCGCCCGGGCGGTCCTCGACGATGACCGGCTGTTTGAGCGCCTTGCCGAGCGGATCGGCGATGATCCGGCAAATGGTGTCGCTGGCGCTGCCGGGACCGAATACCGCGGTGAAGGTGACCGGCCGCGACGGAAAATTGTCGGCGTAAAGGCCTGAGCTCACGAGCACGGTGCCGATCGCAACCACGGCGATAAGAAGCGACTTTTTCATGCGTCATCCCTTCCAGATTTTCGCAAGTTATCCTGGTCGGCGGGTCGGTCTTGCAACGCAGCGCGCCTTTAAACGGCCAATACCATCAGAATAGCAGATTTGGCGGCAGGTGAGCTGCGTCATTCCGCCGTGAGGGCATCGTCCGAGAAACGCTCGCCGGTCTCGCCGGTCAACCGCTCGATCCCGCGCAACGCCGGAAACAGCCGGAACCACGTCAGCGCGATCAAAATCACCCCGACCCCGCCGATCAACGCCGAGGGCACGGCACCGATCCAGGCGGCGAGCGCGCCGGCGCGGAATTCGCCGAGCGTGCCCGAGGAGCCGGAAAACATCGAATTCACCGACATGACGCGGCCGAGGATGTCATGAGGCGTGCGCGTCTGCACCAGCGACTGGCGGATCACTACGGAGATCGCGTCAGCCGCGCCGTAAACAATGAGCGCCGCGAACGACAGCGCAATCCAAGTCGACAGCGCAAAGACGGTCGAGGCGATCCCGAATATGCAGACCGTGCCCAGCATCAGAAGGCCGGCACGGCGCTCGATGGCATGGCGCGCCAGAAACACCGACATGCTGAGCGCGCCGACCGCCGGCGCCGAGCGCAACAGCCCGAGCCCCCACGGACCGGTGCCGAGAATATCGCGGGCATAGATCGGCAAAAGCGCGGTGACGCCGCCCAACAGCACGGCGAACAAATCGAGCGAGACGGCGCCGAGCAGGATCGGGTTGTTGCGGATGTATCGAAAGCCGGCGAACAGTGTCTCGACGCTGACAGGCTTTCTTTGCGCGGCACGGTGCTTGCCCTGAACGAAACTGATGAGGATGCAAGCGGTGATGAAAACCGCCGTGCACAGCGCGTAGACCACTGCCGGCCCGAGCACATAGAGAAAACCGCCAAGCGCCGGGCCGCAGATGATCGCGGTCTGCTGCGCCGTTGCGGAAGCGGCAATGGCGCGCGGCAATAGCGGACGCGGCACGATGCCCGGCACGATCGAATGCAGCGTCGGCGCCTCGAAGGCGCGCGCGGTTCCGGTGATCAGGATCAGCGTCAGGATCGAGCCGCGATCGAGCCAGCCTTGCAAAGTACCGAGCGCGAACAAGGCGGCGCAGATCGCCTTGACCACTTGGCAGGTTCCGGCAATGGCGCGGCGGTCGAAATGATCGGCGGTCTGGCCGATCACCAGCGCCAGCACGACGACGGGAAAGAACTGCATCAAGCCGACCAGGCCGAGGTCGAGCGGATCGTGGGTGAGATCGTAGAGCTGCCAGCCGACCGCGACCGCTTGCATCTGGTAGGCGCCGCTGGTCGAGGTGCGGGCGCACCAGAACAGCACGAACGAGCGATGGCGCAGCAACGATAATGGCGCGGCAATTGTGTTAGCTGCCGGCGGTGTGACGGAATCCATCAGTTCTGCTTAACGCGTTCGCCTGCGGCCGGCCAGTCTCCAACGAGACTTGCCGAGGACGCGTTCTCGCGTCCCTAACGGTTTTTGACTGTTGCACGACAACAGGGCCCGGTGTACCGTTACTACCTTGGGTAGTCTCCCGAGGGACGGACTCGGGCAAGCTCCTCGTTGAACGACAGGTCGTTAGCGGCGACGTGCAACAAGATAATGCCGTCTGCCTGGCTGCTCCGGACTGATTTGGCTCGGAGCGGGAAATGCGCGTTCTCAAGAAATATCTGCCGCAGCACTTTTGACGTTGCCGGCAGCATTGGTAGCGGATGCGGCCGAAGAGCTGATTGAAGACTTGCGGCTGATTGAAGACTTGGGGCTGATTGAAGACTTGCGGCTGATTGAAAACTTGGCGGCGTCCGCGAAGGGCGGAGATACCAACGCCGTATCCACTGGCGTCGAACTGTAGGCGCACCACAATCATTACTCATGGGGGCGATCAATGAAGAAGTATATTGTCTGGTGGCTGGCCGGCTTGTGTTTGGTTGCTGTGCTCAGCGGCGGCGTCGTGGCGCAGGAGGGCGATGCGACATCGGTGACGGACAATGGCGGCGGTGTGCCCGATACGGCGCAAGTCCGGCACAGGATGTCAACCCTGGCGGTGCCGTTCGAGGCCAACACCGGGCAACAGGATCAGCGTGTGGCCTTCACGGCGTCCGGCTTGGGCGGCACTCTGTTCGTCACCCGCGCCGGGGTTTTGGTGTACAGCATTCCGGGACTGCCGGTGGCTGGGCAGGACGCGCGCGACGCAATCCACAAGCGTGGCCCCGGATGGGTGTTGACGGAGACTTTGGTCAACGCGAATCCCGTGGTGTGTGGGGCAATGCCGAGTGCGACCCACGTCAGCCGCTTCATCGGCAACGATCCATCGCGCTGGCAGCCGTCTATTCCGACATTTGATCGTGTCGCGCTCGGTGAAGCGTGGCCGGGCATCAAGGTGGAGCTGGCCGCCCAAAGCAATGGCGTCGAAAAGTTCTTCACCGTGGCGCCGGGAGCGGACGCGCGGCGCATCGCCGTTCGGCTCGACGGCGCCGAGCGTCTCGAGCTTGCCGCCGACGGCGCGCTTGTCGCCCACACCGGCAACGGTCCGGTGAGCTTCACCGCACCACGAGCCTGGCAGGACATCAAGGGCGAACGCAAATCCGTGCGTGTTGCCTATGCGCTCTCGGGCAGCAGCTACGGCTTTCGCCTCCGCGGATATGACCCCGCTTTTCCCGTCGTCATCGACCCGCTCAAGCAATCGACTTATCTCGGCGGCAGTATAAACGACGGCGTTCACGCAATTGCGGTGAATACGACCAGCGGCGATGTGTATGTGACGGGCTATACACAGTCCCTGATGGACTTCCCGGTAACGCCCGGCGGGCTGCAAACCAGCTTTGGCGGAGGCGTAGAAGACGCTTTCGTAGCCAAGCTCAACAACGGTTTGACCACGCTTATGCAGGCAACCTATCTGGGTGGCAGTGGGTGGGAGGACGGCTATGCCATTGCGGTGAATACGGCGAGCGGCGACGTGTATGTGGCGGGGATTACTAACTCCACGAATTTCCCGCATACCGGCGGAGTGCAGACCGGCAACGGTGGCGGCTACGACGGTTTTGTGGCCAGGCTGGACACCAACTTGGCCATGCTTCAGGCGACCTATCTCGGCGGCAGTGGGAATGATTTCGTCACGGCCATAGCCGTGATGAATGCGTCGAATGGTGAGGTGTTTGTTACAGGATTCACGGACGGGAACTTTCCAGTCGCAGTCGGCGTGTCGCAACCCGGCTATGGCGGAGGCGCAAATGACGCTTTCGTCGCCAAGCTGAACTTCAAATTGACCGCGCTTACGGCGACTTATCTCGGCGGCGGCGGAGATGACAGCGGCAACGCCATCGCGTTCGATCCATCCGGCTCCGGCTCTGTTCTTGTGGCTGGGCAGACCAATTCCGCGACTTTTCCTGGGGCGCCAAACAGCTATGCCGGGGGCGGCGACGCTTTCGTGGCCAGGTTGAGCATCACTTTAACCGGGCCCATCCAAGCGACCTATCTCGGCGGCCCCTCATCCGATAGCGGCAACGGCATTGCTGTGGAGCCGACCAACGGCGATGTGTTTGTGGTGGGGGACACGGCCGGGAATTTGCCGCCCGCGTATACGGTCAACGGGGCGCAACCGGCATTTGCCGGATACGCAGACGCTTTCGTGGCCAGGCTGAACAATAATTTGACGCTCATCAACGCGACCTATCTCGGCGGTAATATGGACAGTTACGGCACTGCCATTGCGCTGGATTCGAGTGGCAATGTGTTTGTGGCCGGGAAGACTCAGTCCACCGACTTCCCCAAAACACCTCAGGGGTTACAACCCGCCCTTGCCGGAGGCGGCTACAACAATTTTGTGGCCAGGCTGAAAAATGATTTGAGCTACCCGATCACCCAGGCGACTTATCTCGGCACTGGGTCGGAGGACGAAGCCGCATCGCTTGCGCTGGACGGAAACAATTATGTGTTTGTGGCGGCGCACACTTCATCATGGTACTTCCCGGGCACGAACACCAGCTCCGCGCAATACCCCTACGGCGGTGGCAACTACAACGGTTACGTTTCCAAGCTGACGCACGGCCTGCACGACCTCGCCAATGCAACGGCGAACGATGACGGCGATCCGCATATCACCACCACCAACGGCATACATTACAATTTCCAAGCCGGTGGCGAGTTTACGGCCTTGCGCGATGTGGGCGGACTGGACAACTTGAAAACTGCTGGCGGGTATGTGGCCCCGCCCAATACCACCGGACTGGAAATCCAAACGCGTCAGTCGCCGACTTCAACATTCGGCGCTTATCTGGACGGATATACGGGCCTTACAACTTGCGTGAGCCTCAACACCGCGGTGGCCGCGCGGGTCGGCAGGCATCGCGTCACCTACCAGCCGAACTTCAAAAATGCAGCCGACCCAAACGGTCTTCAATTGCGTGTGGACGGTGTATTGACGCCGCTGACCACGACCGGACTCAATCTCAGCGGCGGCGGCAGGGTCGTCCAAACCGCCGGAGCCCTCGAGATCGACTTCCCGGATGGCACCGTCCTGATCGCAACGCCCGGCTGGCTGTCGCCGCCACAGTGGTTTCTCAATATCGATGTGTATCGCACGGAAGTGACTGAAGGGACCATGGGCTCGGTGCCGCAGGGCAGTTGGCTGCCGGCGCTTCCCAATGGCACGACGGTCGGGGCGATGCCGGCGGCATTGCACCAACGTTATGTCACGCTCAATCAAACTTACGCGAATGCTTGGCGCGTCAACAATGCGACGAGCCTGTTCGACTACGCACCGGGCACGTCGACCGCGACATTCACGTTCGCCGATTGGCCTGCTGAGAGCAGTTCTTCCTGTGTCGTGCCGGATCATCCATCGCCGGCAAAGCCGCTTGGGCCTGGCCCCGCACAGAAGTATTGCCAACCGATTGCCGACAAGACAAGAAATGCCGACTGTGTGTTTGACGTGGCGGCGACGGGTGTGCCTGGTTTTGCGAAGGCTTACGCACTCACCCAGCGCATCGAGCAGGGCGCGACCACGATCACCGTGAGCGATGGTCTGACACCTATCAATGTGCCGAATGTGCAGAACACAACGCCCCTGTACTTCTTCACGGCGACGGTCGCGCGATTGGTGGCTGGTGGGCAAACGCCAATCGGAACTGTGCAGTTCATGCTCGATGGCGTGGCGATGGGCAAGCCGATCCAGCTCGATGCGCACGGTTTGGCGAAATCGCCGGCAGCGAGCCAGAAGCCCGGCGAGCATCGATTGTCGGCGCGCTACTTGCCCAGCAACGGCAGCGTGTTTCTGCCGAGCGGCAGCGAAGAAAAAGTCGCGGTCGTCACGGGCGCCCGCTAGGGCTGGACCGCGAACTGGACACTGGCAAGTCCTCTCCGCTACCCGGCGCGTGTGGCACGAGGAACCTTCGTCCACGGTAAGCGCCGCCCGTTGACGGGTGGACGTACCAGAACGGCACAAACGAGCGGTGGCGCAGCAGCCAGGGCCGCGGAGAATTCATTGCGCTGTTGAGTTGGCGTCGCAACGGGCGAATAGCGAATTGGCAGGGACTATTATTCGCCACTTCGCCAGTCGCCACTTTACCCCGCCAGCGCTGCCAAAATCCGCGCCCAGCTGCGGATGCCCTTATGGAAGCATTTCAAATCGAACTTTTCGTTGGGCGAATGGACCCGGTCGTCGTCAAGCGCAAAGCCGACCATCAAGGTGTCCATGCCGAGCACGGTCTTGAAGTCGCCGACGATGGGGATCGAGCCGCCGGCGCCGATGGTCACCGCCTTCTTGCCCCACTCCTCGGCGAGCGCGGTGCGCGCCTTGCCCAAGGCCGGATTATCGAACGCCACCTCGAACGCCGGATTGCAGCCAAAATTACCGAACTCCACGGAACAGTCAGCCGGCACCCGGGCGCGGACGAAATCGCGGAAGGCGTTGCGGATCTTTTCCGGGTCCTGGGCGCCGACCAGACGGAACGAGACCTTTGCGCTGGCTTTGCCGGGGATCACGGTCTTCGCCCCCTCCCCGGTATAGCCACCGATGATGCCGTTGACCTCGGCCGTCGGCCGCGTCGAGATCTGCTCGAGCAGGATGCGGCCCTTTTCGCCGGCCGGAATCTTCAAGCCGATCGGGCCGAGAAATTTTTCCGCAGTGAGCCCAAGGCCTTCGAGATCGGCCTTGATGTCGGGCGGCAGGTCATGAACGCCGTCATAAAAGCCCGGAATGGTGACACCGCCGTCGGCATTGTGCATGGCCGAAAGAATGTCGGCGAGCACGTGGATCGGATTGCGCGCCGCACCGCCGAATAGGCCGGAATGCAGGTCGCGGTCGGCGCAGGTCAGCCGGATCTCTTCGTAGACCAGGCCGCGCAGCGACGTGGTGATCGACGGTGTCTGCGCGTCCCACATGCCGGTGTCGCAAACCAGCGCCAGGTCGCGGCGCAGCTCGGCGGCATTGTCGCGCACGAAGCCGAACAAATGTTTTGAGCCGCACTCCTCCTCGCCCTCGATCATCATTGTAATGTCCAGCGGCAGCGCGCCGGTAACCGCCTTGAAGGCGCGGCAGGCCTCGACGAAGGTCATGGCCTGGCCTTTGTCGTCGCAGGCGCCGCGGGCGACGATGATCTTGCGGCCACCATCCAGCGTCTCGATGCGCGGCTCGAACGGCGGCGTCTGCCACAGATCGAGCGGATCGACCGGCTGCACGTCATAGTGGCCGTAGAACAGCACCCGCGGCGCGTTGCCGTTGGTTTTGCCGTTGCCGCTTTTGCCGATAACGACCGGGTGGCCTCGCGTCGGCCGCACACTGGTCTCGAAACCGAGCCCACGCAGATCGGTCGCGACAAATTCGGCCGCAGTGCGGCAATGCGGCGCAAAGGCCGGGTCGGTCGATATCGATTGAATGCGCAACAGCGCGAACAGGCGATCCATACTGGCATCAAGGTCCCGGTCGATGCGGTCAAGTACCTCGGGCAGAGCTGCGGATGCCGTCATGGGGTCACCTTCTCTCGTTCGCGCTGTGATATTTATAGCGCGGGACATGTCATTGCCACGTCGCCCGCGCATTCTTTTTGGTGCCGCGCGGGAACAGGCGTTGCATCTTTGCAACGCCCCGCCACGCTTCGACATCAGCAGCGCGTCAAATGGCCTCCAAGCGGGTGGTGCATACTTGTCACGCCCCGAGGAATGTACATTAATTGAATCGAAACCTGCCGTAAGTGCAGGGAGGCGTTGGGGCAATAGACGAACTCGTCGGCCGGCTGGTCGCCGATCTCACAGTAGATCGCGCTAGCCGCCGAAAAGGCGGTGGGGATCATTTTCGACTTCCGGTCATGGAAGGACCAACAGACAAAGTGCGCCCGCTCTTGGCCAGGCTCGGTGGAGCCAAAACCTTGCTGCGGCTAGCCGCCAGCGCTAATGCCGGCGGTTTCGGCATGAGCGAAGTGATAGGGGCATGCGCATGATGGCGGCGGGGCTGAGCATGGGGCAGGTACAAAGAGTCAGCCACGACGTCATGGCAACGGTCGATAAGACCGTTGTGGCGATCCCCGGCCTTTTGCGGTTCATGTAACGGCGCGCCGAGGGGGAGGCAGCGATGGCGTATCCTATCACCGACATCCGGGGCATCGGGCCTGACACGGCCGCGCTCCTCAAGTCGGAAGGGATTCGCACCACGATCGGGCTTTTGCGCTCGGCCAAAACGCCGAAACAGCGGCTGAAGCTTGCGGAAATGACTCGCACCAATTCCGAGCGCATTCTCGGCTGGGTCACCGCCGCCGACCGTATGCGGGTCAAAGGGGTGGGGTGGGAATATTCCGAGCTGTTGCGCGCCGTCGGCGTCAAAACCGTCAACGAGCTCAAATTCCGCAACCCCGAGCACCTGGTCGAGAAAATGCGCGAAGCCAATAAGCGCAACCTGGTGCGGCTGTTGCCGAAGAAGCAGACGGTGGAGCGCTGGATCGAGAGCGCCAAGAAGCTGCCGACCATCATCCGTTATTGATCGGCCTAGCCCTTCCCGGCCCCTTTGGCGTTGCCCGTCCGTGGCTTGACTCGCTTTGCGCGACCGCGCAAAGCGACGGCTTAGAAAGCACTTTAAGACCCGCCGAGGACCGTTGCAGCGATGGGCCAGGAAACGGCCGCAAGCCTGGATTTTCGCGATGTTTTATCGCCCCGTGCCGCCGCGAGCGCCAGTCTGCTGCACGGCCTTTTGGCCAAAGGCCGGCCGCTGGTCATGGGCGTTCTCAATATCACGCCGGACTCGTTTTCCGACGGCGGCCGCTTTCTCGATCCGGCTGCCGCCATTGCCCAAGCGCAGCGCCTCGCCGCCGAAGGCGCGGATATCCTCGATGTCGGGGCGGAATCCTCGCGTCCTTATGGCAATGCGGTCGCGGTGCCGCTCGATGAAGAACGCGCGCGCCTTGCCCCGATCCTGCCGGCCGTGGTCGCGCTCGGCATTCCGGTCTCGATCGATACCATGAAAGCCGCCGTGGCGGCCTGGGCGCTCGACACCGGCGCGACGATCGTCAACGACGTGTGGGGGCTGCAGCGCGACCCTGACATGGCGCGGGTCGTTGCCGCGCACGATGCGCCGGTCATCGTCATGCATAATCGCGATGCCGCCGATCCGAGGATCGACATTGTCGCCGATGTCACCGCGTTCTTCGAGCGCTCGCTCGCCATCGCCGCCCGCGCCGGCATTCCACCCGAACGGATTGTGCTCGATCCCGGCATCGGCTTCGGCAAGACGCCGGAGCAGAGCCTGACCTGCATCGCGAGGCTCGACGCCTGGCGCGGTTTTGGCCTGCCGCTTCTGGTCGGCGCCTCGCGCAAGCGCTTCATCCATTCCATCGCGCCGTCGGAACCGGCGGAGCGGCTCGGCGGCTCGCTCGCCGCGCATCTTCTGGCCGTCGAGAACGGCGCCGCCATCATCCGCGTCCACGACGTGGCGCCGACCGTGCAGGCGCTGGCCGTCGCCGCGGCCATCAGGCGGGCGCGATGAGCGATTCCGTCTTCGTCAGCGGGCTGGCGCTGCACGCCTATCACGGGGTGATGCAGCACGAAGCAAAGGTCGGACAGACCTTCAAGCTCGACCTCATGCTCGATATCGACCTTGCCGAATCCTCGCGTACCGACATGCTCAAGCACACCGTCTCCTACGACAAGGTGGTGCAGACGGCGACCGAAGCTTTCTGCTCGCGGCGCTATCGGCTGGTCGAGGCGGCAGCCGGCGCCGTCGCCGAGGCGGTGCTGGAGCATTACCCCCAAGTGCGCCGCATCCGCGTCACCGTGCACAAGCCGCACGCCCCGATCGCCGCCACCTTCGACGACGTCGGCGTCGTCATCGAGCGCGCACGGCAAGATCGCAACCAAGAGCGCGGCAGGGGCTGAAACTTTGGCCGAAGCGTTCATCGCGCTGGGCGGCAATGTCGGCGACGTGCGGGCAACCTTCGATGCCGCGATCGCGATACTGTGCGACGGCCCAGACGTGCGGCTTACGGCGCGATCGTCGGATTACCGCACGCCGCCCTGGGGCGTCACCGACCAGCCGCCTTTTATCAACGCCGTCATCGCGGTTTCGACGGTGCTTGCGCCGCACGCGCTGCTGGCCCGCGCCCAAGCCTGCGAACGCGCGCTCGGCCGCGACCGCGCCCGCGAACAACACTGGGGACCACGTCTCATCGATCTCGACATCCTGGCTTATGACGATGTTGTCCTCAACGACGCCACCCTGACGCTGCCCCACCCGCATCTGTTCGAGCGCGCCTTCGTTCTCGTGCCGCTGGCAGAAATCGCGCCCGGCCGCGTCATCGCGGGCATCCGAGTCAGCGACGCGCTCAAGCGAGTGGATACGGTTGGCATCGAGAAGCTGCGAGGGCGCTAGGCGCGGCACGCCAATTGCACGGCTGGACTGGTCGGCCAGCCAGGTTGGCCAACCTTTGCCGACATGGCATTTTGCAACGATGACCGACCCGCAAAACCCGACCCCCGCCGCCGACTTCCCCCCGGCAACGGAAGAAGCCTGGCGCGGGCTGGTCGATGCCGTGCTCAAGGGCGCGCCGTTCGCACGGCTCGAAAGCCGGACCCATGACGGCCTGACCATCGAACCGCTTTATGTGCGCGACGCCACAGCGACTGCCGTTGGCGGGCGTGCGCCCGGCGCCGCTTGGACCGTCATGCAACGCGTCGATCATCCCGACCCGGCGGTCGCCAATGCGCAGGCGCTCGACGATTTGGAAAACGGCGCGACCGGCCTGGTGCTGGTGTTCGCCGGCTCGGTGAGCGCCAACGGTTTTGGCCTCGATCCGTCGCCGGCAACCCTTAAGCGCACGCTCGACGGCGTCGATCTCACCGCCGTGGCAATCGATCTCAATCTTTCGCCGGCGACGCGCCACGTCGTCCGTGATTTTGCGGCGCTGGTCAAAAGCCGCGGCATCGCGCCGGCAAAGGTCGATCTGCGCGCCAGCATCAATCCGATGGGCGGCTATGCCGCTTCCGGCCGCGCGCCGCGAAGCTGGGACGAGCTTGCGCCGAATTTCGCCGCGATGGTTGGCGAGCTAGCCGCCGCCGGCTTCCGCGGTCCGTTCGCCGTCGCCGATGGCCGCATCATCCACAATGCCGGCGGCTCCGAAGCGCAGGAGCTTGCGTTTGCGCTGGCCAGCGCGGTCGCCTACCTGCGCGCGCTGGAAGCGCACGGCATGGCGCTCGCCACCGCGCGCGAGGCGATCTACTTCCGGCTGTCGGCGGACGCGGACCAATTCCTGACCATGGCGAAATTCCGCGCCGCGCGAAAATTGTGGGCCCGCATCGAGCAAGCCTGCGCCCTCACGCCGAAGCCGGCCATGGTCACGGCCGAGACCGCTTGGCGCATGATGGCGCGACGCGATCCTTACGTGAACATTTTGCGCACCACGATTGCGGTCGCCGCCGCGGGCTTAAGCGGCGCCGATGCCATCACGGTACTGCCGCACACCGCGCCGCTCGGTCTGCCCGACGCTTTCGCCCGCCGCGTCGCACGCAACACGCAGCTTGTGCTTTTGGAAGAGTCGAACCTCGCCCGCGTCGGCGATCCAGCCGCCGGTTCAGGCACCCTGGAAGCAATGACACATGAGCTCTGCACCGCAGCATGGGCAGCCTTCCGCGAGATCGAACAGGCCGGCGGCGCGTGGGCGGCGCTGGAGACCGGTCTTATTCAACGTCATGCTGCGGCGGTGCGCGCCGAGCGCGAACGCGCCGTCGCCCGCCGTGCTGACATCCTCACCGGCACCAACGAATATCCAAACATCAACGAGGTTTTGCCCGCGGTGCTCGACGTGGCGCCGGCGGCGTTGCCGAAAGACGACGCGGCTGTCACTGCGGCGGCGCTGCCGCGCATCCGGCTCGCCGAACCGTTCGAACAGCTTCGCGACGCGTCGGACAAAATTTTGGCGCAAACCGGCGCGCGGCCGAAAGTGTTCCTCGCCACGCTCGGCAAGCCCGCCGACTTCAACGCCCGCGCCAACTTCGCCAAGAATTTTTTCGAGGCCGGCGGCATCGAAGCGGTCGGCGGCGAAGAAGGGCCCTCCCCGCTCGCCGCAGCCTTCAAGGCCTCGGGCGCCGCGCTCGCCTGCCTGTGCGGCTCAGACAAGACCTATGAGAGTGACGTTGCCGGCGCCGCGGGCGCACTCGCCGCGGCCGGCGCCCGGCACATTTATCTTGCCGGACAACCGGGCAAGACCGAAACGGCTTATCGCAATGCCGGTGTGCAAACCTTCATCCACGCCGGTTGCGATGCGCTGGCGACGCTGCAGGCGGCGTATCAGATTTTGGTCGGCTGAGGCTGGTCGTTGCGCGCGAGCTCGTTCTCGAACTTTTGCGGCCGGTTCACGATCGCGACCAGTGCGTAGCTGATGATCAGCAACAGAAACCACGAGCCGAGCTTGCCCAGCGACACCGCCGACCAGCCCGCCATCTGGTGCGGATAGAGCCAGGTTTTGGTGAGCGTGCCGAGGTTTTCCGCGATCCAGATGAACAGCGCCACCAGGAACAGGCCGAGCAACAGCGGCATGCGGCGGTAATGGTAATGGATGCGGTAATAGATCCAGGTACGGCCGAACAAGAGCGCCGCCGCGGCGAACAGCAAAATCCGCAGGTCGCTGGTGTAGTGGTGCGCGAAGAAATTGGCGTAGATCGCGAGCCCGAGCAGATCGACCGACCATAGCGGCGGATGATGGGTGAAACGGAAATCGAACAGCCGCCAGGCGCGCGCGATATAGCTGCCGATCGAGGCATACATGAAGCCGGAGAATAGCGGCACGCCGGCGACGTGGAAAATACTCGGCTCCGGATAGATCCAGGAGCCGACGTCGGTCTTGAACACCTCCATGATGGTGCCGACCACGTGATAAATGAGAATGACCTTGGCCTCATCGAACGTCTCGAGCCTGAACGCCAGCATGGCGGCCTGGATCGCCAGCGCCATCAGGAACATGAAATCGTAGCGCGCCAGAAATGCGCCACGCGGATACCACAGCGACGTGCCGACGATCAGCGCCCAGCATGGCGATAACCATGGCTGCAGTACGGCTGGACAACAGCAATCCAGTCGCAATTTGTTGCACTGCGTGATAGATTTAATCGGATACCGCCGGGGGAGCATAAGGATCAGATGGATCGATGAGCCAGATCCCGGATTTTGCGAAGATCGCTTTCGCCGACACCGCCAGCCCAGGTGCGGCACCGGCGGCGCCGTGGCTGACGCCGGAAGGTATCGCGGTAAAGAGTGGCTACGCGGCCTCCGACCTCGCCGGCATTCCTGACCTCGACGGCTATCCCGGCATCGCGCCGTTCCTGCGCGGCCCCTACCCGACCATGTACGTCACCCAGCCGTGGACCATCCGGCAATATGCCGGCTTCTCCACGGCGGAGGATTCCAACGCCTTCTACCGCCGCAATCTCGCCGGCGGCCAGAAAGGCCTGTCGATCGCCTTCGATCTCGCCACCCACCGCGGCTATGACAGCGACCATCCGCGCGTCTCCGGCGACGTCGGCATGGCGGGCGTGGCGATCGATTCGATCTACGACATGCGAACGCTGTTTGCCGGCATTCCGCTCGACCAGATGTCGGTGTCGATGACCATGAACGGCGCCGTGCTGCCGGTGCTGGCGCTCTACATCGTCGCCGCGGAGGAGCAAGGCGTTAAGCCGGAAAAACTCGCCGGCACCATCCAGAACGACATCCTCAAAGAATTCATGGTGCGCAACACCTACATCTATCCGCCAAAGCCGTCGCTGCGCATCATCTCCGATATCTTTTCCTACACCTCGGCGCATATGCCGAAGTTCAATTCGATCTCGATCTCCGGCTATCACATGCAGGAAGCCGGCGCGACCGCCGACCTCGAACTCGCTTACACGCTCGCCGACGGCGTTGAATATGTGCGCGCCGGCTTGGCCGCAAACCTCGCCATCGATCGCTTCGCGCCGCGGCTGTCGTTCTTCTTCGGCATCGGCATGAATTACTTCATGGAAGTGGCGAAGCTGCGCGCCGCGCGGCTCATCTGGGCCAAGCTGATGAAGCCGTTCAACCCGCACGACGAGCGCTCGCTGTCGCTGCGCACCCATTGCCAGACCTCCGGCTGGTCGCTCGCCGCGCAAGACGTGTTCAACAATGTGGCGCGCACCGCCATCGAGGCCATGGCGGCGACCCAGGGCGCCACGCAATCGCTGCACACCAACGCGCTCGACGAGGCGCTGGCTTTGCCGACGGATTTTTCCGCCCGCATCGCCCGCAACACGCAAATTGTGCTGCAGCGGGAAAGCGGCACCACCCGCGTGATCGATCCGTGGGGCGGCTCGTTCTATGTCGAGCGGCTGACCCACGACCTTGCCACGCAGGCGCTCGGCCATATCGAAGAAGTCGAGGCGCTGGGCGGCATGACGCGGGCCATCGAAGCCGGCCTGCCGAAACTTCGCATCGAGGAAGCCGCGGCGCGCACGCAGGCGCGCATCGATGCCGGCGCGCAGGCGGTGATCGGCGTCAACAAATACCGGCCGCAGAGCGAGGCGCAAATCGACGTTCTCAAGGTCGACAACGCCGCCGTGCGGCAGTTGCAGGTCGATAAGCTTACCCGGCTCAAGCACGAGCGCGATCCGAAGGCGGTCGCCGAGGCGCTGGCCACGCTCACCCGTAACGCCGCGGGCGGCAACGGCAATCTGTTGGCACTCGCCATCGACGCGGCGCGCGCCAAGGCCACGGTCGGCGAGATTTCATTGGCGCTCGAAGAGGTATTCGGTCGTCATCGAGCGGAGATCAAGGCCATCTCCGGCGTCTACAGGCGGGAGGTCGGCATGACGGATGCCGTCGAACGGGTGCAGAAACTCGTCACCCAATTCGAGGACGACGAAGGCCGCCGCCCGCGCATCCTGGTCGCAAAAATCGGCCAGGACGGCCACGACCGCGGCCAGAAGGTGATCGCCACCGCCTTTGCCGATCTCGGCTTCGACGTCGATATCGGCGCGCTGTTCGCAACGCCGGCCGAAGCCGCGCGCCAGGCGGTCGAGAACGACGTGCACATTCTCGGCGTCTCCTCGCTCGCCGCCGCGCATCTGACCTTGGTGCCGGAACTGAAGGCCGAGCTGACCAAGCAAGGCCGCGGCGACATTACGATCGTCGTCGGCGGCGTCGTACCGCCACAGGATTACGAAGCGCTCAAGAAAGCCGGCGCCGAGGCGATTTTCCCGCCGGGAACGGTGATCGCCGAAGCTGCGGAGGATTTGTTGAAGTCGCTGAACAAGCGGCTCGGGCACTCCAAGGCGGCGGCGGAGTAAACCTTCCTGCCCCGCGATAGCGGGGAAGGGCGGTGGAAGGGGCGCAGGACGCCCCGAGGTCTTAGCAATTTAAGGCGATAACGGCGTCGAAGTTCATTGCCTTGCTTTGGCAACGTAGCTCCGAGTCAGGCGCCCCCTCCACCACGGTTCGCTCGCTACGCGAGCTCCAGTGGTCCCCCTCCCCCGCTATCGCGGGGGCGGAAAAATTCAACCCGCGACACTCCCCCACGTCTTCGCCAGTTGTTCCGCACCGCGCAGCGAAACCGCAAAAATCGTGTAGGTCGGGTTCGACGCGCCTTCGGTCGGGAAAATGCAGGGCCCGGCCATCCACAAATTCGCGATCTCGTGGGTCTGGCCATAACTGTTGGTCACGGAGTTGGACGCGTCGGTGCCCATGATGGCGCCGCCGTGCAGGTGGCTTGTCGGCACCACCGGCCCCTTCCCCGGCCACGCTTCTTTCGCGTTGGTGGCCTTGGCGACCTTCATGCCCTGATCGAAGTTTGCGTTCCACAGCGCAATGCCGTCGTCGCTGAAGCTGTGCGTGAGCTTGGCGAGTGGCATGCCGAATTCGTCCTTGTCGCCGACCAGCTCGATGCGATTTTCCAGTTGCGGCAATCCCTCACCGAAGAAAGTGATGCGGGTAATGCCTTTTGCCGCCCGCTTCATGAACGCGGCCAGATCCTTGCCGAACAGGTCGCTGCGCGACTGCGCGAAGTCGTTGGTCTTCATGGCCGCGCCGGCAACGGTGAAGGCGCTGCCGAACGCATTCGGATAGCTGGTCTTGGCATAACGGTCGTACGACATGAACTGCGCGCCGATCGTGCCCATGTAAGGCGTGATGTCTTCGTCGAACAGCGCCCAGGTGCCGGCGACGCTGTGCGTCATCATGAACTTGCCGACGAGCTGGTTCTTGTTGGCAAGGCCGTTCGGATGCTTGTCGGTCGCCGAGTTGAGAAGGATGCGCGGATTTTGCCCCGACCAGGCGGCGAGAATGACGACGCTCGCTTCCTGCGTCTGTTTCTGCTTTTGCGTGTCGTAATATTCGACGCCGGTGGCGCGCGTGCCGTCCTGATTGGTGAGGACGCGCGTCACGGTGCAAAGCGCCCTCACCTCGGCGCCGCCTTTGCGGGCCTCCCCGAGATAGGTGACGACAGGATTGGCGAGCGCGCCGATCGGACAGCCGACGTGACACCAGCCGTCATAGATGCAGGCGTCGCGGCCCTTGAACGGGGTCGAAGCCATGCCGACCGCCGCCGGCACCATGTGGATGCCGTTGGCCTCGGCGGCCTTGAGCCACACTTCACCGGCCGGAAACGTCTTCATCGGCGGCATCGGATAGGGTTGGCCGGCCGGCCGCCATTTCTCTTCAGCCTTGGCATCGCCTGAGACGCCGACGTCGGCGGCAACCTTGTCGTAGTACGGCGCAACGTCTTCATAAGCGATCGGCCAATCGTGCCCGCGATTGTGCTCGCTCTTCATTTTGTAATCGGTCGGCAGATAGCGCGGGAAATTGGCGAAGTAGTGCAGCGCCGCACCGCCGACGCCCCAGCCGGCTTGCGCGACATAGCCAAAAGGATTTTTGCCGTCGAGCAGCACCGGCGGACCGTCCGGCTTGAGGCGGCGGCCCCAGATGTCCGAGCTGATCAGGTCGGTGAGCTGCCAGTCCGGGCCATTGTCGAACAGAACGACCTTCTTGCCCGCCTTGGTCAGCACATTGGCATAGACCGAGCCGGAAGCGCCGGCACCGACGATAACGACATCGACTTTTTCATTGGCCATGATGTGCTCTCCTCACCACTTCTTGGTCGGTGCGATATGAGGCATGTACGGCACGCCGAGCGCGGCGTAGCCGTCCATGGTGGCATAGACGACATCGACGGCGTCGCCGCGCAGCACGTTGTAGACAAACGGCCCGGGCGGCCCTTGCCAGCCATCGATCTTGTTTTGCCGCATCAGGTCGACGAAGTCGTGCTGCTCGTCAGGCGAAAGCTCCGCAAACGGCTTGCCTTTGGTCTTGCCGCTCGCACCGTCGATGGCACCGAGCGCGGCGCGGTAGAAATTGGCGAACGGCGGCCGCACGCTGAGGATGCGCGCCTGCAGGAGCGCCTCCTCGGCGGGGATCGAGATCTGCTGATCGACGAAGTAGACGATGCCGGCTTCCCGCGCGCCGGGAACCAGCGCCTCGCCCATGGCGCCGAGCGTGGCCGCCTGTTCGGGGGTGAGCGTGCGCAGCGGAATATTCTGCGCCTGCGCCTGGCGCGGCGTCAGCATCACTTCGGCGCCGCCGACGGAAAACGCGAGCGCGCCGATGGCCGCGCCCTTCATGAAGGCGCGCCGTTGCATGTCGTCCATGATTTTTCCTCCCGCCACTTTACCGAAAGCAAGTTTGCCGGCGTTATGGCCGCCGTTTGGAACCGGTCAAAATTCAACGCTTAAATGGACGCTTAATCAAGCCGGCAACGGCGGCGCGCCGTCACTGCGGCTGCTCTTCGGCGGCGTGCGCTTCTTGCGGACCAGGCGCGGCGTCCGCCACCGGCGCGC
>JBAUYI010000134.1:0-5906 GCA_049584715.1 Xanthobacteraceae bacterium
CGCCTGGGCGCGCACCGGCTCGCTGATGTGGATGACGTTCGGGCTCGCCTGCTGCGCCGTCGAGATGATGCAGATGTCGATGCCGCGCTACGACGCCGAGCGCTTCGGCTTCGCGCCGCGCGCTTCGCCGCGCCAGTCCGACGTCATGATCGTCGCCGGCACGCTGACCAACAAAATGGCGCCGGCGCTGCGCAAGGTCTACGACCAGATGCCGGAGCCGCGCTACGTGATCTCCATGGGGTCGTGCGCCAATGGCGGCGGCTACTATCATTATTCCTATTCGGTCGTGCGCGGCTGCGATCGCATCGTGCCGGTCGACATCTATGTGCCGGGCTGTCCACCCACTGCTGAGGCGCTGCTCTACGGCGTGCTGCTGTTGCAAAAGAAGATCCGCCGCACTTCGACGATCGAACGCTGAACATGGACGAGACGCTCGATACGCTTGGCAAGACCATCGCTGGCGCGCTTGCCACGTCGGTGACGGTGTATGCGGTCGCCTTCGGCGAACTGACCGTGACCGTGCAGGCGTCCGACATCGTCGCGGTGATGAAGTTCCTGCGCGACGACGGCCATTGCCAGTTCTGGAATCTGATCGACATCACCGCGGTCGACTGGCCGGGTCGCGAGCGGCGCTTCGACGTCGTCTATCACCTTCTCTCGCCGAAGCTGAATGCCCGCATCCGCGTCAAGGCGCAGACCGACGAGACGACGCCGGTGCCGTCGATCATCGACGTGTTTGCCGGTGCCGATTGGTTCGAGCGCGAGACCTACGATCTCTACGGCATCGTGTTTGCCGGCCATCCCGACATGCGGCGCATCCTGACCGATTACGGTTTCGAGGGTCATCCGCTGCGCAAGGATTTCCCGCTCACCGGCTTTGTCGAGGTGCGCTACGACGACGAGCTCAAGCGCGTGGTCTACGAGCCGGTGCGGCTGGCGCAGGAATTCCGCACGTTCGATTTTCTCTCGCCCTGGGAAGGCACGGACTACGTGCTGCCCGGCGACGAGAAGGCGAAGAAGGGGCAGGGGTCATGAAGCCCACCCTCGAGCCCGGCATGACGCACCGCTTCAGCTACATGGTGCCGGAAAACAAGACGGTGCCCCACACTTTTCCGGAATCGCCGGAGATTGCGGCGATGCCGAAAGTTTTCGCCACCGGCTACATGATCGTGCTGATGGAATGGGTGTGCACGCAGCTGCTCGCGCCGCATCTCGATCCGGGCGAGGGCAGCGTCGGCGTCCATGTCGATGTCAGCCATCTCGCGGCGACGCTTCCGGGCATGACAGTGACGGTCGACGTCGAATGCAGCGAAGTTGTCGGTCAGCGGGTAAGCTTCAATGTGAAAGCCCACGACGGCATCGATCTGATCGGCGAAGGCCGTCATGACCGCTTTGTGGTGATGTGGGATAAATTCAACGCGCGGCTCGCGGCGAAGGCGGCAAAACTGGCTCAGGTGGCATGATGCCCGACGCGGCGCCGGCACAACGCAATTTCACCATCAACTTTGGGCCCCAGCACCCGGCGGCGCATGGCGTGCTGCGCCTCGTGCTCGAACTCGACGGCGAAGTTGTCGAGCGCGTCGATCCGCATATCGGCCTTCTGCATCGCGGCACCGAAAAGCTGATCGAGCAAAAAACGTATCTGCAAGCGATCCCGTATTTCGACCGGCTCGATTATGTCGCGCCGATGAATCAGGAGCACGCGTTCTGCCTCGCTGCGGAGAAGCTGCTCGGTCTTGCCGTGCCGCGGCGCGCGCGAATCATCCGCGTGCTCTACTGCGAGATCGGCCGGCTGTTGTCGCACCTCCTCAACGTCACGACGCAGGCGATGGATATCGGCGCGCTCACCCCGCCGCTATGGGGTTTCGAGGAGCGCGAAAAGCTCATGGTGTTCTACGAGCGCGCCTCGGGCTCGCGCATGCATGCGGCCTATTTCCGCGTCGGCGGCGTGCACCAGGATTTGCCGCCAAAGCTGATCGACGACATCTCAGGCTTCTGCGATCCGTTCCTGAAAGTCTGCGACGATCTGGAAGAACTGCTCACCGAGAACCGCATCTTCAAGCAGCGCAACGTCGATATCGGCGTGGTGCGGCTCGAAGATGCCTGGGTGCGCGGCTTCTCCGGCGTCATGGTGCGCGGCTCGGGCGCGGCCTGGGATTTGCGCAAGGCGCAGCCTTACGAATGCTACGCCGAGATGGATTTCGACATTCCGGTGGGCAAGAACGGCGACAATTACGACCGTTATTGCATCCGCATGGAAGAGATGCGCCAATCGGTGCACATCATGAAACAGTGCATCGAAAAACTGCACGCGCCCGACGGCCAAGGCCGCGTCACGGTCGACGACCACAAGATCGTGCCGCCCCGGCGCGAAGAGATGAAGCGCTCGATGGAAGGCTTGATCCATCACTTCAAGCTCTACACCGAAGGTTTCAAGGTGCCTGCCGG
This sequence comes from Xanthobacteraceae bacterium, assembly GCA_049584715.1. Lineage (GTDB taxonomy): Bacteria > Pseudomonadota > Alphaproteobacteria > Rhizobiales > Xanthobacteraceae > BOG-931. Next base: position 2,449 of record JBAUYI010000134.1, read on the forward strand.
GGAAGTCTATGCCGCGGTGGAAGCACCTAAAGGCGAGTTCGGCGTCTATCTGGTCGCCGACGGCAGCAACAAGCCGTACAAATGCAAAATCCGCGCGCCCGGCTTCGCCCATCTGCAAGCCATGGATTTCCTGTGCCGCGGCCACATGCTGGCCGACATTTCGGCGATCCTGGGCTCGATCGATATCGTCTTCGGCGAGGTCGACCGATGAGCGTGCGCCGCCTTGCCGAGAAGCAGCCGCCGAGCTTTGCGTTTACGCCGGAGAATTTGGCTTGGGCCAAAGCGCAGATCGCCAAATATCCGGAAGGCCGCCAGCAATCGGCGGTGATCCCGGTGCTGTGGCGGGCGCAGGAGCAGTCCGGCGGCTGGCTGCCGCAGAAGGCGATCGAGGCGACCGCGGAACTCCTCGGCATGGCGAGAATTCGCGTGCTCGAAGTCGCGACCTTCTACACCATGTTCAACCTGTCGCCGGTCGGCAAATTCAACGTGCAGCTTTGCGGCACAACGCCATGCATGTTGCGCGGCTCCGAAGAGCTGAAAAAAGTCTGCAAGCGCATGATCGGCGAACAAGACCATGTCACCTCAGACGGCATGTTCTCCTGGACCGAGGTCGAATGCCTCGGCGCCTGCGTCAACGCGCCGATGGCGCAGATCAATTACGATTACTACGAGGACCTCACGCCGGAATCGTTCACCCGCATCCTCAACGATTTGTCGCTCGGCAAGACGCCGAAGCCGGGGCCGCAGGTCGATCGACTGAACTCCGCGCCCATCGGCGGACAAACGACGCTTCTGGACAAGGCCTGACCGATGCTCGCCGACAAGGACCGCATTTTCAAAAATCTCTATGGCCAGGGCGACTGGGGCCTCGAGGGTGCACGCGCGCGGGGCGCCTGGGACGGCACCAAGGCGATTTTGGACAAGGGCCGCGAGACTATCGTCGCCGAGATGAAGGCATCAGGCCAGCGGGGCCGCGGCGGCGCCGGATTTCCGACCGGGCTGAAATGGTCGTTCATGCCAAAGCAGACCGACCGGCCGAGCTATCTGGTCATCAATGCCGACGAATCCGAGCCCGGCACCTGCAAGGATCGCGAGGTGATGCGCAATGACCCGCATCTCCTCATCGAAGGCTGCTTGATCGCCGGCGTCGGCATGGGCGTGCACCATTGCTACATCTATGTGCGCGGCGAATTCATCCGCGAGCGCGAGCGGCTCGAAGCCGCGGTGCAGCAGGCCTATGACGCAAAGCTCATCGGCAAGAACAACGTGCACGGTTTCGATTTCGACATCGTCGTGCATCACGGCGCCGGCGCCTATATTTGCGGCGAAGAGACGGCGCTGCTCGAAAGCCTCGAAGGCAAGAAGGGCCAGCCGCGATTGAAGCCGCCGTTCCCGGCCAATATGGGCCTCTACGGCTGCCCGACCACGGTGAATAATGTCGAGACCATCGCGCAGGTGCCCGACATCATGCGCCGCGGCGCCGCCTGGTTCGCCAGCATCGGCCGGGCGAACAACACCGGCACAAAGCTTTATTGCATTTCCGGCCATGTCGAACGGCCGTGCAATGTCGAAGAGGCGATGGGCATTCCGCTGCGCGAATTGATCGAGAAACACGCCGGCGGCGTGCGCGGCGGCTGGAACAATCTCATGGCCGTGATCCCGGGCGGCTCGTCGATGCCGATGGTGCCGGCCGGTCCCGATCAGGCCGACACGCTGTTGATGGATTTCGACGGCTGCCGCGACAAGAAATCGGCGCTCGGCACCGCCGCGGTCATCGTCATGGATAAGTCGGCCGACATTGTGAAGGCGATGGCGCGCATCTCGTATTTCTACAAGCACGAGAGCTGCGGCCAGTGCACGCCGTGCCGCGAAGGCATGGGCTGGATGTGGCGCGTGCTCGAACGCATGGCCGAAGGCCGCGCGCAAAAGCGCGAGATCGACATGCTGATGGAAGTCACCACTCAGATCGAAGGCCACACCATCTGCGCCTTCGGCGACGGCGCCGCATGGCCGGTGCAGGGGCTGTTGCGCCACTTTCGCCCGGAGATCGAACGGCGCATCGACGAATATACGGCGAACCCGCATGCCGAGCCGGTCACCGTGGCGGCGGAATGAGACGATAGATGACAAAACTCATCGTCGACGGCAAAGAGATCGACGTCCCGCCGGAGTACACGCTGCTCCAGGCCTGCGAGGCCGCGGGCGCGGAAATTCCGCGCTTCTGCTTCCACGAGCGGCTGTCGATCGCCGGCAACTGCCGGATGTGCCTGATCGAGGTCGTCGGCATCCCGAAGCCGCAAGCGTCCTGCGCCATGGGCGTGAAGGATTTGATGCCGAACAAGGACGGCTCGCCCAAGGTGCTGAGCACCCGCTCGCCGATGGTGCGCAAGGCGCGCGAAGGCGTGATGGAATTCCTCTTGATCAATCACCCGCTCGACTGCCCGATCTGCGACCAGGGCGGCGAATGCGATCTGCAGGATCAGTCGATGGCCTACGGCATCGATTCCAGCCGCTTCCATGAGAACAAGCGCGCGGTCGAGGACAAATATCTCGGCGCCCTGGTCAAGACCTCGATGAACCGCTGCATCCAATGCACGCGCTGTGTGCGCTTTGCCACCGAGGTTGCGGGCGTGCCCGAGCTCGGCGCCATCGGCCGCGGCGAGGACATGGAGATCACCACCTATCTCGAACAGGCGATGACGTCGGAATTGCAGGCCAACGTCGTCGATATCTGTCCGGTCGGCGCGCTGACGTCGAAGCCGTATGCCTTCGCTGCGCGGCCCTGGGAGCTCAACAAGACGGAATCGATCGACGTCATGGATGCGCTCGGCTGCGCCATCCGCATCGACACTCGCGGCCGCGAGGTGATGCGCATTTTGCCGCGCACCAATGAGGACATCAACGAAGAGTGGATTTCCGACAAGACCCGTCACGTGGTCGACGGCCTGCGCACGCAGCGGCTCGATCAGCCTTATGTGCGCGAGAACGGCAAACTGCGCCCGGCGACGTGGCCCGAGGCGTTCAAGGCCATCGTCGCAAAAGTCGCGCGCGGCAATCCCAAGCGCATGGGCGCGCTGGCCGGCGACCTTGCCGCGGTCGAAGAGATTTTCGCGCTGAAAGATTTGATGACGCGCCTCGGCGTGAGCAATCTCGATTGCCGGCAAGACGGCTCGGCGCTCGATCCCAAATGGGGCAGGGCGAGCTATCTGTTCAACCCGACCATTGCCGGTATCGAGACGGCCGATGCACTTCTGATCGTCGGATCGAACCCACGCAAGGAGGCCGCCATCCTCAACGCGCGCATCCGCAAGCGCTGGCGTGCCGGCAAATTCCCGATCGGCGTCATCGGGCCGAAGGCGGATCTCACTTACACTTACGATTATCTCGGCGCCGGCCCGGAAACGCTCGCCGATATCTCGCGCCACAGTTTTGCCGACGCGCTGCGCCAGGCCGAGCGG
>JBAUYI010000135.1:0-6724 GCA_049584715.1 Xanthobacteraceae bacterium
TTGCCGACCGGCACCTCGACGATGGCGCGGGTGCGCTTGACGGTCTGGCCTTCCTTGATCTCGCGGTCGGTGCCGAAGATCACGATGCCGACATTGTCGGCTTCGAGATTGAGCGCCATGCCTTTGACGCCGCTCTCGAACTCGACCATCTCGCCGGACTGCACGTTGTCGAGGCCGTAGACGCGGGCGATGCCGTCGCCGACCGACAGCACCTGGCCGACTTCGGAGACTTCGGCCTCCTGGCCGAAATTCTTGATCTGGTCCTTGAGGATTGCGGAAATTTCCGCGGCGCGGATATCCATTAGCGGGCCTCTTTCATCGCGTGCCTGATGGCATTGAGCTTGGTGCGCAGCGAGGTGTCGACCATGCGGCTGCCGAGCTTGACAACCAGGCCGCCAATGATCGCGGGATCGACCTTGATGGCGAGGTCGACGTCCTTGCCGCTGACCGATTTGAGCGCTGAGCGCAGCGCGTCGAGATGTTCGTCCTTGAGCTGTTCGGCCACCGTGACTTCGGCAATGGCCTCGCCTTTGTGCTTGGCGACCATCTCGCGATAGGCCCGCACCATGTCGCGCACCGCGAACAGCCGGCGGTTCGCGGTCACGAGCTTGAGGAATTTCGCCGCTAGCCCGCCGATGCCGGCGCGCTCGAGCACGGCCGAGAGTGCCTGCAACTGCTCCTCAGCGGAAAACACCGGGCTGCGCACCAGACGGTTGAGATCGGCGCTTTCGGCAACGAGCGCATCGAAACGCTCGAGGTCGGCCTTCACCGCGTCGATGGCGTCGGTCTCACGGGCGAGATCGAACAAGCCGGTCGCGTAGCGGCCGGCCATGCCGGAGACGATGGGTTCTGCTGCGGCCAAAGTTCTGCGCTCTTCTTGCGTGCTCTCGGGAGCTTTGAGTTTTTGCCAAAGGCTCGGCGGCGGTCCCTTCTCGGACCCGCGCAAGCCCTTGGGATTTAAGCGGGACTTGGACATTCGCTGGACGACGCAGAAAAGCCCGCGAAGCCTGCGAAAATCGCCGCGTTGCTAACATACCGCGGAATGGGGTGCAACATCGCGAAACCCCGGCAAAACCGGGGCTTTGCGCGGCTCTCAATGGCGTCGGGAATTACGCGGCTTGGGCCGCGGCGTGCTGCCGGATCACGTCGAGGAAAATATCGCCGTATTGCCGCAGTTTTGCTTCGCCGACGCCGTGCACGGCGGCCATCTCGGCGGCTGTCGCCGGCTTGCGCCGCGCCATGTCGATCAGGGTCTTGTCGGCGAACACCACATAGGCGGCGACGCGCTGCTCCTTGGCCAAGGCAGAGCGGCGCTGGCGCAGCGCCTCGAACAGCGCCGTGTCGCCGGCCCCGCCGTTGGCCAGTGCCGCGGCATTGGCGGCCGCGCGTGCGGTTTTTTTCGTGGCGGGCTTGAGCGTGTCCTTGCGTAGCGTGACTTTGTCCGCGCCCTTGAGCACACGCCGCCCGGCATCGGTGACCGACCAGGTACCGTAGCCGGTGACATCCAGCGCGATGATGCCGGCACCATGGAGCTGGCGAAAAATCGAGCGCCATTCCTGCTTGCCGTATTCCTTGCCGACGCCAAAAGTCGGCAGGCAATCGTGGCCGAATTTCAAAACCGCGTCGCTGTCATCGCCGATCAGCACATTGGTCAGGTGCTCGGTGCCGAAGCGCTCGCCGGTGCGCACGATGGCGGAGAGCGCCTTCTGCGCCGCGATGGTGCCGTCGATCACCTCGGCGCCGTCGCAGCAGAAATCGCAATTGCCGCAACGCTCCGTGGTCTCGCCGAAATAAGTCAGCAGCGTCTGGCGGCGGCAGCGCGGCGATTCGCACAACGATACCAGCGCGTTGAGACGCTGGCGCTCGACGCGCTTCTGCTCGTTGGAGGCATCGCTGTCGTCGATCTGCAAACGGCGCAAGCGGACGTCGCCCATGCCGTAGAGCGTCAGCGTGTCGGCCGGCAGCCCGTCGCGGCCGGCGCGGCCGATCTCCTGGTAATAGCTTTCGATATTGGACGGCATGTCGGCGTGCAGCACGAAGCGCACGTCCGGCTTGTCGATACCCATGCCGAAGGCGATGGTCGCGACCACGACGACGCCGTCCTCTTGCAAGAAAATATCCTGGTTGCGCGAGCGCGTCAGCGGTTCCATGCCGGCGTGATAGGACAGCGCCTTGACGCCGATCTGGCGCAAATATTCGGCCAATTCCTCGGTCTTGCGCCGCGACGCGCAATAGATAATGCCGCTCTGGCCGGGATGATTTTTGACGAAATCCGCAACCTGCTTGCGGCCGCCGATTTTGGCCTGCATCGCCAGGCGCAGGTTCGGCCGATCGAAACCGTGCACGAACACGGCCGGCGGCCGCTTGAACAGTTTCGCCTGAATATCGCCGCGCGTGGCGGCGTCCGCCGTGGCGGTGAACGCGACCGTCTGCACGCCGCCGAGTGCCGCCTGCACGGTGCCCAGCGCCGCATATTCGGGTCGGAAGTCGTGACCCCATTGCGAGATGCAGTGCGCTTCGTCGACCGCCAGCAACGCGACCTTGGCGCGCTTGAGAAAATCGATCGTGTCCGATTTCAACAGCCGTTCCGGCGCCACATAGACGAGGCGCAATTCGCCGCGCGCGATCTGATCGAGGATCGAGCGGTTCTCGGCCGGATCGTTCGCCGAGTTGAGCGCCGCCGCGGCAACGCCATAGCCGCGCAATTGCGCCACCTGATTTCGCATCAGCGCGATCAAAGGCGACACCACGATGGTCAGCCCGTCACGAATGAGCGCCGGCAGCTGATAGCACAGCGACTTGCCGCTGCCGGTCGGCATCACCGCCAGCACATCGCGGCCGTCGAGAATGGCGGTGACGATGTCGCCCTGCCCCGGCCGGAAGGTCTCGAAGCCGAAGGTCTTGTGAAGCGCGCGCTCTGCCGCCGCGAGGTCGGACATGACGGTTCCCTCGGGGAACGTTCTATATTTGTTCCATAACGGCCGCAAGGTGGTCTTGTCGCCGCAAATCGCATATGTTCGCGCTGCTTCGGCTATCCCGAAGATCAGCGGCCCGGGTCGGGCCTGGGTCTCCTAGGAGCCGCACGTTCCGGCTCCCACCCCAGCACCCTTCCCGGGCCTCCCCAGGGACGTATATATCTGTCCCCAAGCTCAGTGGCGGACCGTAGAAGGCGAAGTCTCAGTCCGCTTTTCTTTTGTCTCCTCTTCGCGCGCGGCGCGGGCAGCTTTGCGATAGCGCGGCGGGATATATCTCTCCTGAATATGTTTGGTGCGGCTATCGGAATTGCGCACCGTCTTCGGAATCCCGGCCGTCGTAGCAATTTTGCGCCAGTACTCGCGGAAGTCATCCGCTGCCCACGGCAGACTCGTGTGCTCATTCATCACGATTGGACCCGACAGCGGACGCGAGCTGACTAACCGTAACTCCTCCATCACCATTGGATGATCTTTTAGGTCGATTACGATTTCCTTCATCCCGTTGCTTGCTGCGTGCCGCAAAATGTGATCCGTGTCGATCTCCTCCCAGCGCAGGCCGCGTACCCATTTCTTGTCGCCATTGATAACGACAGAATTCTCAGGTTCGCTAACGGGCACCCATTCTCCGAGCACATCCTTCTGGCTTAATGCAGTGTCGAATTGAAATGCCTGAGCCAGAGCGATCGATCCGCGTTTCTGGCGATGTGCTTCGGCGCGGATTGCGTTAGCTTGTTCCTCGTTCAGCATCTCCTTGCGGGGCTTTGGGATCTCAAATTTTGTTTTGTTCAATATGAGGGATAAGCGCTGACACTCCGGGTCTTCAAAGCGCGTAAGTCCGAAAGAAAACAGCATGCGCAACATCGTAATAAGCGCATGGGCCATTGATACGCCACTCTTGCTGACCCAAGCCTTGTGCCATTCCGTGATAGTTCGCGCAGTGATCTGATTTAGACGCTCGTCGCCGTGTTCGGCGATGAGGCGCTTACAATTATTTTCGTAATATCGCCGAGTAACAAAGCGAACCTTTTTCAGCGGCGATTCGTTATCCGTTCGATAGCAGTCGATTAGGCCAGTCAGGCGACCGAGCGCGCCACTGACATCATTCCTGATTTGTGTTTCCGCAGGCTTCGCGGCAACTTTACTTAGGGTTATCGGAAGTGTAGGCGCAGGCGTTGTGATGCCTTGGCGGGCGGCTTCCTGCTCGCGCACACCGAGAACAGCCAAATATTCGTGAACCAGCGCTTTAAGGGTTTCATCCGCCCTCGAAACACCGGCCGGCGAATTCAGTTCGCGGGTAATGGCGACCATCCTCTCGGCGAACGTCATATTGGATATGTCCTTGGCCATCTCGTCATCCTAACATGAGTCTCTCCGTGTTTCATCACATTAATCGCCAATCTGCACAGTTTTCATCTAAGAGGCTGGTTCAATTCATAAATTGTCAGTCTTCTGCTTATGGATAGACAGCCGACCGCTGGCCGACGTCTAGGGGGCCGCCACCGTATCTAGGGGTACGGAAATGCAATATCGCCCTCGCAAGCGCAAAACAGCGATGCGGCGCGGTTTCTTGCACCGTCGCGCCCGCTGAGGCAGGTTGCCGGCCCACGCCGGGTTTCCATTCCATGACCTCTGCCGCAAGCCGGGACGGCCTTCCTGTCGGCCGCCTCATCAGGCTCATGTTCGTGCTCTGGCTCGCCGGCGTCGCCATGCGCATGACGATCCTCGCCATGGCGCCGGTGATCCCGCAGGTGCACGACGAATTGCACATGTCGGAGACCCAGGTCGGCCTCTTGATCGGGCTGCCGCTGGCCTTGTTCGCCATTGCGGCGGTACCGGGATCGCTGCTCATCGCGCGCGTCGGCTCCAGCCTCGCGGTGATCCTCGGCATGGTGATCGCGGCGCTGGCCGGCGGCGCGCGCGGCGCCGCGGTCGACGTCGCGACGCTTTACTTAGCGTCGATCGCCACCGGCTTCGGCGTCGCCATCATCCAGCCGGCGATGCCGACCTTGGTGCGCGAATGGCTGCCGCGTCACGTTGCGTTCGGCACCATCGCCTATTCCAGCGGCATGCTGATGGGGGCGATGTTCGCCACCGTTTTCACCATTCCGGTCGTCTTGCCGCTGGTCGGCGGCAGTTGGCGGCGCGATCTCATCGCCTGGGCGGTGCCGGCGCTGCTGATCGCGCCGGCGTTCTTTTTGTTGATCCCGAAAGACCCCCACCCCAGCCTCCCCCGCATGCGGGGGAGGGAAGGGAGGGGGCGTGTCACCAACGCGGCGATCGGCGGGCTGTGGTGGCCGGATTGGAAAAGTCCGCTGGTTTGGCTGCTCGGCGTGGCCCTGGGCAGCAACAACGCCGCGTATTTTTCGACCAATGCTTTTCTCGGCGACTTCCTCACCAGCCACGGCAAGCCGGAACTGCTCGGCCCCGCTTTGGCCTGGCTCAACGGTGCGCAGATCGTCACCCCGATCATCTTGCTGACGATGGCGGACCGCATGCAGCGGCAGGCGTGGCCGTTCCTGATCTTCGGCCCGATCCTGTTCGTCTCCTTTCTCGGACTGATGTTCATCCCGTCGACGCTGTGGATCATCGTCTGTTCGGCTTCGATTGGCGTCACCACGGCGATCACCTTGATCGCGACGCTGGCGCTGCCGCCGCTTTTGAGCGCGTCGGCCGACGTGTCGCGCACGGCTGCCGGCATGTTCACCATCAGCTACACCATCGCGATCGTCGTTCCGACCATCAGCGGCGCGCTGTGGGACGCGACCGGCGTGCCGTGGACGGCGTTCGTGCCGCTGTGCGTCTGCGCCGTGGTGCTGACCGTGCTCGGCACCGCGGTGGCGCGCTATAAACCTGCGAGCGAAAAGGGCATAATTGCGCAATGACAAAACGACCGAAGACACCGCAGCGAAAAACCAAGCCGGCAAAAAAAGCGCCGATGCTGCCGACCGACCGGCTCGCTTATTCGCCGATCACCGAGCGCGCAAAGCTCTTGCTGCCGAACGGCGCCCGCATGGCGGTGTGGGTCATCGTCAATGTCGAGGAATGGGACGCGACGCAGCCGATGCCGCGCACCGTGCTCACGCCGCCGGCCGGCGGCTCGCCGATGCCCGACGTGCCGAACTGGGCCTGGCACGAATACGGCAACCGGGTCGGCTTCTGGCGCTTCGTCAAAGTGTTCGACGAGTTCAAAATTCCCGGCGTGATCGCCATCAACGGCTCGGCGCTCGCCGCCTATCCGGCGATCGTGCGCGCCGCGGCCGCGCGCCAATGGGAGTTCATGGGCCACGGCTTTACGCAACGCAACATGCAGAAGGTGCCGGACGAGCGCGCCGATATCCGCAAAACCCGCGAGGTGATTCTGAAAGCCACCGGCAAGGCACCGCGCGGGTGGCTCGGCCCCGGCCTCACCGAAACCTGGCAGACGCCCGATTTGCTGGTCGAAGAAGGCTACGGCTATGTCGCCGACTGGGTGCTCGACGATCAGCCGGTGTGGCTGAAAACCCGCGGCAAGCCCATCGTCAACGTGCCCTATACGCAAGAATGCAACGACGTCGCCATGATGCTGATCCAGCACCACAAGGCGTCGGAATATTCCGACCGTGCGCTCGACCAGTTCGAGCAGATCTATGCCGATTCCGCCGACTCGGCCCGCGTGATGGCGATCTCGATCCATCCCTACATCATGGGCGCGCCGCACCGCGTAAAATATTTCCGCAAGGTCATTGAGCACATCCGCAAGAAACAAGACG
>JBAUYI010000136.1:0-60701 GCA_049584715.1 Xanthobacteraceae bacterium
CCCGCCCGATGTACCGAGTGAAAAACGACGATATCGTCGTCCTCGACGGCGATAAGCGACAGATAGGCTTGACGGAGTGCAGATCCGGAGGGCAGCAGTCTCGGTATCGAAATCAGTGGAGATGCGAGATTGACGAAAGGACGCAGTCTTCGAAGCCACGGTGCGTAACCGCGAATCACCGTCTGCTTCACCATGCCCTGGTCCCAAACCGCGAGACAAGCGCTCACGCCGAGCCCGCGCCGCACGATCAGAAAATCACAAATCCGCATTCCGCCGCTGGCGAGCAACCGCTCAAGATCGCTCGCGCGCCAGACCGGCGCAAACTGGAAGCGGCGGTAGTTGCGTTGGAGAAGAGCGGCGATTGCAGGAAGATCGCCGGGCCTAGCCGGTTCGATACCGGGTGGCGCTGCGTGGACTGCGGTGCGCATCGCAAAGGTCGTCAGCTCGCCCGCAGGCCGATAGGCGGGCAGTCCGAAAAGCCCGGCACAAAGTACGCGGCGCGCCGTGTCGTTGTCCGCCGCGATGGATGTCAGCGCGTAAGGAAGTTCGGACGGGTCATGGAGGAGCGATCGAACTGCCTCAAACCCGCTCCTGAGGACTCGTATCCGGTGACGATAGGCGGGCGCGACCCTTAGCGAAGCCAGATAAGGAAGTCGCCGGATCTCACCGTCTACGAAGGCGTCGCGAACCGACCTTTCGCAGACGCCAACCGCCTCTGCGGTCTTTCGATCCCGCGCGATGATGAAGGCATGCGATCGACTCAACCCGAAGTCGGCCGCGAATGCGTCGGGCTCCCGTTCGAGCGACAACTGAACCCAGCCCCCGAGCGCGTTCTCGCGAAGCAGGGCGCGAATGTCCGGGTCGTCTTCGCGGTCCGCGACCGCGAAAGCCAGATCTCTGGATAGCAACGTTCGGCCGCTTACGCCGCCTTGAGCAAGGGACCGTTCCAAGCCGGATCTCCGAGCGGGAAGTAGTCGCGTTTCGCGATCTCAACGCGGTGCATACCGTTGATGACGAAGAAATTGCGGAACATGAAGGCATCGGCGCGGTTCACCGGATCGAAGGCGCGCCGCAGCATGCTGCGCCAGGCATAGAAGCGGTGCCGCGCGCGCAGACAGCCGGTGCGGATGTCGTCCGGCTGCATCGATGCCGGTTGGAACGGAATGCCGTTGTAGCCGTACCGCTCGTCGAGCCACCAGCGCTCGTAGAGCAGCCGTCCCTCGCGCTGCAGCCGCTCGAACAGCGGCGTACCGGGAAACGGCGTCAGATGATTGAAGGCGGCGAGATAGAAGCGGTTGTCGATTGCGAAGGCGGCGGCCTCGTCGAAGGCGTCCGGCTGCTCGCCGTCGTAGCCGAACACGAACGTGCCGTAGACCCTGATGCCGTGCCGTCGCAGATTGGCAAGCGCCGCCGAAAAACCGCCCCGCATGGTGTTGAAGCGCTTGCGCATGGCGCGCAGCACGTTCTCGTCGAGGCTCTCGAAGCCGATGAGCACGCCGCAACAGCCGCTGGCGGCGAGCGCGGCCAGTAACGTCTCGTCATGGGCCGCATTGATGCTCATCTGCGTGACCCAGCGGATATGAAGCGGGGCCAGCGCCGCCGCGAGGTCGCGCGCGAACGAAAGATCGGCGGCAAAATTGTCGTCGACGAAGAAGAACAGGCGCTTACTGGCTTTCAGCTCGATCAGTTCGCGCACGATCGCGTCAATCGGCCGGTGACGCGCGGTGCGCTTGAAAAAGGTCTGGACCGCACAAAAATCGCAGGGGAACCGGCATCCGCGTCCGGTTTCGACCAAGCCGATCGGCAGATAGCGCCGCCCGCGGAATACCGAACGGTCGTAGCGTACCCTGGCGAGGTCGGGCTGGTGGTCGGAACTGTAGATCGGCTGCAGCCGACCGCCACGCGCGTCTTCGATGACCTGCGGCCAGAGGTCTTCCGCTTCGCCCACTACGACCGCTTCGGCATAGTCCTTCACTTCATCGGTCATCAAGGTGGCGTGAAAGCCGCCCATGACCACGGGCACGCGGCGGCGCCGGAATTCGCTGGCGATCTGATAGGCGCGTCGTGCCGTGTAGGTTTCGACCGGCATCGCCACCAAATCGCTCGGTCGCTCGAAGTCGATCGTTTCCACGCGGTCGTCATAGAAGGCGATCTCGACGTCCTTCGGGGTCAGCGCGGCGAGGGCGGCGATCGGGAGCGGCTCCATCTGCCAGGTCCGCATGTACTCGACGCCAGCCCGGCGCCCGACGGCGGGATACACAAGCGTCAGGCGCATCACGCGGCCTCCCGAAAGCCGATCGGCCAATCGCACGTGTAGTGCGTCTCGAGATGATGCGCGTAGTAGCGGTAGCCGAGATTGGCCATGATCGCGATCGCAATCCGGGTGCGCGCGGCTGTCAGGCGGCGGGCGATCGAGCGGTACGAATAAACGCTGCGCCAGGCCTGCTCGTGGCCGGACTGAAGCGCGTGCGGCGTCATCTGCTGCGGCCGATGGACCACGTGCTGGCCATCGTAGAGCTCCCAGTTTTGGGTCAGGATGCGGCCTTCGCGCTCGAAGCGCTGATAAAGCGGCGTGCCCGGGAACGGCGTGAGGATGGCGAAGCGCGGCAGGTCGATGGCGGCGTCGATGCAGAACTGCACGGTCTGCTCGAAGACATCGGGCGTATCGTGATCGTGGCCGAATACGAAGCAACCCTGCACGCTGATGTCGAGCGCGTGCAGGTCGCCGATCAACGTGCGATAGAGCGACGGGTCGTTGAACCGCTTGCGGATGTCGCCCAGGCTTGCCTCGCAGATGCTTTCAAGCCCGATCAGCAGCCCGCAGCACCCGCTGCGCGCCATCAATTCCATCAGGGCGCGATCGCGGCCGATCAGGCTGGTGGCGAGGCCGAACCAGTGCACGTTGAGCGGGACCAGCGCCTCGAACAATTCCGTCGCATAGGCACGATCCGATATCAGATTGAGGTCGATAAAGATAATCCGCCGAGCGCCCACCCGCCTGATGTCCTCGGCCACGTGCGCGACCGGCTTCTGGAACTGCTTGCGGCCCCACGCCGTGGGCACGACGCAGAACTCGCAATCATGGGCGCAGGCGCGGGTCGCCTCGAACACCGCCTGGGTGAGAAAGCGGCGCCCGTCGAGCAGGTCGCGGCGCGCAAATGGCAGATTGGTCAGCGTGAAATTGGGGCCCTGATCGTAGCGCTCGCGCATTTTCCCGGCGGCGAAGTCGCGCAACAGGCGCGGCCAAGTCTCTTCCGCATAGCCGACGCAGACGGCGTCGGCGTGCCTTGCGGCTTCGTCTGGCATCAGGGTCACGTGCGGTCCGCCGAGCACGACAGGGATTCCACGCGTCCGATAATGCCGCGCGAGCGTGTAGGCGCGCGCCGAGCTGCCGGTGATGGTGGTGAGGCCGACGAGATCGGCCGCAAGATCCAGCGGAATGTCCTCGATACCTTCGTCGTACAGGGCGAAGTCGATATCGAGCTCCGGCGGCGCCAGCGCGGCCAGCGTGGTCAGGGTCAATGGTTGATAGCGCAGCGACTTCTTGAATATGCCGCCGCGACTTCGATATAGCGGCCCTTTCGGCGACAACAGCGCGACTCGCATGCGATCGATCTCCGCGCAGAACATAAGAAAGTACGCGCTCGGCGTGAGTCGGTAAACGCATTGCAAGCCATAGTATACATTTCGTCCACTATTTTATCAGCGCGGAATACGTTGCGCTGTCATCAATCAGTATCGGCGGCTTGATATCGGCAAGCCGCCGTCCGCGGTCGGCTTCGAAATCCATATATCGGTCGAGCAGCCGTTCTACCGCGCGCGGCACCACCGGCCCGAGCTGGCCAATGGCGCGCGCATAGGCGTATTGCGGATTCTCGCGCAGCCTTTGCTCGACCGCCGCGGCCAGCAGCCGGACGTTCTCACGTGGCGCCTCGACCAGCAATTCGTAAAACGGCGTTGTGGTCGCACGCGGCGCGAGACACGCCCGAGCACCGACCCGGCTGAGCACCTCGGCGACGAAGCCTTCGGTCAGCTTCTCGCCCACGATGTCGGTGGCGACGCCGGCGCGCCCGATGAATTCCAGCCGCGGCAGTCCGTGATCGAATTCGCGGCAACGCAGACGATCGCCGAGATCGTAGCGATACAATCCACCGGGTGTGGTCATCACCACCCGGTAATCTTCGCCTTCGCGCAGTTCGTCGCAGAGCAGCACGCGGCCATCGTCGCCGATGAATTCCAGGAAGGCGCTGATCAGCGCCGGCACGGCTCCATCCGGACCGCTCCAAGGGATACTGACCGCGCCTTCGGTTGCCAAAAGACCCTTCGGCTGCAGCTGGGCGTGCGGAAACATTTCGCACAAGCGTTGTGCATAAGGGCGCGAGGCGCCGTCCGCCCAGGCACTCACCGTACACAGCTGCGGCCAGATGCGCCGCGTATCGATGGGGTCGCGCGCTACAGCCGCGCTGATCAATCGGGCGCGCTCGGGGTCGGACGCGAATGCGGGCGACTGGATCGGAGAGCCCTCGATCGCTCCATCGTGGAGCGAGCGCGCCAGCGGTTCCAGCAAGACCGGCAGCGCTTGCACGAGGCTGAGCAGAAAGGTTGGGCTCCAGACCGAAACGAAGGAAAGGTCGGCGGCGGTCAGCAGGCTTCGGAGCGTCACGAATCGCCAGCAATCGACGTCGAGGATGCCCTCTGGCGCCAAGACCAGCACGGACTCCAAGGCCGCCATGAGGTCCTCGCCCAGATAGGCGCTCTCCGACGGCATCCCGATCGGGATGCCTCCGGCGGTGATCTGCGGCGCGCGGGCGGCCGGACTGATCGCCACATAGGCGCGTCCTGCGAAGGTCGCGGGCCGCTGATCCGCCAGATCGCCGAGCCAGGGCAGAACGGCGCTGCGAAAGCTCTGCAGGCTCGCTTGCGTGTAGGGAACGAGCTTGCGGCCGGACCGACTGCCGCCGGTCTCCTCGAAGGCGATGACCGGCTCAGCCGTCAACACCGCGTCCTCGCCTGCGGCCACACGATCGATCCATGGCTTGAACCCATCATAGCCACGAACCGGCACCTGGCGGCGGAACGCTGCGAGCGAGCCGATGCCCGCGAAGCCGTGCGCGCGGCCGAACGCGCCGGGCGCGCCTCGCTCGAGGATGCGTTTGAGAAGCGCGAGCTGCGTCGCTCTCGGCTGCGCGCAGGCCTGGCGGAAGGTGTCGCGTTCCGCCCGGGCCGCGCGCAGGATCGCGGCCCAGCCGGTCATGAGCGCAGGCCTTGCTCGAACACGCGGCGGGCAAGCGGGCGCAGATTGCCGGACGAAAGCTCGGTGAGGCAGACGAGCTCGTCGCCGTGCGTGTAACCGGGATTGCGGCCGAGGAAAAATCCGACGTCAGACCGCAATGCTTCATCCTGCTGGACCACCGCCCATTGCGGTTTCAGGTGGCCGTGCGACTGCGGAAACGAGACGACGCCTCGCTTGCCGTCGTAGGCGCAATCGAAGCGGTTGCGCGCCAGCCGGTCCATGATGGTCTGCATGCGCGCGGGGGTCGCAATCCGCCAATGCGGATAGAAGTCGATCGAAAACGCGGACAGATATCGATAGGTTCGATGGCCTTTGACGATCAGGAACCAGTACAGCGGCCGTTCGGGCGCCTGCGCCTTGAGCGAGCCGGCAAAGCGAATCCAGGTAA
The DNA here is from genome assembly GCA_049584715.1 of Xanthobacteraceae bacterium. Lineage (GTDB taxonomy): Bacteria > Pseudomonadota > Alphaproteobacteria > Rhizobiales > Xanthobacteraceae > BOG-931. The sequence goes on from JBAUYI010000136.1 coordinate 5,682, forward strand.
AGGCGAGCGCCTGGGTGCCCCAATGGGATTGATCGATGATGGTGTCGCCGGAATAGATGGCACGCACGCGTTCGCCGTCGATCTCCGTGTCGAGCACCGCCAAAGTTGAGAAGCCCGCCAAGGCCCCGGACGGCCCGCGAAGCGCAATCACGAAATCCTTGTCTGCCAAATCGGATTGGAACAGCAATGGCGATGTCGCGTCATAATACGCGTCGTAAAGATCGAACATCTCGCCAGTGATTTGGTCATCCAGGGCCGTGACCGGAACGAGTTCGGCGCGAAGTTGCCGGCTGTGGATGACGGGCTCGCCGTGAATTGTGCTGTTTGCAAGAAATGCCGTCATTTGCGCAACCCTTTATGCGCCGTCGCAAAGACCGAAAATCGCTTGCGCTTGATCGGAGATTGCCACTTAGCGTCGGACCGAGCCAGGAAATAAGGACGCGAACAAAAAATTCCTGTGGTTCGCCGTTTCACCTGTGGACATTTATCGACGCGCGATCGCGCGTGTCATTTAGCCGGTGATGTGGGCTTTGTTCTCAGCTTCAACTTGTTCGTCTTGCGGGAAAATCGCACGGTCGGCCGCCGCAAGCTGCGCGCAGAAAAATCCGCATCTCCTCAGCAAGCTCGGCCGGCGCAATGTGGTGATTGATGACCATTCCAGCCTGAAGGCTGCCTTCTCGAAGGCGCCGCAAACGGCCAGAATAGGAACGGTATCACGACGACGTGGGCCGCACGACAATCGGCCATTTCTAATACTCGCGCGCCGCCAAAACGGCCTGAACGCACGCCAAGTCTATCCCAAATGTCGGCATTGTTTGGGCAAATGGGCTGTGTCTATGATATCGAATAGCAAAGTCGCCATTTCGACTTTTTCCCTTCGCAAAGCTTCGGTGAATCATGGATCCGTTGCAGTTTTCGGTCAAATTCGCCATTGCGGCGCTGGCGACGTGGCGCCTGACGCATCTGTTGGTGGGCGAGGATGGTCCCGGGGATATTGTGGCGCGGCTGAGGGCATGGCTCGCGGCATGGGGCATCGACGGACTTTTCGATTGCTTCGGATGCCTGAGCATCTGGATTGCTATTCCTTTGGCATTCTTCGTGGCGATGCGGCCGCTGGACATCATACTCACATGGCTGGCATTGTCCGGTGCTGCGTTCCTGCTCGAACGCATGAGTCCGGATCCGGTGATCATCGAACGGACTTCTGAGACAGTAACTGGAGCTTCGACAGATGGTATGCTGCGGCCGGAAACGTCAAATCCCGAACAGCGCGCCGGTGACAAGCGGGTCGGTTCAGAAGCCGATTAACGGCTCGCCGACCAATGCTAAGGCAGCGCCGTTTCCTGTTGCTGCGTCGCCCGCCGCGACCACTACGCTTCGCTACTTGAAGCAGGGCGGCGTCAACGTGCGCGGTCCCATTACAGGACGGCAATATTCATTCACCGCGACGCAGCCGGCGCAAACGGTAGACAAGCGGGATGCCGCGCACCTTTTGCGCACATCCTGGTTCCGCCCGACGTAGGAGGTGTCGGCTAGTTTGGATTCAGCGTTCCTTGGCCCGAATACGTGCAAATCATGACGATGTCGTCGACCGCCGCCGGGTTGATGGCGTTCTTGGCGGAATTGAGGAACTGCAAATTCACACTCTGGTTTTTTGTACCGTCGAACTGGAGCGTCCAGTTCGGTGGCGTATTGGCGCTCGACTGCGCCTGCGGCGCGGCGACAGAACCGTAAGGTGCGCCGGCAAGCAGGGGCTTGCTGCTTCTGAGCGACACATTTAGGGGTGGCGCGTTCGTGCCTGGTGGCTCAAGTTGAAGTGCGAGCTGACCGCCATCCGTGTACGTCGCCACGAGCCCGTCAGCGCACAGAACGGCGAATTCGAACTTCGTGATCTTGGGCGCAGCGCTGCGATACTGAAACGGAAAGCGATCCTTGCCCAGCGTGATCGTCATGCTGGATCCGGTCGCAGTGCTGGGCGGATTCAAGAACTTGTACCATTCGGTAGGGAACTCGTGCCGCAGGCTGAACATGCGCTGGAGCGCTGGCTGCGACGACACGAACGATTGCGTGCTGCCGTTAAACACTTGAGCCGGTCTCGCGGGCAGTAGCGCGGTCTGCCGGGCATAGTCGCGCAAGCTGTCGCTGCCGGGCCGTGACGTGTAGCGCAGGTTGATCACCACGTCGGTGATGGTGTCGAAGTCGAACGCATTGCAGTCGACTGGCAAATCGATTTGCCAAGTCGAAATCGCTCCCGCACCCTCGAACGGCAGATAACGCTCATCGTGGAAGTTGATCTCGAACAGTCCCGGGTCATTCTGCGCCGTGCTGGTGGCAATCGACTGCGTCGCCGCGTAGTTGGTGATGAAATGCGCGTCGCTGGCGAAGTCCGTTTTGCTGCTTGCCATGTTGTCGATACGGAGCTTGCTGTTGAGCAGCGTCATCGTGCAATTCACGCTCGTATAAGGCCCGGTCACACACGGGATCGTAAGGCTGACGGTCTTGACCCGCCGGAAGTAATGCCCGGGATAGTCCTGGTCGAAAAACGCCTCGGGCAGATTGATGAAGCACTGCCCGGTTGTTTTCAGGCTGATCAACGCAAACGGGTCGAACAGCACCAGCGAGATCGGCTTCGTGATCTCGTATTCGCGCACATCGGTCTGGAGATAGGCCTGCTCCATCCGCTTGAGGTCGGTGTAAAGGCGCTCGCCTGACATCAATCCCTTTTTCAGGCTGTCCCAATATCCGAATTGAATGTAGCTCGACGTCCTCAGACCGCGTTCGAATCGCAATGCCGCCTCGGCGCTAACGGCGTAGTTGTACGCCATCTGGTAGCATTGGAAGTAGACGGTCGAAATCTGACTGACCATCCAGCTATATAGTTGCGTATTGGTGTATTTGTTGCCGAGGTAGTTTTGGATCTGCTGCGCATTTTGAATCTGGAGATTGAGATTGCTCTGATCGTCCTGTGCGATCGTCACCCGAAAACCGGCGGCGCTGATCTGCGCTTGTATCTGCGCCATCTCGTCGCTTGCTTGGGCGGCCTGGAATTGCCACTCCGCGTCGCGGCGGTTCCACTGTGCTTGCAGTCCGGCCATGTTGGAGAGATAGGATTGATAGCCGGCGCTGGTTTGAAATTGGGACGCGGTGGCATTCAACTGCGACACCGACTGCGAGCCGCCCATGGACATCGTGGCGCTGGGCGATCCGCCTACGCCATTTATCCCCACGGAGAATTCGGGTATCGGGGCGACAAATTCCACTAGCAGCAGAGGCAAAAGAGCATTTTGCTGATCGGAACTCGCGCTGCTCAGCGCGGACTGTTGTTGCAATTCTTGCGGGCTCAGCGAGCCGCTGTGCAGATTGGTATAGTAGTTCATCCTATCGGTTGCCGTCTGAAGGCTGGCGCTGAGGCTGGCCTGGTTGGATTGTGCCTCTAGAACGGCTTGTTGTTTCATGTCTTGCATCGCCTGGAGCAGGCTTGTCTCCTGCGTGGCGCGCAGCAGCGCCAAAGCCTCGGCGTCCTGCTTTTCCAGCGCAGCCAGCAACGCGGCGCCCAATGCCCGCACCTCGCCGCAGAGGTCGAACGCTCTCTGCATCATCGCGTTGAAGCGGTAGAGCGGCGTGCCGGCATTGGTGTTGCTCAGCACGCTCGACAGCGACACGCCGGCGGCCGCTGCCGCCACCAGAAGCGCGGGCGATATCGGCGGCGAGAACAACGGCAGTTGCTCGACGACGCCTTGGATGTTCATGCAATTACGAATCTTGTACAGCCGGTCCTGCACCGTGCTCCACAATCCCAACAGCGTGTCGTTCGGCGGGAAACAAAAGTACGGCACGGGGCTCGCCATGGTGATTGCCGCGCTGAGGCCCGGGCCGCTGGACGCGCCCGACGTCGACAAATACGGGAAGTCGTTCTCGATCATGACCATCGCGTTGGAGTTGCTGTCGATGCCATAGAGCGTAACCAGATCGTGGTAAGTGTAATCCTGCGATGTGCCGCGCTCCGGAATCTCCTGAGGCTGCGGACCGAGCAGTTCGTCGGCCAGCACATAATGCATGGTGGCTTCGTTGATCGATTCGCGGGTGTTCTGCGCGAACAAAAAGTCGCCGTACGACAAGTGATGCTGGATGTATTGCATGACGACGTACATGCGGAACGCCACCGGCCGCATACGCGCGATAACAAAAGGATCGAACGGATCGTCGCGCCACGCCTTTATTTGCGCGTGAATGTCTTGTCCGCATCCGGCCGGAGGACCGCTGCCCGACGGCGGATAGAAAATATTTTGGTTCTGATCGTCGATCGTATCCGCGGGCGAGCACTCGTAGAACGGCAGGAATTGCCAGTAGCGTTGTGGAATCGGCTTGGTCGAGCTGGTCGTCGGATTGAAGACATAGCGCCACCAGGTCTCGGCGTCGTCGAACTGCTGATTTTGGTCTAGCTGCGTGGCGATCAGCACAGGAATGTGGAAGAAGAGCTCCCAATTGTAGATCGAGTAGGCTCCGGTCGTCGAAAAGTCGACGTGCTCCAAGGGGTAGTCCAGGTCGACGATGGCTTGCGGCTGGTACGTCTTGCCGAATACCGTCGTCTTTGGGCTGCTGCCATCGTTGGTGAGCTGCTGATTGGCCAAGGTCAACAAATAAGGCAAACCGTATTGATTGACTTCCTTGATAAATTTGCACGCGAACGGATGGAAGTGATTGCTGAACAATATTTGCGACAAAACCGGCTCGCTCGAGTTCTTGTGCAAGTGGGATTGCTTCGACCGCGGGGTAGTGGGCGCAGGCGCGTTGGCAGCGGCCGTGAGGTTTGTCGATGCCGCGCTAATGGCCGTCCCCGACTCTGCGGCGATGGCTCTGCTTGCAAAGACCTCTGTGCCGTTTGCTTCAGACGGTGCCGCCGTTAACGCGCCGCGATCGTAGATCGTGCTCTCAATAGTCCGGTCGCCGATATGCTTACTCGCCGTGGAAAATCCTTCGGTAACGAGATAAGCTCTATAGCTGTCCTGATAAAAGAACGGCTCGTTAGTAAAGGGCGATGGCGCGACGCAACCGAAACTCTGAAAAAATTGCTGTGGAAATATTAGATTGTAGTAGATCGGTAATACCACATTCTCTGGCCATGGAGCAGGGTTATTGGGCGAATATGGCGAGCCGTCCAAGACTTTAATCTTAGGGTTGGTGGGAGGGTGGCCGCTTTGTGTTGGCCCTATAGGAATTGAGCCGACAATTATTGTTAATCCACTGTTAAGCGAGAGCCAGGAATTGTAATCCTGCCAGGTGTCTTCCGGAGCCAACGCAGGAACAAACTGGTAATGCGCGGTGAGCGGCCAAGCAATGCTTTGGGAGGAAACTGGCGATCCACCGCAGCCCGCGAAGGTGAACTGGCCCAGTGCGTCTACGCCTGGGATCGCACTCGTGGGAGAGTTACTTATGACATCATAGTTGTAAATGTTGATCGTCAGCGAGTCATCGGCGCCGATGGTGGTATTGAACGCAAACCCGCTCCAGTCGCTGGGAGTAGGTGGCACGAAATTTTCGAACACCCACGGGTCGGACACGCTCGTTGATGACCACGCCCCCTGCCAGTACTCGCTCCAGGATACCGTGATCTGAGTGTTTTGCGCCGGCGCTTGTAGAGGGTACGATTTGTTTGGCTCTGGTGTTGTAATTGAGCCTTGCGCAGTCGGGTCGGTGACCAGCGTGAACGTCGGCCAGAACAGATAGAGCCTGCCATCCCAAACCACCGGCATGAGATGATCCGCCTGGATGCTCACGCCGACCACTTCCCACGGCGTCCATATCGCGCCACCAGTCTTTTGGCCGAATTGGCTGCAATTGAGAAGCCGGCGATAGTAATAAATGTAAGGCTTGGTTGTCGTGCGGCCGAAAACGTGAAGCACGTCGTTGGTCGCGTCCGGCGTGCCGTCGGGTGCCGACTTCGACGCCGAGTCCAGTTGCCAATAGGTTGCCCGAATGTCGAGACGCGAGATCTCGTCGAGGCCGCTCAGATAGGCGAGATACGCCTGCTCGACATTGTCGTTCGTGATCGGGTTCTGCAGCAGCGTATTGGCGAAGGTCTGAAAGAGCGGCGTCTGATCGTCCCGCAGCGTCGGCACGAGCCAGTCTTCCGGGTAGTGCAACACCATGACGGCCGCTTGCCAGACCCGAAAGTTCTGCATCCACGACCACTGCTGGGAATTGATGAGCGACGGCGATACCTTGCTCTCGAGGTTCATCAGGCAGCGCTGCACGAAAAGCTGCACGGCGGCGGCCGCCTGCACGATCCGCGAGGTTAGCATGCACGGGTTCATGCTGACGTCGATCAGAAAGTATTCGTAGAGCTGGTCGGCAATCGTAATCGATCCGCCGCCATCGGGCGCCATCAAGCCCCAGCTGGCCGCGTTCGCCAGGATGTAGGCGGTCAAGGCTTCCTTCGACGCCTCCCGAACCGTGTCGTTCAGCGGCTTTCCCACCGTGTCCCACGTGGCATCGTCGTATTTCGCCTTGACCGTATTCTGGATGGCCCGCGCGTTTATTTCCTCGGTTGGCATATCCGCCGTCAGCGACGTCCAGCTGGCGGAGGCCCAATTGAAGAACTGCTCGGCGGAAATGCCGAGCCGGGCCATCAACGCCACACATGACTGCAATTGCACAATCCCCGTGTCCGGTGTGCCGAGTTCATTGGTGAAATTCGCGTCACTGAGGTTGAACGCACTGGCGGACACCAGGTATTCCAGGTCGGTCTGGTTCCAATTGGTCGCTTGCTGAATCGCGCCCATGAGCGCTGGACTTAACTTGCCCTGTTGATTAACTGTGCTGGCCGTCGCTGTGGCAAAGATGTTCAACAGGCCGGCGTCGCGGCCCGGCAGCGTGTTGCGCAGCGCCACAATTGCATTCAGCCGCTGCCACAAGTTGAATATTGCCGGCGCCAATTTCGGCGAATTGAACAGGACATTCGGATCGAACTGCAAGGTAGCGGCGGCGTCGTCCGGGTTCACTCCGAAAAAGTATTTGCGGTTGGTATAGAGATAGCTGACGTCGGCTGCCGTCAGCGGGAACGTAGCCACCAGAAGACTGGTCTTGAACAGCAGGATGTATGAGTTGACGATCGGCGTCAGCGACTTCAGCGCTGTACCCAGAGCGGAGAACAGCTGGCTTTGCGGCACGACCGCCTTGGGCGTGGACGCGCTGCTCCAGCTTAGCGTGACGCCGGCACTCATCGCATTGGCGAAGTAGTCGAGTTCGATCGTGTAGAGCTGGCCCGCGTTCAGCGTGACGGTGCCGGAGCGCTCGGCTGGCATTCCGCCGGATGCGGACTGGATGAGCGGGTTCGTCGGTTTAGGCTGTCCTTGCTCGTAAATCCAGAGCTGGGTGGCGTCGCCCGCCTGTACGTAGAACGTATAGGTTTCCGAATATCGCGGCATCACATATCCCGTCCATTGTACGCTGAACGGGCGCCCGGGGATCGCGTTGGGTTGCCCAAAGGCCCAGTCAAAATCGACGGTGGCATCGACTTCGGTCGTGAAGGCCGTGCCGCTGAGATCGGCGGTCACGTAGTAAGACGCTGCGAGCCCGTCCCCGAGCAGCGCCAGATAATCGGACATTGCGGTCGCGGCGGTCGCCGGCGAGGGCGGCGGCGGGATCACCTGCGATTGAAGGATCGAGTTCAACAGGAGATCGCACAGCTGCGGATTGAGCGAGAGATTATCGCTTAGAGTCTGTTTAATGAGACTTTCGCACTGAACATTCGTGAGATAGGGCATCAGCCTCTCGGCGACGAAGGTGACCTGTTGCGCGACGCTCTGCGCCGGAGTCTCGATCAGCTGCGTGACGGCGGCGTTCGGATCGAGAAACGCGCTGAAATTCGTATTGATGAAATCGATCGGCTGTTGATGGAGGTTCTGTACGGCCGCCTGATAGTTTGCATCGCCGGACAGGGCGAGCAAAAACGTTTCCTGCGCCGTCGTTATCGGCCCGGTGACGCGGAGCATTTGAGCCGCGCTGTCGTAGACCATCGTCGGTGAAGACGACGGCAGGCCGAGCGTGGGCAGTGCCGGCAACGGTTGGATATAGGTGGTGGCTCCGCCGGCCTGACTCGCGCTATAGAGGCCCGTGACCGCTGCCTGGTAAGCAGGATCGTCGGACAATGCGAGCAACTGGTTTTGTTGGATCGTGGTCATGGCGCCGACGATGCCCAGCGTCTGCGCGGCGCCGTTATAGGATACGAACGCGGGGAAGCCGAGGACGGGCACCGCGGCCAGCGGCGCTGAATAGATGCCCGACCCGGTGATCAGCCCCATGGCCGCGGTCGTCAAGCTCGTTCCGAGCAGCTTGGCCAGCGCTACGGCCAACAGCGCGCCCTTGGGATCGGCGATGATGGCATTGGCGGCGGCAATCCCGGCCAGGCCCGCTTGCAGTGTTGTCAGCAGCAGGCTGATGTCGGCCGGCGCCGGCGCGATGCCTGCATTGGCATCATAGATGTCGAGGAAGAGGTAACTCAACTGCGCGATCGTGAACGGCGATGCTTGGATCGCTTGCGTCGTTTCGACAAACGTCAGCGTCGCAGCCGGGGACTGGTCAGCGAACGGATCCGTGCCGATCAATGCGATCGCCGTTAGCAAATCGCTGACGGACAGGCCTAACCCCTGGGCCAGCAGCGCGTAGCGCGTGAGTATCGTCAAGCTGCCCAGGTCGAGCGGCGCCGTGGGGCCAGCCAATTTGGTGTATACGCGCAGTGCGGCGAGATCCTGCGCACTGATGCGGAGCGCCGCGAGTATTTGAAATACGTTGTCCGAGATCGTCGAAATCTTGGCCAATTGCGCGCCGAACAGGGTCCGCATGTTGTAGACAGCGTCGAGCGCACACTGATAGGCCGGTTCATTCGAGAAATTGAGCCCATCGCGATAGTTGTCCGGCATCGCGCCGACGTAACCGATGAAATGCGTACTGGAATTGTAGAGCGAAGCCGGCAGGATCACCTCCGGCAGGGCAGCGATATTCACGCTGGTCGGCACGCTCGTGGCGTTGTGAAGCGTCGTTATGGCGGCGGTATAGTTGGAGACGTTCGATAGCAATTTGAGCGCGTCGAACTCGGCGTCGCTCATCGTACCGGTCTTTAAAGTGAGCTTTCCGCCGGTGAACAACAAGTTGGGGAACATCGGACTGGGAAATTCCAAGACGACCGGCTCGTCAAGCGGAGCGAAATAGATGAGCGCAAATGCTGGGGGAGGCGGGTTGATAACCGCCGGATTCTGAAACAGCGACAGATAAAGCGAGTCTCGTCCGTCGGTGTCGATGGCGCCCCAGAAACTGAGCACCGAGAGGAGCGGCATGCCGGTCGCGCTCACGATCTGCTGGACGGCCGCCAATTCGACCAGAAGCTCCTGATCGATCGTCGACGCTCCCAGCGCCGTCATCGTCTTATCGAGATCGCTGATCGCCCAACCAAGTTTCCGCCACAGCCTGATGAATCGGTGAAAATTGTCGAGCGTCGTGTCCTGCAGGTTATGGCTGGATACCGACAGATCGGCGATCGTGGTACTCGCAAGATCGCACTGATCGGTGCCGCTGGTCAGCAGCATGATCGACAGCTTCGGATTCAATGCCCGGGTCTGGAGCAGGGCGACGAGGTCGTCATAGGCGATCGCCATGTTCTGCTGAAAATTTCCCACTGAAGCGATGCTTTGCTCCCAGCCGTTTGTGTTCGCAGGAAAGCCGTAGTATTGGCAGAGTTGCTTCAGCGAAGCGGGCGCAGCGCCGGCAAACGTCTGTCCGGTGAGGATCACGCATTCCGCTTCGCTGATGTTGAAATATTCGCACGCAAGCGCGATCCGCGACGGAGTGCCATTGGCAAGTTCGGCCTGGCTCTTGGTATAGAGCTCGTTGATTGCGGCTCGGTAGTTGGCGTTCGGGGACAGCGACAACAGCAGCGCCCGTGCCGGCGCGCTGAGCGCGCCAACCACGTTCAGCCGATGCACCAGGGGATGGTACTTGACGGAGGGCAGCAATGCGAGATCGTTGGCCAACGCCGCAAACGAAGGCGACACGACGTCGTATTCGGTTGGCGCAGGAACGGTCTGGCGGGCCGCCATGATCGCATAAAGGCTGCCGCTGAGGAAATTCAGATAGGTGCGCGCCGTCAGCAGCCATCTATCGAACGGCAATGTCGGCGGATAGACGGCGCTGTTGAGATGCTTATTGTAGGCGGCGTCCTGCGTGTATCCCGGGCTGACGCTCAAATCTGCGGCCGTCGCGCTTTTCGCCGTATCATGCGCCGGATAGCCGGGCGGCAGTGTCGAACCCGAACTCGGGATCATCGTTCCGTTGTTGATGACGACGAAGCCTTCCATGATCTCGTTGACGAGATCCACGTACGGCAATTCGGTATTGGTGTTGACGCAATTAAGCTTGATGTATTGGAGGTCCGGCCGCCGCACGAGCAGCTCATCGAGCGCCGATGGCGACGATTTGTTTTTTCTCGAGTTCGACAGGAATTGCAGCAGATCGACAAAGTAGGCCGCTGCACTATAGACCGACTGGCAGTCGTCGCAGTTGCAGCTGCTGAGCGGACCGAACAGTTCTTGCCAGTTGGGAATGTTGGATGGCGCGCTCGAAGATTGCGAGAATACTCCGGTGACATCTCCGATCGCCTGCGGCATGCCGCCGGCCAGCGCCTGCCGCGTGTTGATAAACCAGGCCTTCGCTGTGCCGCTGATCTGTTGCGCGCGTTGGAAGATCGCCTCGGCCGCTGCCGCAGAGCCTACGGTGTCGGCGGCGTCTTCAAGGAAGACCGGCCGCGGGGTGCTGGCGATGCTGTATGCCGAGGTGTAGCCGGCCGTGAGCAGGGTGTTGGCGGTCGGGAAATCGCTGCTGACCCTGGCCACGCGTTGCCATGTCGCGAGCCGGTCGGTCACGGCGACCAGGTCGGTATCGGCAACGCCGGCGAATATCGTTGCTCCGTGCTCCGCGATGTATGATGAAATGTTCGTGTTCAGGATATCGAAATCCGTCGCGGTGCTGAGAATGCCGGCGACCGCGTGATCCACCGTCTGCTGCGATCCCGTCAGCGATTGCTGCAGCGCGTTGGCAAACGTCGCGCCGGGGAACGCCTCGGCGATACTTCCGGCGATCGTCGCGGCGTAGTTCGATGCCTGCTCGGCCGGCGTCGCACCGGCGATGGACGCCGGGATGACGACGTTCTGGCTCGTGATCAATTGCTGCCAGTCCGCGACGCTCACCGTTACCAGCGCGCTGGGGGATGTCATCTGCGGATAACGCGTGCGCAATGCCGCGACCAGCGACGGGCTGCCGAGCGTCAAAGAGCCCAATTGCAGCGTGAGCTGCAGCTCCGGAATGGCGGCCGTGAATTCGGCGTTGCCGCTCAGCGAGGTCCAGAAATCGGCAATGGACCCGTCAAATGCGGCGTAAGCGCTGATGAAGTCTTCGATCAGTTTTGGAGTGGCGGCGAGAGTCGCGGATGTGTCGAGCAACGCATTCAGATTGATCTTGTTCGCTTCGGTGGCGAATAGCGGATTGTCCTCGAGCGGCGTGTCGAGCCCCAGGAGATCGCCGACGGTGGCGGTGGTCGACAGTTGTGCGATCGCCGCGGTGGCCGCATCCTTGTCGGCGGAATCGGCGGGAAGCGTGATCTGCTGATTGACGAAGTCGTGCAACGTGACGGCGCTTTGCGCTGCAATGTCCACGGCAGGTATCTCCTGCACGAGGCTTGCGAGAACGGTCTGGCCGGCGGCCGTTGCCGCGTTGGCCAGCGCCGTTGGCAGTGCGGTATTAAGCGTGTCGTTGATGTAGTCCTGGGCCGGCGCGCCGGCCTTGAGGTTGTCGAGCACGGTGTCGGACAGAGTCGCGCCGGCCAGTGGAAAGAAGGGCGCTGCCGGCACGATCGTTCCGGCGAATGCGCCGAGCAGCGAATGCTGCGCGTCATCGGCGCTGAGCTCCCAGACCATGACGCCGCCGAGTTTGTTGGTCGCGACGTAGTTCGCCTTGAGCGCCAGCGACTGCGGATCCTCGTAGCTGATCATTATTCCGGTGGTCGCGTTGTAGAGCCACGGGACCTCGGCGCTGGCGTGCCAATAGGTCGTGAAGGTGCCGAGATAATTCGTCTCGATGTCCTGATAGCCGAACACGCCGGTCGGCGGCACGCCGGCGGCGTCCCATGTTCCTTTGGCCGGACCGGTATTGGATTGATAAAGACCGTTGCTGGCGTTGCTGGGCACGCCTTGCCAGCCGATGCCGGCGAGGTGAACGCCCACCACGAGCTTTTCTGCGGGTACGTCAGCCTCCAGGTAGGCCTTCACCGCGGCGTCCACGTTGTGGGTGAGGCGCGCCGCAGCAGGCGCCGGGTCGTCCGCGGCGGGAAACAGCGGCGCATTGAAATTGGTCGTAGCACTCGATGCGACCGTGAAGTCGAATGCCGCCAGATTGATCCAATCCACCGAACGATGGACGACATTGAGCTCCATGGCCGCAAAGCGATGCGGATCCGGCGGCGCGACGATCGTCAGCAGATAATGGCGCTTGTCGGCCTCGCCCTCGGCGTCAAGGCGGCGGCGCAATTCGGTGATCAGGCCGGTGAACCTGCGCTTGTCCTGATTGGAAGGGAACTGCCAGGCGATATCGACGCCATCGAGGCCGTAGCGCGTCATCAAGCGCACGCAAGATTCGGCGAACGCTTTACGGCTGGCGGCTGTCGCGGCGGCGGCCGCGAAATGTTTCGAGTGCGCCGCGCCGCCGACCGACATCAGCGTCATTACTTTCGGGTGTTGCCGTTTGAGCGCCAGCAATTGTGCGAGATTTGCTTCGTCGGTCTTCGCGTTCGCCAAGACGCAATCGCCGTCGGCCGAGACGCTGGCAAACGCGTAGACGATGTGGGTCAGTTGCGCGGCGGGGATGTCGGCGATCGTGTAGCTTCGGGAGTTGGCCCACGCCGGGAAATATCCGACAAGACGGTTCTCCGTTATTTTGGAAGAAAGGTCAGACATTGTACTCCCCTTCCCACTGCTGTTCTATTTGTTTGTTCCTGGGCCCTTCGGGACTCGCAATTGGTTGCTATCAGACCAGCGGCCAACAAATAAATCATGTTTTCCGCTACGAATACTGCGTTGAAGATCTTCACCGCGACGCTCCCGACAGAGCCCTTCCGCTCGAACCAAGTGGCGCTTATTCGCAACGCAATTACATTCCTGGAACATGAGGTGCGCCTGAAGGAAGGAAATAGAAGAATCCACTGGGGCCGAGAACCGTGAGCGGCATCTGACGTTGAGCGGCGAGATCGCTGATGCTCATTTGGCATCCGAGGCACGGATCTTTGTTCACCGCCGCAAAATCACCGCCAAGAAAAAGAGTTTTGAACTCCGCATGGGCTGACGCGAAAGCGCCTTTCGTACCGCCGCCCATGACCTTGTCCATGAAAGCATTGGGACGCAAGCGAATGCCATTCGTCGTTGAATAGTTATAAAGATCGACTGCCGCGTCAGGGTAAGGACTGTTTATACCACTCTTAACGAACAGCCCTTCTCGGTTGACTGCCGTGGCGGGGCCGCCTTCAAATTCCGGTAGGTCCGGCAGCGACGCAGCAGCAGACGGCGGATTTGGGTTGTAACCAAATGTAGGCGCTCCTTCGCCGAACGCGATCGTTGGTTTGCCGTCTTTAATTTGGATAGTATACGATGAACGGATTGATGATTCGGCACTGTTGGTCGCCACATCAGCGACCTCGCCCGCTGCCGTACTAGCCTCTGCTAGCCGCGCAACTCCTGACGTTGCAAGGTTCTCGCCCGTGTAATAAGCGACCATGCCGAAGACATAGCCTACGCCACCAGCCAGCGAGTTAATTGGGTCGAGCTTTAGTTGTTCAAAAGCAGCATCTAATTTTCGTTGCGCCCCAGAGATCAGCGGAAGCTCGTCTAGCACGAAGTCTGGTACATTGGGCAGCAAGACTTTGGCCGGAGCTCTAACCGCGGATTTTGCAATGGCTTTTGCCGAATCCACTGCTGAATTCACAATCCCGACTTTTACGTTATGGACGAATTGATCCTGCGCCTCGATATCGTTCGAATTGGGAACGTACTCCTTATTTACGAGGCCTTTACTCGCTTTTTTTTGTTCTGCTGCGCCGCCCGGAATGAGGTCACCTGGCGTATTGGCGGGCACCGTTTGCGCTGCGCTCGAGTTTGCTGCACCTGCATCAAGCTCTTTGTCGGATTGTCGTCCATCTCGGTCGACGGCTCCAATGGGATCGTCTTTGGCATATACGTAGAGGCTCACCCCATCCGCAAATTCGGCTGGATCGCACGCGGTCCATCTGCCAAGCCAAGGCGCATAGTACCGTGCGCCGTGATAGTAGAATCCATTTTCCTCATCCCGCTCTTTGCCCGTAAAGCGATAGCGCTTCAGGCTCACCTCGGCCGCGTTCGCGCCCGCCTGATAGGACGTGCTACCGTAGGGATAATATTCCTCGTATGAGATGATCGCGGCGTGCTCGTCGAGCTCGAGGCAAGCCGAGCCCAGATGATTGTCGAACTGGTAGCGCTGCGTCGTACTCGGCAGTGCGCTCGCCGATGCGTTTGAATCGACGGTCGTTGTCTCGACCAGCGCGATCCTACGCTTGTCATCCATGACATGGAGCGTCTGGCGTTCCAGTGTCGTCGTCCCGCTGCCCGCATACTCGCGATAGATCTCGAAACCGCCGAGATAGATGCGCTCGTCGGCTTTCGTGCCATTGGCTGTCTCGTTGACCTTGCGGACCCGCCGGCCGCCGGCGTCATAGACGTAATATGTCGTCTCGACCGGGCCGCTCGACACGCGCTGTTGCGTCGCCTGCAACTGATCTTTGAAATCCCACGCCATCGACGACAGATGCGGCATCGCAGTCATGTTGCCGTGGGCATCGTAGTCATAGGGAATCTCAGTTCCGGCGCCCACCGCGGTGCTGGTCAGGCGATTGTTGGTCGGCGGCAAATTCGGCTGATCGTAGGTATAGCTGCGCGTCCAATTGCCGTTGGCCGCGGCGTGAGCGAATGTCAGGAAATTCCCGACCTTATCGTACTGGTAAGTCTCGGTGTAATTGCGGAGCGCCTGCGCGTTGGCGGGCAGCGGCAATACCTGCCCCATGCGCGCGCCGTCATCCCATGTGGTCTGCGGCTGGCTTGAGAGGCCGATCGACTCGCGGCCCTGCGCCTGGATCAACTGGTATAGCGCATCGTAAATATAGTCCGTGCTGGGTTCGACGATCTGGTTGTTGAAGAAGACGGTTTGTTGGGCGGTATCGGCGATATGCGTGATGTTGCCGACGGGATCATAGGTGTAGCTCAGCGCCTGCAGCGTGGCCCCGCCCGAGGGCCCGGTCGTCGTCAATGTCGCCAGCCGGAACGTGTTCTGGTCATAGATGTAGGCCGTCTGCGCGCCGTTGCCGAACGCGATGAGATCGCGCTGGCCCTTGGCATTGTAGTCAATGTTGGAAACAAATGACGTCGCTGCCTTGGTGCCGCGGAGATTGACTTGGATCTGTGCCAGCAGCGAGGCTTCGTTGTAGGTCGGCGAAACAACGCTCGCGTCGGGCGCGGTCATCGTCACTGGACGGTTGAGCGCGTCGAAGGTCGAACTGGTCGAAAAAATTTCGCCGGTCATCGCCGGCGCCGGAGTGGCCGACCAATCGACCTGGTCGCTGTAATCCTGCATCAGCTCACGCGTGCTCGCGAGAAGATTGCCCTTCGCGTCGAAGCTCGTATTGGTGACAACACCTGCGGCGTCGAATTGCTGATAAAGCTTGCCGCGCAGGTTCAGGGCCTGATCGTTGGTCTGGCCCTCGCCATAGACGGCAGTTTCCGCAAGCAGCTCGGCGCCGGTTCCGGTCTGGACCCAGAAATTGAGCGGCCGCCGCACGATATCGTATTCATGGCGGAGCTGATGGTCGCGGCTGTCCCATCCCAGCAGCGGCTTGCCCAGGACATTGTTCAGTGTCCAGCGCTCGCCGGCATCGACGCTTTTCTGATGGATGCGCGCTCCCAGCATGTCATAGTCGTAGCTCATGATATTGCGGTCGTACGCGTCGGTGATCGAGCGTTGATTGCTTTCGACGTCGAGCTCGATCGAAGTCCGATTGTGCGCCTCGACCGGCGGCGGCGCGCCCAACTGAGAGCGATTGTAGGCGAGCGTGAGAAAGGAACGCCCCATCGAGTCGAAATGAGCCGTCGTCGGCGTTTCGGCGTGAACCGATGCCCGCGTGGCCGCATTGAGCTCGTCGGTCCCCATCGCGTTGCCGCTGCGCTGGGCGTACCAGCCGGGCATGTAGTCGGAGCTTGGAATGCGTTGAAAATAGACGCCGACATCGAGATCGGCCGATGGATCGGCGATCCGCACGGTATCGTTCGCGTCCCAGCCGTCTTGCCGCCAGGGATCGAGGACGACTTTCGTAAAACTGTGATTGGGGTTCAGCGTCGCCACGACGCGTCCGACAGGATCGTAGAATATGATCGGGCTGACGCCGACGGCCACGCCAAACTTGAAATCATGGGTATCGTCGAAGAACGGCTCGTATTGCCGGACCGGCTTACTCTTGTTGTTATAGATCACCCAACCGCTGCCGACCCAACGTGGATCGACCGTAGCGCCGCCGGGCGAAAGCGGACCGGGTTCGGCTTGACCCTTGCGCTGGATCTGGCGGCCGAGGCCGTCCGAATAGCTCACGCCGACCTGCAGTTTGGAGGCCTGATCAGAGGGCAGCGCCGCAACGTGCGTCTCGCGGGCGATCGTCGCGGCGTAGATCGGCATCGGCGCTGATGGCGTGCTGGGCGCGCGCGCAAACCGGCGGACGTCGTAGACGATGCGCGAGGTTGCATTGCCAAGCAGGGTGGCCGCAACGGGACCTTTCGGATCGGCGAAGAACTGATCGATCTGCGATTGCGTCAGGTCGGCGGCGAACGGCGGCGCCACCGAATCCCCCAAGAGCTCGCCAGGTTTGCCCATGACGGCGGTACCAGCGACCAGTCCCAGGGCATCGAATGCCGCGGCGGACTGATTGCCGTTCGCATCGGTCAAGAGAACCGGCTGCAGCACGCGGTAGTCGTTACTGGCACTGGCGGTATTCTGGGCGGCGTCCTGAGTTTTGACGGCAAGTAGATTGTAGCCGTCGTAGGTGACGATTGTATCGTTGATGAGGGTGGGGAAAGTGGAACCGAGCGCGTCTCGGTAGCGCCGCGGCATGAAGCAGCTTGTGTTGGCGGCGGTCAATTCCGCAACGGGAGAGTCCGTTGGATAGGGCGAATAAAATACCAGGCCTGACGGGATCCACCAATTGCCGGCCAAGTCCGTCGCCGGAAACAGCCCTGCCGTTATCTGATCGTCGCCGAGGACATAGCCGCCTTGATCGCGCAGCACGCTCGCGGGGTTGGGCAGCAGGTTCTCCGAGCCGCGCTGATATAATGTCAGTAAGCCGGCTGTGAGCGCGAGCTTATAGCTGGCGGCCGGCAGCGCCATCGATTCCAACTGACCAAGCGGCAGAGCCGCGGTCAGGTCATTCTTCCGGTAGAGCCTGCGAACGTCCTCGACGATGCGACGATAGGGTGCGTCTTGCGTGGCGCCGGTCGCGTAGATGTCCGAATAGGGCAGGTCGTGCTGGCCGTCGGCTGCAGCCTCGATCTTGGCGGCCAATTCGTCGAAGCCGAAGCGGTTCGTGATGGTAGGCACCGTGCCGGGCAATGCCGCGCTGTCCGGCGCGACCTTGATCAATTCGTAGGTACAGGTTTCAGCCAGCAGCGGCGGACGATAGTCATCGGGTCCGAGGATTGCGCTGGTGAAGCTGCGTTGCGCGTAGGTGAGGTGCAGTGTGCTTTGAATCGCCTGGTCGTCCGCCGTGAGCAGCGGATCCGGATCATTGTAGCGTCGGCCATAGGCGATCGCGGCCGATTGCAGTTCGTTTCCATAGTCGTCGACGCACAGTATGATGGTATGGCTGGCACGCGGATCGGCGAGGGATTGGATTTCGACCTGATAAAGCGCGCGCTCGTATTGCAAGCTGAGCGATTCACGAGCGTGGGTGAAGAATACGGCGTGAAGATTTCCCGCGAGCGGCTGCAGCCGTTTTATCGTGTAGTTGTACTCAGAGACAGTGTACGGCGCCGTCGGGACTGCGGTGCCGTCGAGGGCATAGACTTCCTGCCGCAGCACGGCGCCCTTGAGCGAGCGCAGCGCCTCGTGCATCTCCGCGCCGGTCACGTCGGCCGGCAGCTCCGAATCCGGCAGCAACATTGCCGCGCGCTGCGCGTCGCTCAGGCCGGGCTCGGGCCAATATTCCGAATCGTAGATCCGCGTCACGCGCGGGCCCATTGGATAGGCCCCGGTGTGGAACCAGGTCTTGGTCAGAACCGGCGGCACGTAGGATGCGGCATCGATATTGGTCGCGTCGGGAAATGCGCCGGTCTGGCTCAAGATCCCGAACTCTTCGGTATCCTTCTGTTCGACCATGCCGAAGCCGCGGAATTCCCTTTCAAGGCCATCGTAATAGCCGTGGTGATAGGCATAGCGGGTCGCGAACCGGTTGCGGCTGACCCAGTCATAGGTCTCGACCCGCTCGACGACGTGCACCGGGAAGGGAAGCCGCGTCGCCCATGGCCGACCGGCTGCGCGGTCCGCCAGATAAAACGCCGTGGACGGCGCATATGAGACACGCGTTTCGGCACCGAGATTGTTTCGGCTCAGCGTCAGCAAATACGGCTTATCTCGGCCCATCAAATCGATGTAGCGCATCGCATGCCCGGCATCTCCGGGCTGCGATGAGGTCCAGACGAGGCAGGCTGTTCCGTTGCCGAGCAGATCCAAGGCCTGAATTTTGGTCAGATCGTCGGCCGGGGGGAAATTCGTGACCGTTTCGGGCGCGGTCCAGGCGTTGCCGGATTGGTTGAGGTAAATCCGGACGCCATCGCGCCCCAGATAGATGATGTCGGTTACACCGGACCCATCGACGTCGGCCAAGCGAATTCGTGTCTGCTCGAATTGATCGGGCGTGTCGAACCAGGGCGCCTGGTCCATCGACACCTTTCGACCGAACTGCCCGTAGCCGAGATTGGGCCAATAGCACACTTCGCCGTTGCGAATGCGGACGATATCGGAGAGGCCGTCACCGGACATGTCGGCCAAGAAGATCGACTGGGTGCTGTCGGCAAAGATGATCGCCGGTCCTTTTTCCTCATCGGTCGCCTTGGGTAGTTTGACCGGCGCGCCGAACCCGAACCGGCCGAGCGAGGGATAATAAGTCAAAGTGTCTTGTTCGGTGATCAGCACATCGCTCAAGCCATCGCCGTCGACGTCGATCATCCGTAGATTGGGATCGGCCCAGTTCACGTTGGGCGCGGAGACGAGGGATGTGAACGGCTCCCAGCCTTTCGAACCGTTGCGCTCGTAGAAGCCGGCACCCGGTCGCTCCAGCACGACGCAATCGAGGCGGCCGTCGCCAGTCAGATCCATGAATTGACAATCCGGCGCACCGAGCTCGGCCATGCCGGGCAGCCGGTTCACCTCGGCAAGCGGCTCGAACCGCACACTGGTGCCGGATTGCCCGCCGTCGATCGCCAGGGATAATGGCGTCAGATTGCGCTTGTAGTACCAGGCGTCACCCGCCTCGGCGAGCATGCATTGCAGTCCTTCGCCGTCAAGATCCAGCCAGCGATAGTGCGATCCGTCGATGCTCGTCGGCAGGTTGGCGAGGCTGTCCGGATCTACGTCGCGCACGGCTCTCTGCACATGGGCTTCGCTGTACTCGAACTCAAGCGGTGGCAGAGAGCTCTTCAAATAGCTGCCGTCGCCTTGGACCACATAGCCCGACTGCGTCACGGCATTCATCAAGGACGCGATCGGAGAGTCTTGATAAGTGAATTCCGTCGTGCGAACCAAATAGTCCGGGGTGCCGAGCTCGTCTGGAAAATGATGAAACATCAGCACGCTCCGGCAGAGCCGGTATGTGCGCACCTCGAAACGCGAGCGATAGCGCGAAAACGGGTCCTGGCGCACCGGCCAGGTCTGCGTCGGGGCGATCGAGGCGGTCGCGAATACGCGGCCTTCCGAGTCCGGCGGCTGGGTCGCGTAGTGTCCCTCGTCGTAGTCGAAGACCGCCTCGAACAGCCAACAAAGTTTCGTGACGTCCGGCTGAACCAATCGCGAGGGCACGTTGCCGTATCTGACGTATTTCAGATAGCGGTCTGCCGAGCGGCTTGTCGGGGTTCGATTGCGCTCGGTGGAAAGCGAAAGGTCGACGTTGGACGAGTCCTCGGAAACATATTCGTAGGTAACGACGTTACCTTTGTCGTCCTGGCTTTGACAGATCAGCCAGCTGAATATCCGGCTTGGATCGTCCGGATCGGCGATGCGGCTTGCCGACGTTAGGCCGTAAAAAGTTGTGATGTTATCTTTGGAGATTGACCGCCAATAGGTGTCGCCCGTGCTTTGATTTGTCCAACGCTCGATGCGGGAAAACAGGCCTTCGATTCGCGGCCGATAGCGTAGAACGTCATAGCCGTTGGCCGGCGAGGTATCGTATTGCCAATTACCCAGCGCGTCTTGAACCAGCGCTGGTACGAGATCCTCCGCTCCCGAGAGGATGAAGACGTTCGACTGTTCATCGAATTCATTATCCCGGTACCGCGGAAGACCTTTGGCAGTTTTCCGCGTGATCGACGGAAGCGACAAACTCCAGCCCAGGCCAAACGCGCCGTTGCCGCCGCCGGAATCGTAACTCAGGCCGAGTTGCGGGCCAAATCCGGATCGGCCGGGACTGAGAGTGATCGGGACGGTGAGTGTCCCTGTACCTGTCACTGGATTGCTGGCGAATTTCTCGCCAATACCGCTGATGGCGCCGCCGCCCTTGGCGAGGGATAGCTGCGGCGCCGACGCAACGAATTTATCGTACGATGTACTCTTCTGGTCGCTGCTCGAAGCTACTGTCGGCAACACCGAACGGCCTCCCTTTCAAGAGAGACTTCACAGCGACGTCAATATTCTTTCAGTACTATTGCACGCTGATGTCGGCTGCCATTTAAATTTACTGGCAAGTGCTCGTCAACCTTCCCGTGCATTTCGATAATTATATTTAAAATGCGAATGGGCCCCCCCGCGCTGGCTCGTTTAGAATTTTCCGCTAACAGAGCTTGTCTAAAAAATGAATCAGGCTGTGTCCCAAGAGGTCAAGAGGCAAAGACTCGAGGGCCAAGCGTCCTCAATCCGCACCCATCGCGGCACGGCCGCGCGCGACTGCCTGTCCACCTTGAAAGAGACGACAAGCGCTTAGTGACGGACTGCCAATATTCGCTATGGGTCATAACCGGAAATGACACCGCCAATTTGCGACGTCCGCTTCAACCCCGAGTGTGGACGGCTACGAGTTGGCAAGGACTTTTTCGGCAAAGGAAGTCGGAAAAAAAAGGAATTCGGAAAAAAAGAGAACTTGCTTATTTCATAAGAGACCAGTGGGCACCTTGACCCTGATCACGTAGAGGCCGGGCTGCGACGGCTGACCGACAACGACGGCGAGACGGACCGAAGGCGGAAACGCCGGGAACGGCTTCCAATCGATGTCTTCGGGCAGGACCGATCTGAAAACGGCTTGGCCTGGCTGGTGGACCATTGCTGTCCTCCTTATCTGGACACGTTCAATGGCTCGCTTCAGATCAATTTGGCGTCCAAGGTGATCGCGGCGTTGAGGACCTTGGACACGGGGCAGTTCTTCTCGGCTTCGCCGGCCATGCGAGCAAACGCGGCTTCGTCCAGGTTGGGCACTTTGGCGCGCAGCGTCAGAGCGGATCGGCTGATGCGGAAGCCCTGGCCTTCAGGCTCGAGCGTGACCGCGGCTTCGGTGGTGAGCTCGGTCGGCGTATAGCCGCCAGCCTGCAGCCCAAAGGCCAGTGCCATGGTGAAACAGCCGGCATGCGCCGCAGCGATCAGCTCTTCGGGGTTGGTGCCCTTCTCGTTCTCGAAACGGGTCCTGAAAGAATACGGGGTCTCTGCCAGCACGCCGGAATCGGTGGAAAGATTGCCGCTGCCGGCGCGACCGGTGCCGTGCCAAACCGCTTTTGCCTTGCGGATCATGGTATGTCTCCTTGCTGTCGCGAGTTCCGGGCTCTCTCGAATTTCATTATTTGAGATAGATAGGTCAGACCAAGCTGATCGCAACGTCGATGTTGCCGCGTGTGGCTTTTGAGTACGGACAAATCCGGTGCGCTTCGTCCACCAAGGCCTGGGCGACGTCGTGCTCGACACCGGGCAGGCTGACGTTGAGGCGCGTTCGAAGGCAGTAACCCCCGTCCACCAGGTTCAGGTCCACTTCGGCGTCGATCGCCACGTCCGCAGGTAAAGCGATTTTCCTGTTGCGGGCCGCAAGCGCAATCGCACTCGCAAAGCACGCTGACCAGCCGGCGGCGAACAATTGCTCGGGATTGGTGCCGATGCGCGCCGAGCCGGGAGTCGAAAGCCTGACGTCAAGGCGACCGTCAGAGCTCCGGGATATGCCGTTTTCCCGCCCGCCGGTGGTGTGAGTTTTGGCCGTGTACACGACTTTTCCGACTTGCGTCATGGCGCATTCTTTTTCCAGTTGTTTCTTGCCCGGCGGCACCCGAGTCAAGATACGGTCCGAACGCTGCCCCGCGGGCTGCAGTTTCAGCCCGCAGGGCAGTGATGCCGATCAGACTTCGGCAACATCGATGATCGCTTCGGCAAAGGCGCGCGGGGCCTCTTGCGGCAGATTGTGTCCGATGCCGCCGGTGATAATCCGGTGCGCATATTTGCCGGAGAATTTGTTGGCGTAGGCACTGGGCTCCGGGTGCGGCGCGCCATTGGCGTCGCCTTCAAGGGTGATGGTGGGCACGGTGATGACCGGGGCTGCGGCAAGCCGCTTTTCCAGATCGTCGTATTTCGCCTCGCCTTCGGCCAGACCGAGCCGCCAGCGGTAGTTATGGATGACGATGGCGACGTGATCGGGGTTGTCGAACGACGCCGCGGTGCGATCGAACGTGGCATCGTCGAAGGTCCACTTCGGCGAGGCGAGCTGCCAGATGAGCTTGGAAAAATCGTGCCGGTATTTGTCGTAGCCGTCGCGGCCGCGGTCGGTCGCGAAATAAAACTGATACCACCATTGCAGCTCGGCCAGTGGCGGCAACGGCATCTTGCCGGCTGCCTGACTGCCGATCAGATAGCCGCTCACCGAGACCAGCGCCTTGCAGCGCTCCGGCCACAGTGCCGCGACGATGTCGGCCGATCGCGCACCCCAATCGAAACCGCCGATGACGGCTTTCTGGATCTTGAGCGCGTCCATCAGGTTGATGACGTCGACAGCGACCACCGACTGCTGGCCATTGCGGGGCGTGTCATTGGAGAGAAAGCGCGTCGTGCCGTAGCCGCGCACATAGGGAACGATTACCCGATAGCCCGCCGCCGCGAGCAGCGGAGTGACATCGACAAAGCTGTAGATGTCGTAGGGCCAGCCGTGCAGCAGAATGATCGGGGGGCCGTCGGCAGGGCCGGCTTCGGCGTAGCCGACATTCAGGGTGCCGGCATCGATCTGCTTGAGCGGGCCGAATGAGGTGTGCGTTCCTGGCTTGACCGCGGGCAACTCCTTCGCGCTAGCCTTGACGGCCTGCGCGTTTGCCGAACCGATCATGCCGAACTGCGCGGCGGCCAAGGTCATAGCCGTAGCGCCCAAAAAACGGCGGCGATGCCGATCGATGTCTTCTGACGTTTTGATCCTATCCATGGTTGGTCTCCTTGGTTCGATGGCTGCGTAGCGGATCAGCCGAACGTGAACGAGAAAGTCTCCACGCCCGGATCGAAAAATTCGATTTCGAATTGTCGATCGACGATGGGCTTCGGTTGCCTGATCAGCTGGTACACCCGCTGTTCGGTCACTGTGCCGTCGCCTTGTTCGTCGTCGTCCACGCCGTGAGCCGCGCCCGGCGGCTGTCCATCGATCAGGACGCGAAATCGTACGGATGTTCCTTGCGCTGCCGGGCCCATGACGAGATGAAGATCGCGGGCGTGAAAACGGTACGCGATGCGTCCATTGGGCTTGTTCAGCGCGGCGGCTTGGCGCTTCATCGTCCAATCTCCGGAAAGCGCCCAATCGTTCAGGCGCAGTTGCGCAGGGAGCATATAGACGCGAGGCTGATCCGAGACCGCACCTCCCGGCGACATGAAGTTCCGGGTGCGCCCGTAGCCGGCATAAGTTTCCGGAGACTTCAGGTCGCTCCAATCGGCGGCCGCTTCAATACCGCGAGCATCGACCGAAACCGACCCATGACTGACTCCGCCAACTCCCGCCTCGGTCAGCAATTCTTGAATGACCATTTCCGACTGTTCGTAATCGCCCTCGCCAAGATAACGATGTCGAACGCGCCCCTGCGAATCGATGAAATACAACGCCGGCCATTCTTCGTTGTTAAAAGCTTGCCAAATGATATGGTCGTTGTCGACCGCGACCGGGTAATCGACCCGCATGTCTTTCACTGCCCGGCGGACGTTGGCGAGGTCTTTTTCAAACGCGAACTCCGGTGCATGGACGCCGATCACCACCAAACCTTGATTCCGATATTTCTGGTCCCAAGCGCGGACATAGGGAAGCGTGCGCAGCCAGTTGATGCAGGTGTAGGTCCAGAAATCGATGAGGACGACTTTGCCGCGCAGCGCCGGCGCTGTCAGGGGCGGCGAATTGAGCCACGCGTCCGCGCGCTCAAGAGAGGCCAACGCGGATTGATTGGGTAATTCCTCCACAAAGGCCACAATCGGAGCCCCGATCGCGACTGCGAGCACCGCGGCTGCCAACAGCTTGTTTGTTTTCATCGATGACTGCCTTCTGGATTGCGAGCGATGGTGCCGCGCTTGCACAGGCGACGGCGCGCGCAACGCGCGCGCCGCAGATTTGCCGTAGGTTCAAGCCGATTTGCGGAGCGATTTGAACGCCGCCCGCATCTCTGCAGTGAAAAGCGCCGGCTGTTCCCAGGCGGCGAAATGACCGCCTTTATCGAGCTTGTTGTAATAGATGAGCTTGGGATAGGCCCGCTCTGCCCAGCTTTTCGGGGCCGCATAGATTTCGTCGGGGAAGGCGCTCACGGCAACCGGAATCGTGACGCCCCTGACGTCGAAGAAGCCTCCTCCCGTTGAAATCTGTGTGGTGTCCCAGTAGAGGCGCGCCGAGGAGATTCCAGTGTTCGTCAACCAATAGAGCGTGACGTTGTCGAGGACGTCGTCCCGAGTGAGCCCCTCCGTCTTTCCATCGAAGGCGCGTGAGATCATACCGTAGCTACGGATGTCGTGATCCAGCATCCACGCGGCGAGGCCGACCGGCGAATCCGCGATTCCGTAAAGCGTCTGTGGCCGGTTCGACATTTCTTGGGCGTAGGCCAGACCATGCTTGTAGAAATCATCGAGTTGGTCCCACGCATGTTTTTCATCGGCTGAAAGGCCGGCAGGCGGCGGGCCGCCAACCGAAAGAGCTTTTGAAACATCGGCTGGGACCGTGGCCGCCATATTGGTGTGAATGCCGAGCAATCCCGGCGGCTGCTGCAGCGCCATCACCTCCGAGACGGCATTGCCCCAGTCCCCGCCCTGCGCCACGTACCGTGTGTAGCCGAGGCGTTGCATCAACGTCGCCCACGCACGAGCGATGGTGACGGGGGTCCATCCGGGCGTAGTCGGCTTGCCCGAAAAGCCGTAGCCCGGTAGCGACGGAATCACCACATCGAACGCGTCCGACGCACTCCCGCCATAGGCCGTGGGGTTGGTCAGCGGATCGATGATCTTCAATTGCTCGATGATCGAGCCGGGCCACCCGTGGGTGACGATGAGCGGCAACGCGTTTTCATGTTTTGAACGAACGTGAATGAAATGGATTTCGAGTCCGTCGATCTTCGTCACGAATTGCGGCAAGGCATTGAGCTTGGCCTCGATCTTTCGCCAGTCATGTTCCGTCTGCCAATAGTGCGCGACTTTCTGAATCGTCGCGAGCTGGACGCCTTGCGATGCATCCGTGACTGTTTCCTTATCCGCCCACCGTGTCGCCGCGATGCGCCGGCGCAGGTCGACGAGTTGCCCCTCCGGAACGTTGATGCGGAAGGGACGGATTGCATCACCTTCGGCCGCTGCGCGCAGTTCCGCGGGCAGCAGACTGGCGGCACCCGCAACAGCGACAGTCATCGCGGCGGTGCATAAAAGCTGGCGACGATCGTTGTTGATTTCTTCGGAGGCTTCGGTCGTACGCATCGGTGAGTCTCCTTGCTTCGACGGCTGAACGGAAAACGCGTATTGCGATTTGTTTGAAACCTTCAGGCGCATCTTCAAGTGTCGTGACTTGGGCGTTGGCCCACCCGCAATCCACTTCCTACGGCAACCGTCTACGCCAAGGTCGCGGGAAGCGCCCGTTATGCGTTGTGAGGCGTTGTGAGCGGTTACCAGTGCTGCCGTCTTTTTGAGCACGATTGGAGCTTGCCGAGCTGGCGCCGGTCCTGACGGCCGCGTGGTCTATGGCGTGGCGCCGACCCTTGACGTAAAATGCAATGCAGCGGTCAGGCGGCTACAAAGGGCGACGCCATGGTGACGCCGGCGGCGCAGACCAAAGACGTCGTGTCGTTTGGTCCTTTCAGCTTGGTCGCGAGCGAACGGCTCCTCACCAGGGAAGGCGCCCCTGTAGAATTGGGTGCGCGAGCTCTCGACATTTTGATTGCGCTCGTCTCCCGTCCCAACGGAGTCGTCAGCAAGAAAGAGCTACTGGCCCGGGTCTGGCCCGACGTCACCGTCGAAGAAAACAGCTTGCGGTTTCATATCGTCAGCCTGCGTAAGGCTCTCGGCGATGGCAAGAACGGTGCGCGGTACATCACCACTTTGGCTGGGCGGGGCTACTGCTTCGTCGCGCCGATCTCGCGGCCGAGCGATCACGGCGATGTGCTTTCTACGGTTACCGCCAGTTTTTCGCATGCCAACCTGCCCAGCCGCTTGACGCGAATGGTCGGTCGCGACGATGACGTTCTCAAGGTCTCGACCCAACTGACCGCTTCACGCTTTGTCACGATTGTCGGCCCCGGCGGCGTTGGCAAAACCACGGTTGCGATAACCGTCGGACATCACCTGATCGAGGCCTTCGCGGGCATCGCGCTCTTCGTCGATCTTGGCATGCTGAGCGATGCCAGACTGGTCGCCACAGCGGTCGCCTCCATGCTGGGCCTGTCGGTGCAGTCCGAAGACGCGACGCCCAATCTGATCGCATACCTGCGGGATAAGCGGATTCTGTTGATCCTCGATACCTGCGAACACCTGATCGAAGCGGTGGCGACTTTGGCGGCAAACATCGTCGCGGCCGCGCCGGACGTCCACATTCTGGCGACAAGCCGCGAAGCTCTTCAGATCGAAGGCGAGCAGGTCTATAAGTTGGATGCTCTGGCTTGTCCCCCGGACGATCGGCAGCTCACGGCGGCGACGCTGCAGAAGTTCCCCGCGACCCAGCTGTTCGTCGAGCGCGCGATGGCGAGTGGCGCCCGCTTGGATTTGAACGACGCCGACGCCGCAATCGTGGTGGGCATCTGCCGAAAGCTCGACGGCGTGGCGCTCGCGATCGAGTTGGCAGCGCGACGGGTCGAGTCCCACGGCCTGCAACAAACCGCAGCCCTTCTCGACCAACGCCTGACGCTACTGTGGGTGGGACCGCGCACCGCGCCGCCACGGCAAAAGACCCTGCAGGCCACGCTGGATTGGAGTTATGGGCTCTTGTCTGAGCTGGAACGCGTGGTGCTGCGCAGGCTCGCCGTATTCGTCGGACATTTTACGCTCGACGCGGCGCTGGCGGTCGTGACCAGCGCGACGGTCGATCAATCGCGCGTTTTTGGCGCCGTCGACAGCCTTGTCGCCAAGTCGATGGTCGCGACCCGGCCGATCGGGGCCATGATGCGCTACCGGCTGTTGGATACGACGCGTGCTTACGCTCTCGAACTCAGCGTTGACGATGCCGAACTTGCCGATTTGGCCGTGCGCCACGCAACTTATTATCGGCGATGGCTGGAGCAGACCGGGATCGAATGGCCGACCTTGTCGACCGGGGCGGAACGAGCGCCCCACTTTGCCGGTCTCAACAATGTCCGTGTGGCCTTGGAATGGTGCTTTGGCGCCAACGGCAATGCGCAAGTCGGCGTCGAACTGGCTACCGCCGCCGCACCGGTTTTTTTGGCGATGTCTCTGCTCCCTGAATGTCATCGCTGGTCGGAGCGAGGAATTCTCGCTCTCGACGATGCCACGCGCGGTGGGCTCGAGGAAATGCACCTTCAAGCGGCCATGGGCGTGTCATTGATGTTCACGCGCGGAGGTAGGGATGCGGCGCGCGTGGCCTTGAACAAAAGCGTTGCGATCGCCCAAGAACGTGGCGGGGCCCTCGATCAACTGCGGCTGTTAGGTCCGCTGAACATGTTCTATCTGCGCACGGGAGATTTCAAATCCGCGCTGCGCTACGCAGAGGATTGCTCCGCTATCGCCGGAACCGTGGACGATTCGGTCGCTGCCGCGCTAGCCCATTCAATTTTGGGGATTTCACTCCATCTCAGTGGCGATCTCGCCGGTGCCCGCGCGGAGCTCGAGGCAGCGGTACGTCGTGAGCCGCGCTCGCAGCGGACCACGACGATCTATCTCGGCTTCGAGAGCAAGTGTTTGGCCGGCGCTATTCTGGCAAGGACGCTGTGGCTGCAAGGCCATCCGGCTCAGGCGATGGAACGCGCGCGCCAGACTGTTAAAGAAGCTGCAAGGATGGAGCATTCGTTGACGCTGGCCATCGCCCTGATCTGGGGCATTTCCGTGTTGCTCTGGACCGGCGATCTGCAGAGCGCTGAGGAGCACGTTGATTGGCTCATCGCCAACTCTGAATCCCATTCTTTGGCGCCCTATCTCGCGGTCGGGCGCGGATTCCAAGGCGAGTTGGCCATCCGCCGCGGCGATGCAAAAGATGGCGTCGATAGTCTTTTGGCCAGCCTGGAAAAGCTCCACGCGATGCCGTACGAGCTGCTGACCACGCCGCTCAACATCTCACTCGTCCAAGGACTCGCGGCTACCGGTCGGTTCGCCGAAGGCGTGACGCTGATCGACGAGACGATTCGGCTGGTCGAGACGAATGGAGATATCTGTTACTTGCCGGAGCTCCTGCGTGTGAAGGGCGACATTCTTCTGTCGATGCCGCAGCTCAGCATTGACGACGCCGAAAGGCACTTCATGCAGTCGCTTGAATTGAGCCGTCGTCAGGGCGCGCGAGCATGGGAATTGCGCACTGCGACGGACCTGGCAACCCTGTTGGCCGGCCAGAGGCAATCTGAGCGTGCCCGGGCGCTTCTGCAGCCGGTGTTCGAACAGTTCGTGGAGGGCTCGGATACGGCGGATCTCAAAGCTGCCGAACGCCTGTTGGCGAATTTGGCTTAATTTAGCTCAGCTTATCACTCCTAATCGGGCCGCTTATTGTACACCGGCGTGAGCCAATCGACGGCAATGACTTGCTAGCTGTTGCTGGCAGACCTTATCTATG
This sequence comes from Xanthobacteraceae bacterium, assembly GCA_049584715.1. GTDB lineage: Bacteria > Pseudomonadota > Alphaproteobacteria > Rhizobiales > Xanthobacteraceae > BOG-931. Next base: position 35,227 of record JBAUYI010000136.1, read on the forward strand.
AGTCCGCGCTCTAGCGCCGTCAGGTGGTCGCAAATAAATATGGCTGTGCCTTCAAAATCGATCATCGACACGCGCCACGACCAGATGTTTCCCAATCTGGAGCCGTCCGAGGTCGAGCGGGTTCGGCGGTTTGGCGAGGTGCAATCATTTGGCGCCGGCGAAGCGCTGGCGAGTGTGGGCACCGTCGGCCATGGGTTGAGCATCGTCCTGTCCGGCGATGTCGACGTCACCCGGCACGACCGATCGGGCCACGCGGCGCTGATCGTCACCCACGGCCCTGGCGCTTTTTTGGGCGAACTCGCGCAATTGGCGGGTCGACCGTCCCTGGTGGACGCCCGCGCACGCGGGCCGGTTCAGGCCCTGATCATTTCGCCGGACCGGCTGCGCGCCCTGCTGATCGCCGAGGCGGAGCTCGGCGAGCGGATCATGCGCGCCCTGATCCTGCGCCGTGTCGGCCTGCTCGAGACCGGCGCCGGCGGCCCGGTGATCATCGGCCGGGCCGAGAGCGGCGATGTGCTTCGGCTGGAAAACTTTCTCCGCCGTAATGGCCATCCGCATCAAACGTTGAACGCGGTGACCGATCCGGAGGCGAAAGCGCTGATCGAGCGCTTCCATGTCGACCCCGCTCAGCTGCCGATCGTGTTGTGCCCGGGCGGACAGTTGCTCCGTAATCCCGGCGAAGACGAGCTTGCCCGTTGTATCGGCCTGGTCGGGCCGATCGATCCCGATCGCATCTATGACGTCGTCATCATCGGCGCCGGGCCCGCGGGCTTGGCGGCTGCGGTTTACGCCGGCTCGGAAGGGCTCTCCGCTCTGGTGCTCGATTGCCGCGCCTTCGGCGGTCAGGCCGGCGCGTCGGCCAGGATCGAGAATTATCTCGGCTTTCCGACCGGCATCAGCGGCATTGCGCTGATGGCGCGCGCCTATAACCAGGCGCAGAAATTCGGCGTGGAAATGGCCATTCCCGACGAAGCGACCAGCCTGCAGATACCGGCCGACTCTGGCCCCTTCGTCTTAAATCTCTTCAACAACGAACGCGCCCGTGCCCGCTCCGTCGTGATCGCAAGCGGCGTGCGATACCGGCGGCTTGCCGTGAAGAATCTGGAGGCGTTCGAGTCTACGAGCGTGCATTATTGGGCATCGCCGTTGGAAGCGAAACTTTGCACCGGGCAGGAGGTCGCCTTGGTGGGAGCCGGCAATTCGGCTGGGCAGGCGGTGGTCTATTTGGCAAGCCAGGTCGCCAAAGTCTGGCTCATCGTACGCGGCGCGGACTTGAACGCCAATATGTCGAGCTATCTCGTCGACCGCATCAAAGGACTTTCCAACGTGGAAGTGCTGACGCGAACGCAAATCACCGGCCTGGAAGGCGCCGACGGCATGTTGGAGGCAGTGCGCTGGCGGCAAGGCGCGTCGGGAGAAGAAGTACGGCGCCCCATCCGGCACGTGTTCCTCTTTATCGGGGCGGATCCGAACACCGATTGGCTGGCTGAATCAGGCATAGCGCTCGACGCCAAAGGATTCGTGCTGACCGGCATGGAGGCCGGCGGCAATCGCCGCTTGCTGGAGACTAGCCGTCCGGGCGTCTTCGCCATCGGCGACGTCCGTTCGGGCTCCGTCAAACGTGTCGCCGCGTCGGTCGGCGAGGGCGCGCAGGTTGTCGCCGCGCTGCATGGTTTTTTGGCAGCTCCGGATCGCAATGTGTTGGAGAAATGAGCCCATGAACCGCATTGTGCCTTTGGTTTCTCTCATACTGTTCGCCAACGTGTTGGCCGGCTGTGACGGCAAGCCGGCAGCCAATTCGCCGCCGCCGCCAGCCGTCACCGTCGCGCATCCGTTGCAGAAGAGCATTACCGAGTGGGATGAGTATACCGGTCGCTTCACCGCTTTGGAGACTGTCGAAATCCGCGCCAGGGTTTCCGGATTCATCGACTCCGTGCATTTCCAGGAAGGGCAGATCGTCAAAAAGGATGACCTGCTGTTCGTCATCGATCAGCGCCCCTACCAGATCGCCGTCGAGCTGGCGAAAGCCGATATCCAACGTGCGCAGGCGAAGCTCGATATCGCCACCGATGACGTCAATCGCGCGACGCCACTGGTGCAAAGCAAGACGCTGACCGAACGGGAATTCGATACCCGACAATCAGTCCAGCGCGACGCGGCCGGCCAGCTCGCCTCCGCCAACGCCGCCTTGAAACAAGCCCAGCTTAATCTCGAATGGACCGAGGTCCGCGCGCCCATCGCGGGGCGTATTTCCGACAAGCGCGTCGATGCCGGCAACCTCATTAGCGGCGGACAGACCGGCGCCACGCTGTTGAGCGTCATCGTCTCGATCGATCCCATCCACTTCGTGTTCGACGGTAGCGAGACGGACTTCTTGCATTATCTCCGTCTTGCCGCCGCCGGGACTCGACCCTCGTCGCGCGATGCGCCGAATCCCGTAGCCGTGCGCCTCGCGGACGAGACCGAATACGCCCATCAAGGGCGCATGGATTTCGTCGATAACGCCATCAATCCCAAGACCGGCACCATTCGAGCCCGCGCCGTCTTCGATAATAAGGATGGCTTTCTCACCCCGGGTTTCTTCGGGCGACTACGGCTATTCGGCGGCACCCATGACGGGCTTCTGATTCCCGACGGCGCGATTGCGTCCGATCAGGCGAGCAAGATCGTTTTCACGGTCGCTGATGACGGCACGGTCGGCACCAAGCGCGTCGAGCTCGGTCCCATCATTGACGGCCTGCGTGTCGTTCGCTCCGGACTTGCGCCCACCGACCGCATTGTCATCGACGGGCTGCCGCGGGCCCGGCCGGGGCAGAAAGTCACGGCCGAGGACGGCACCATCAAGGCGGCTGCGCCATAGGTCGTCGGCGTTTCCGCCAAACGCGGCACCGCGGCAACAGGATCAATCACCATGCGGCTTTCGCATTTCTTCATCGACCGGCCGATATTCGCCGCCGTCATCGCGATCATCCTGACACTGGTCGGCGCCATATCGTTCCGCGCGCTGCCGATCAGCGAATATCCGGAGATCGCACCGCCCACCGTAGAAGTGACGGCCACGTTTGCCGGCGCGTCCGCCGAGGTGGTTTCGAAAACCGTCGCTACGCCGATCGAGCAGGAGATCAATGGCGTCGACAACATGATCTATATGGTTTCGCAAGCGACCGGCGATGGCGCGCTGTCGATCGACGCCGTTTTTAAGCCCGGCACAGACGTCGATCAGGCGCAGGTCTTGGTGCAAAATCGCGTCTCCATCGCGTTGCCGCGATTGCCCGATGAAGTACAGCACGTCGGCGTGAGCGTCCGCAAGAAATCGCCGGACTTGCTGCTCGTCGTTCATTTGATCTCGCCCGACAAGACGCTCGATCAGCAGTACATTTCCAATTACGCCACGGTCAATATCAGGGACGTCATCGCCCGCGTCGACGGCGTCGGCGACACCATTGTGTTCGGCGCCCGCGACTACGCGATGCGGGTGTGGCTCGATCCGGCGAAGCTGCAGAGCCGCAGCCTCACCGCCAGCGACGCTGTCGCGGCGCTGCAGGCCAACAATGTCCAGGTCGCGTCCGGCGCCATCAATCAGCCGCCGGCAAAATCTCCCGGCGCTTTTCAAATCGCCGTCCAGACCCTCGGCCGGCTTTCGACCCCGGCGCAGTTCGAAGACATCATCGTGGCGACCGACGCGAATGGCAGCGTCACCCACCTGCGCGACATCGCCCGCGTCGAGCTCGGCTCGCAGGATTACACGGTGAACGCTTATCTCGATAATCAGGTCGCCACCGCCATCGGCATCTTTCAGCGCCCTGGATCGAACGCGCTGGCCACGGCCAACAACGTGCTGCGAACGATGGAGGAGCTGTCCAAGAGCTTTCCGCCGGGACTGCAGTATCGGGTCGCCTACAATACGACGGAGTTCATTCAGCAATCGGTTAACGAGGTGATCAAGACGCTGTTCGAAGCGGTGCTCCTGGTCGTGATCGTGATCGTACTGTTTCTTCAGTCATGGCGCGCGGCGATCATCCCCATCGTCGCCATTCCTGTTTCGATCGTCGGCAGTTTCTTCGTCCTGGAGGCGTTCGGCTTCTCGATCAACAATCTGACTTTGTTCGGGTTGGTTCTTGCCATCGGCATCGTCGTCGACGACGCCATCGTGGTCGTCGAAAACGTCGAGCGCTATTTGCGCCAGGGCCTCAGCCCGCGCGATGCCGCGCACAAGACCATGGATGAGGTCGGTAGCGCGCTGGTGGCGATCGGACTTGTACTCTGCGCGGTCTTCATTCCGACCGCCTTTATCACCGGCATTTCGGGTGCGTTCTATAAGCAATTTGCGCTTACGATCACCGCCTCGACGGTCATTTCGGTCATCCTGTCGTTGACATTGTCGCCGGCGCTGGCGGCGCTGTTTTTGCGGCCCCATGACGAGGAGCCGAGGCGGGGGTTCTGGAAAACGGTCAGCTTACCGTTCGATGTATTTTTTGCGGGCTTCAACAAAGGTTTTGAGAAGCTCGCGTCGTCCTATGCCGGATTGACGCGGCGGGCGCTGCGCGTATCGGGGCTGATGCTGGTGCTCTATGGCTTGTTGATCGGGCTCACCTATTTCGGGTTTTCCCGGGCGCCGTCAGGCTTCATTCCGCAGCTTGATCGCGCCTACTTCATCGCAGTGTTTTCTTTGCCTCCGGGATCGAGCCTGGACCGCACCGACCGCGTCGTGCGCGAGGCGTCGGACATCCTGCTGTCGCGGCCCGGCGTCGCCAATACCGTGATGTTCGCCGGCTTCGACGGCGCGACTTTTACCAACGCTCCCAATTTGGGCGTCATTTTCGTCACCTTGAAGCCGTTCGACGAGAGGGTGAAAGCCGGCCTCGCGACGGCGACGATTCTCAACGATTTGCGCAGCCAGATGCAGGTCTTGCGCGAAGCGTCGATCCTCATCCTGCCGCCGCCGTCCGTTCCGGGCATCGGCACCGGCGGCGGTTTCAAGCTGTATGTGCAGGACCGTGCCGATCGCGGCCCGCACGCGCTCGAACAGGCCGTCAGTGCCATCACGGGTCCGGCCAATCGGACGCCCGGCCTGACCCAGGTCTTCACGCTTTTCAATACGTCGACGCCGCAGGTCTATGCCGATATCGATCGGACCAGGGCCGAGAAGCTCGGCGTGCCGATCACGCGCTTCTTCGACACTTTGTCGACCTATATGGGCTCGACCTTCGTCAACGAGTTCAACATCCTCGGGCGGACCTTCCGCGTCATCGCTCAGGCCGACAACGCCTATCGGCTGTCGGTACGGGACGTCGAGAATTTACGAACCCGCTCCACATCCGGCGACATGGTGCCGCTGGGCGCAGTCGCCACTTTCCAGGACGTCACCGGTCCATACCGCGTGCCGCGCTATAACCTGTTCCCGGCAGCGGAGGTGCAGGGATCGACATTGCCGGGCTTTTCCACCGGCCAGGCGATCGCCGCGATGGAGCGCGTTGCCGCGGAAAACCTGCCGTCAGGTTTTGGCTACGAATGGACCGAGATTGCGCTCCAAGAGAAGGTCGCCGGCAATACCGCCATCGTTGCTTTCAGTCTTGCCGTGGTGTTCGTGTTCCTGTTGCTCGCCGCGCAGTACGAAAGCGTATTGCTTCCGCTCGCGGTGATCTTGATCGTGCCGATGTGTCTGTTTGCGGCAATCAGCGGCGTTTTACTGCGCGGCATGGACAACAACATTTTGACCCAGATCGGCTTCGTGGTGTTGATCGGCCTTGCCGCGAAGAACGCCATCCTCATCGTCGAGTTCGCCAAGCAGGCGGAGGAGCAAGGCGCCGATCGCTTTGATGCGGCGGTACAGGCGGCCAGGACCAGGCTTCGGCCCATCCTGATGACGTCGTTCGCCTTTATCTTCGGCGTGGTGCCGCTGGCATTGGCGAAGGGCGCCGGCGCGGAGATGCGTCAGGCTCTCGGCACCGCCGTGTTCTTCGGCATGCTCGGCGTGACAATATTCGGTCTCCTGTTTACGCCGGTATTTTACGTGCTGGTGCGTTGGATCGGTTCGCTGCGCCGTGCGCGATCGAGTTGATAGTTATTCTTGCGACGACACAATGCGGGCAATGCGCAAGTTCAAAACAGTAAACCTCAACCCTACGCCACAGGAACGCTCTGGGCGTGGCGGAAGACATTGTCGGGATCGAAAGTGGACTTGATTTGCTTTAATCGCGTGAGGTTTTGACCCCAATACGCGTTTTGCCAGTCGGCCAGATCGACATCGCAATAGTTCACATACGCCGCGCCGGAAACGTAAGGACGCATCGCCGCGTAACAGGCGCGCATCTCGCTGAGGCGCCGTGGCGTATCGCTCGGGTTGGCCCAATCGCTGCCATATTGGATGCAATACAGCGTTCCGTGCCGGTGCGCGAAGGCCGTTGCATCGGATGCGGTGTCGGCAATCGCTCCGCCGTAGGAATCGCAGATCACATAGATGCCGCTGCTGGTGCCGACCTCATTCATCAGCGTCGAGAGACCGGCGTCGGTCAATGGTGACGTGGCGTAGTCGGACTTACCCTTCATTGGATATGACGGATAATTCCAGCCATTCTGTCCGCCGGCAAAATATGTGATCGAGTCGAGGTACGTCCGCCGCACCGGCGACGCGGACGAGAGGAATTTCAGCTCGCGCCGCAATTCCTGGCTCGAACCAATCGACTGGCCGGCGCAGCGCAAAAGGATGCCGCCGTTCGGGTCTTTTGCGATCACCAAATTGGAATCGATCGATTGCGGCGCCTGCGGAGCCCAAGCCTGCCACTCCTTCATGATCGCGGCGGCCCGCTGAAGCGAAAGCTGCGGAAATTTGATGTTGAAGGTGAACACGCTCGCCAGTTCGTGCAGCCGTAACCGATAACCGGTCACAGCGCCAAAACTGCCACCGCCGCCGCCGCGGCAGGCCCAGAACACCTCGGCATTCTGCTGCATGTCGGCGTGAATTTGCCGTCCTTGCGCATTGACCAGATCGATGGACAACACGTTGTCGCAGGCAAGCCCGTATGGCCGGGCGAGATAGCCGTAGCCGCCGCCGAGAACGTGGCCGGACACGCCGACCGTGGGGCAACTGCCGCCAGGGAACGCCAAGCCGCGCGCCGCAATGGCTTTGTAGACCTGGCCAAGCGAGGCGCCTGCGCCCACCGTCGTACTCTTGGTGGCCTTGTCGACCGTGATTGCGCTGAGCAGGCGTGTGTCGATGACGACCACCGAACTTTGCGAAAGTCCCTCGTAGGAGTGCCCGCCGCTGCGCAGCGCGAATGACAGACTGTTGCTGCGACACCAATCGACCATGACGCCGACCGCGCTGGCCGTCTTGCACAGTGCGCGCAGCTGCGGGGTCAGCTCGGTTCGTGTATTGAACGACTTTTGATAATCGGCGAAGTGCGCGTCGCCGGGCCGCAACAGCATTGCGTCGGTTGATGGAAGGTTGGGCAGGGCCGGCAGTTGCGCCATGGCGGCGCGTCTGGAAAATACCGTCGGGGCGAAGATCGCGGTTGCGGCGACCTGTGTCATCAAGTTGCGACGCGTCAATCGTCCCATGTCATCCTATTCAGATGGAACAGCCCATGTGCGTTTGATGCGATCCGTCGCTTTGAATGCCGCGATCCGGTCGGAGAAGCTTTCGGTAAGTGCGATATCGTCCCAGCCATTGAGCAGCCGCAGTCGCCGGACCGGATCGACGGTGAAACTGTAGCTGTGATTGCCGCAGGCAATGGTCTGCTGTTCGAGGTCGACGGCGACAGGCATCCCCGGCGTTATTGTCAGCTGTGCCATGAGCTCCGCCGCCACGTCGTCGGGAATAGCGGCGGTGAGCAGCCCATTCTGAACGGCATTGCCGGCGAAAATGTCGCCGAACGATGGAGCGATCACGCAGCGAATGCCGTAGTCATACAGCGCATAAACGGCGGCCTCGCGCGACGAGCCGCAGCCGAAATTGCGGCCGGCGACGATGATTTTCGCTTCCCGCCATTGCGTCTGGTTGAGCGGGAAGTCCGGCTGCTCGCGGCCTTCGGAATCGAAGCGCAGGTCCTGCAGCAGCACCTTGCCGAGACCCGCCGCGCGCGGCCACTTGAGATAGCGCGCAGGCAGCAGCTGATCGGTGTTGATGTTGGTGACGTTGAGCGGGCAGGCCGTCGCGGTTATTTGGGTGAACTTGTCCATGGCGCTCAAACCTTTCGGCCGGCCAGTAGCGGCCGAACGTCGGACAGGCGTCCTGCCACGGCGGCAGCCGCGACCATGGCGGGCGACATCAGATGGGTGCGCGCGCCGGGACCTTGCCGGCCGCGAAAATTGCGATTGGTGGTCGAGGCGCAGCGCTCGCCGGGCGCCACGATATCGCCGTTGATGCCGACACACATCGAACAGCCGGATTCGCCCCATTCCAGGCCGGCTTCGCGGAAGATGCGGTCGAGCCCTTCTTCCTCGGCTTGGCGTTTGACCATTGAGGAGCCGGATGACACCAGTCCGGGCACCTTGCTGGTGCGGCCGGCGAGCACCGCGGCCGCCGCGCGCAAATCCTCGATCCGCGCATTGGTGCAGGAGCCGATGAAGGCGCGATCGATCGCAATCGCCGCGAGTTTTTGGCCCGGATGCAGGCCCATATAGTCGATGGCCTCGCGCAGCTCGTTGGCACGCGCCGGATTTGTTTCGCCCGCGGGATCCGGCACGCTGGCATCGATCGGCAAGGCGTGTTGCGGGCTCGTCCCCCAGGTGACGACCGGCGCGACCGCTGTGACATCGAGCTCCACCTCGCGGTCGAATGCGGCGCCATCGTCGGTTTTGAACTCGGACCAGGCCTCAAGCGCCTGATCGAACGCCGCCCCTTTGGGCGCGAAGGGCCGGCCTTTCACGTACGCAAATGTCACCTGGTCGGGCGCAACCATGCCGCAGCGCGCCCCGGCCTCGATCGACATGTTGCACACTGTGAGCCGCCCCTCGATCGACAGCGCGCGGATGGCGGAGCCGGCGAATTCGATGGCATGACTGGTCGCGCCGTCGGCGCCGATCTTGGCGATGATCGCGAGCACGATGTCCTTGGCGCCGATCCCGGGCGCGACTTTGCCGTCCACTGTAATGCGCATGCGTTTGGGCCGGCGCTGCCAAATGGTTTGCGTCATCAGCACATGCGCCACTTCCGAGGCGCCAATTCCAAACGCAAATGCGCCAAGTGCGCCGTGGGTCGAAGTGTGGCTGTCGCCGCAGACGATCAGCAGGCCGGGCAGCGTCAGGCCCTGCTCGGGCCCGACTACGTGCACAATACCTTGCCGCCGATCGTTGAGGCCGAACAGCTTGATCCGATGCTTGGCGGCGTTTTCATCCATCTGGCGCACCATGCGCGCAATTTCAGGATTCCCGATGTTGTCGCGGGGCGCTCGCGTCGGCACGTAATGATCCGCCACGCCGAATGTGAGACCGGGCTCCGCGACCGGCACACCGTGCTCCGCCAGCCGGCTAAAGGCGTGGAACGAGCCTTCATGCACGTAGTGGCGGTCCACCCAGAGCAGCGAATCGCCGTCCTCGCGATGCACGATTTCGTGCGCGGCCCAAAGTTTATCGATCAGGGTCTGGGCTTCAGTCATGCCGACAACGGACGCCGCGTGAGGTGGAAGGCAGGCCAATATAGCAAGGCCCATCGGACTAATGTTAGTCTCCCGGCCGGTCATCAGGGGGAGAAAGCCAATGCCGCGTCCATATTTTTCTCGGGTCAGCCGCCGCCGGTTTCTGCAGTCGACCGGATTGGGCGCTGTCGCCGTCGCCGGTCTGGTCAACGCGCCGGTCGTGTCGCGCGCGCAGGCGGCCGCGGTGAAGGTCGGCGTCCTGCATCCGGTATCCGGTGCGCTGTCCTATTCCGGCCAGCAAGGCCGGCTCGGCGCGACCATGGCGATCGACGAGATCAATGCGGCGGGCGGCATCAAGGCGCTCGGCGGCGCCAAGATCGAGGCGGTGCTCGGCGACGCGCAATCGACGCCCGACGGCGGCAATGCCGAGGTCGAAAAGATGAACTCGGCGGAGGTCTCAGCGATCGTCGGTGGCTATGCCAGCGCAATCTGCCTGGCGGCCAGCCAGACCGCCGCCCGTTACGATCTGCCTTATATCGTCGACGTCGGCGTGGTCGACAGCATCGTCACCCGCGGGCTGAAGAACACGTTCCGTTTCGGCCCGGGCTTTGGCGTCATTGCCAAGACCGCGCTCGACAGTCTCGTCAGCATCAACGATCAGGCCGGCAAGGTCGCCAAGACGGTGGTGATCGTTCACGAGGACTCGGCGTTCGGCTCAGGCCTCGCCAAATTGCTCAATGCGCAACTGCCCGATCGCGGCTTCCAGGTGCTGGAAACAATTCCGCATCCGACGCCGACCCGCGACTTCAACAACGTCGTGCTGCAGATCAAGGCGCAGAATCCCGATCTCGTCATCCCGGCGAACTACTACAACGAATATGTGCTTTTGGCGCGCACCATGCAGCAGCAGCGCGTGCGGCCGAAGGGCATCTATTCCGTGCTCGGCGGCGCCGCCTCGTCCTACAAGTTCGTCAAGGAATTTCCTGAAGCCGCGCAATACATCATGGATTGCAATCACTGGTTCGATCCCAAGAACGCCAAGGCGATCGAGCTGAAAAAGCAGGTCGAAGGCAAGGGCGAGTTCTTCACCTACGAAGTCTACATGAACTATTCGTGCGTGCTGCTGCTCGCTGATGCCTTGGAGCGCGCCGCAAGCGCCGATCGCGCCAAGATCACCGCGGCGCTGGAGAGCTCGACCTTCTCGGGCCACCTGATGCCCTATGGCCCGACAAAGTTCGTCAACGGCCAGAATCAGGGCGCGGCGCCGGTGAACACGCAAGTTTTGGGCAACGATATCCAGGTGATCCTGCCTGCTGCGTTCGCCTCGGCGAAGGCGGTGTTCCCAATGCCGCCGGCGTGATGCCGGTGTAACGGACGGCGCCGTACGCGCCGTCGCCGCGGATCCGCTTCATGCTGTCACCGGCCATCCTCGTTCCGGCGGTGCTCAACGGACTGATGACCGGGGCAGTATATGCCCTGATCGCGCTCGGGCTGACGCTGATCTACGGCGTGCTGCACATTATCAACTTCGCGCACGGCGCGTTGCTGACCGGGGCGATGTTTGGCACATTCTTTGCCTATAAGGTGCTTGGCCTCGATCCTTACCTCGCGGCGGTGCCCCTGACGGTGCTGTTTTTCGGGCTTGGCTATGCCCTGCAACGCTTTGTCATCGGCCCGGCCGGCCACGGCGACGATCGCAACATTCTCTTGGTGACACTCGGGCTCGCGATCGTCATCGAGAATGCGCTGTTGGTCGCTTTCCGCGGCGACACGCGCACCATCAACCTGCCTTACGCCTTCGACGTGATCGAAGTCGGCACGGCGTTTCTCGCCGTGCCGAGAGTCATCGCGTTTGCCGTCGTCATCCTGGTAGCACTGGCGCTGTGGCTGTTCATGCGCTCGACCGACACCGGCAAAGCGATCCGGGCAGTGGCGAAAGAAAAGCTCGGCGCCGAGCTGTCGGGCATCGACGTCGGCCATATCTACGCGGTGACGTTCGGGCTTGGCACCGCTTGCGTTGCAGTCGCGGCGTGCCTGTTGATTCCGACCTATTACGTCAATCCGACCGCCGGCAACGCCTTTGTGCTGATCGCCTTCACCATCGTCGTGCTGGGCGGCATGGGCTCGGTGGCCGGTGCGCTGATCGCCGGTCTGTTCGTCGGAGTGGTGGAAAGTCTGTCCGGCCTCTATCTCGGCGAATCCCTCGGCCAGATCGGCATATTCGTCATGTTCATTCTCGTTCTGCTGTTCCGGCCAAGCGGTCTGTTCGGAGAGCGGGCATGAAGGCGTTGGCGCCAATCGCCGTTGTGGTGGCGCTGCTCGCCGCCGTACCGCTCATCACCGCGTCCAATGTCGTGCTCAATTTTCTGGTCGTGGCGCTGTTGACCGTGCTGGTCGGCCAGGGCTGGAACCTGCTCGGCGGCTATGGCGGACAATATTCGTTCGGTCATGCGGCGTTCTTCGGCACCGGCGCCTATGCGACCGCCATTCTCCAGGTGCGGTACGGCGTCAACGCCTGGCTCGGCTTCGCTGTCGGCATCGCCGCCGGCGCCGCAGTGGGCGCGTTCATCGGCGCGCTGAGCTTCCGTTCGGGACTGAAGGGTTCGTACTTTGCGCTGGTCACGCTCGCCTTCGCCGAAGTGCTGCGCATCATCGCCAGCGTTGCGCCGATCACCGGAGCGGGCGTCGGGACACTGATCAAGCTCGACCTGCGCCCCGAGGCGTTGCAGTTTCAAAGCCGCGTGCCGTTCTACTGGATCATTCTCGGGCTTGTCGCCGCCTCGCTTGTGATCGTTCGCTTGATCGAAGACAGCCGCTTCGGCGCCTATCTGGTCGCGCTGCGCGAGAACGAGGACGCCGCCAAGGCGCTCGGCGTGAATACGACGCTGGTCAAACTCGTCGCCATGACCATCTCGGCAGCGATTGCCGCCGCGGGCGGCTGTTTTTATGCCCAATATTTCCTGTTCATCGATGCCGGTATCGCTTACGGACCGTGGATATCGATCGCGGCGCTGCTGGCACCCATCGTCGGCGGCGCCGGTACGGTGTTCGGTCCGTTGCTCGGCGCGCTCGTGGTCAAAACGCTGGGTGAAGCGACCAAGCTTGTCGCCGGCGACGCGCCGGGGCTCGATCTCGTCATCTACGGCTGCGTCCTCATTCTGATCGTGGCTTTTGCGCCGAGCGGCATTGCCGGACTGCTTCGCAAGGCGTGGCAGCATTTCACCGCCGTGAAATCCTTGCGGCCGGAGCAACACCATGGCTGAGCCGCTGCTCCGTGTCGATGGTGTCAGTAAGCGCTTTGGCGGATTGCTGGCCGTGGATAACGTCTCGCTCACCGTTCAGGCTGGGCGCATCACCGCTCTGATCGGACCGAACGGAGCCGGTAAGACGACTTTGTTTGCGATGATCAGCGGATTTCTGACGCTGAGTGCCGGCCGTATCTATCACAGCGGCGAGGATATCACCGGCGTTCCGCCATACCGGCTGGCGCGGCGCGGCATTGCCCGAACGTTTCAGATCGTGCGGCCGTTCGCCGGGCTGACCGTGCACGAGAACATTGCCATCGGCGCGCACTTGTCGCGGCGCTCGCGCGCGGCTGCGCGCGACGCGGCCGCGCAAGTCGCACAGCTGGTGGGCCTCGAGGATTTACTGGACAAACCCGCCGCGAGCCTCACGGTCGCGGGGCGAAAGCGGCTGGAACTCGCCCGCGCGCTGGCGACAGAGCCCGGCCTCCTGCTGCTCGACGAAGTTTTGGCCGGGCTCAATCCAAGCGAGCTCGCCGCCTTGGTGCCGACCATCCGCGCCATCGCCGACCGCGGCATCACGATTGTGATGATCGAACACGTCATGCAGGCGGTGATGAGTCTCGCCCAACACGTCCACGTGCTGGCGGAAGGTCGCATTCTCACCGAGGGCGCGCCGCAAGCCGTGGTCGGCGATGCGCGGGTGATCGAGGCCTATCTCGGCCATGGCGCGGCGGCGCGCCTTAATGCTGCGGGGGCAGCGCGTGTCTGAGCCGCTCCTTGCCATCAGCGGGCTTGCCACAGGCTACGGCGCGACCGAGGTGCTGCGCGATATCGATCTTGCCGTCGTGCCTGGCGAGATCGTCGCGATATTGGGCGCCAACGGCGCCGGAAAATCGACACTCAACCGCACCATCTCCGGCGTGCTTCGCTCAACGCGCGGCACGATCCGTTTCGCCGGCAGCGCCATCGAGCGCGAGACGCCGGCGGAGATCGTCGGACGCGGGCTCATTCACGTGCCGGAAGGGCGCTGCATATTTCCGGACCTCACGGTTGCGGAAAATCTCGATCTCGGCGGCTATCGGCGCGCCCGCGCCCGGCGCAAGCAGAATCGCGAGCGCGTGTTCGCAATATTTCCGCGGCTTGCCGAGCGGCATGCGCAGCGCGCCGGCACCTTGTCCGGCGGCGAGCAGCAGATGTTGGCGATCGGCAGGGGCTTGATGGCCGAGCCGCGACTGCTCATTCTTGACGAGCCTTCGCTCGGTCTGTCGCCACTCCTGGTCGAGGAGCTGTTCGCCATGATCCGGCGCCTCAATGCCGAGGGCATCACGCTGTTGCTGGTCGAACAGAACGTCATGCAAAGCCTCGAGGTCGCGAGCCGCGCCTACATTCTCGAAAACGGCGCCTTCGTGCTACAGGGAAGCTCGGCCGATATTCGCGAAAATCCAAAACTCAAACGCGCCTATCTGGGGCTGCAATGATAACGCAACCGGAAAGTCTGCTCGCCCGCCTCACACGAAAGCCCATCGTGGTCGCTCCCGGTGTCTACGACGCCTTCACCGCGCTGGTCGCCGAACAGGCTGCGTTCAGGACGCTGTACGTATCCGGCGCGGCGATTGCCTATACGCGCCTCGGGCGGTCCGACATCGGCCTGGTCAGCATGAGCGAAGTCGCCGACGTCATCGGCACCATCCGCGACCGGGTTGCCGCCGATCTGATCGTCGATGCCGACACCGGCTACGGCAATGCGCTCAATGTGGCGCGCACTGTGCGGCTCTTCGAGCGCGCCGGCGCCAATGCGATCCAGATCGAAGACCAGTCATTTCCCAAGCGCTGCGGCCATCTCGACGAGAAGCGGCTGGTGCCGGCGGCCGAAATGGTCGGCAAGATCAAGGCCGCGCTCGATGCTCGGCAGTCGCGCGACACGCTGGTGATCGCCCGCACCGACGCAGTGGCGGTCGAAGGCTTCGACAAGGCCATCGAGCGCGCGCTTATTTATCGCGATGCCGGCGCCGATATGCTGTTCGTCGAAGCGCCGAAGACGCAAGCCGAGCTCAAGCGCGTTCCTCCGGCGCTCGGCGGCGTGCCGCTGATGGCCAATATGGTCGAAGGCGGAAAAACGCCACTGCTGACGGCCGCCGAGCTCGAAGTTTTGGGCTTTGCGCTGGTGATCTTTCCCGGCGGCATCGTGCGCGCGCTCGCCCATATGGCGAGCGAATATTACGCCTCCCTGGCCGCGCACGGCACTTCCGAGCCGTTCCGCTCCCGCATGCTCGACTTCACGGGCCTCAATGATTTGATTGGGACGCCGGAATTACTCGCGGTCGGAAAACGTTATGACGCCTAGTTTGTGAGGAAAGCGGAATGCCGAAATTGTTCGATCTCGTTATCAAGAATGCCCGTGTCGTCCGTCCCAACAAGACCTCGGTCGATTGCCTCGACATCGGCATCAAGGACGGCAAGATCAGCCGTCTCGCGCCGGAGCTTGCGGCCGGGGAGGCGCAACAGGTCTTCGACGGCAAGAACCTTCTGGCCTTTCCCGGTTGCGTCGATGCCCACATGCATGTCGGCATCTATTCGCCGCTGGCCGAAGACGCGATTTCCGAAAGCAAGGCCGCGGCGATGGGCGGCGTCACGTCGAGCCTGAATTACATCCGCACCGGCCATTATTATTTGAATCGTGGCGGACCCTACCGCGCGTTCATGCCCGAAGTGTTCAAGCAGTCGGAAGGTCGGTTCTGGGTCGACTACGGCTATCACATTGCACCGATCGAGGCCGCGCATATCGACGAGATGGAGCATCTGGTTCTCGACCACGGGGTCACGTCCTTCAAGATATTCATGTTTTATGGCGGCTACGGCCTGCATGGACCTTCGTCGCAGCAAAACGAATTTCTGATGACCGGGCCGGACGATCGCTACGACATCGCCCATTTCGAATTCATCATGCGATCGGCGCAGCGCCTGATGGTGAAATTTCCCGATAAGGCGCCTTACATCAGCGTCAGCCTGCATTGCGAGCTGGCCGACATCCTCAATGCCTATACGAAAATCGTCGAGCGCGAGGGCAAGCTGACCGGGCTCGCCGCCTACAGCGCCGCGCGTCCGCCGCATTCGGAGGGGTTGGCGATCTGGATCGCCTCCTATCTCGCCAACGAAACCAATTGTCTGAACATCAACCTGCTGCACTTAAGCTCGCGCAAGGCGATCGAGGCCGCCTGGACCATGCAACAGGTGTTCCCGCATGTCGCGTTCCGCCGCGAAGTGACCGTCGGCCATCTTCTGTTGGATACGAGTTGCGAATGCGCCGTTCACGCCAAGGTCAATCCGCCGATCCGGCCGCGCGAGGACGTCGAGGCGCTATGGCAGGCCGTGCTCGACCGCAAGGTCGACTGGATCGTCAGCGATCACGCCTGCTGTTCGGCCGAGCAGAAATGGTCCAAGGACGATCCGAGTAATATTTGGCTGGCGAAATCGGGTTTCGGCGGCACGGAGTATCTGCTCTCCGGCGTATTGAGCGAGGGCAGCCGGCGCGGCATGTCGTACAACCATATGGCTGAGCTTTTGAGCTGGAACCCGGCGCAGCGGTTCGGCTTGCACAGCAAAGGCGATATCGCGCCCGGCTACGATGCCGACATCGTTCTCGTCGATCCGCATGCCAAATTCGTCGTCCGCGCCGCGGAATCCGAATCCCATCAAGGTTATTCGCCATTCGAAGGCGTCGAGCTCACGGGCCGCGTGAAAAGCACATTCCTGCGGGGCGCGCCGATTTATCTCGACAGCAAGATCGTCGGGCCGCCGCGAGGCGAATATCTGCGCCGGCCGCGCGCTTGATCCGGCTACCGGCCGGTGGCGACATCGGGGTGCACCAGATTTGGGACGCAGACAGGTTCGCGATAGACTGCGTGGTCAATCCTGGCGGTCTCGGTCGGACCTATCCTGCCTGTGCGAAAACTTCATATAATTCCGTGGCTTAGAGCCGAGGCGAACGGCGCCGCGCATGATGGGCAGCCGTCCCGATCGATGACGCCATGACCGAAACGGTCGCCGAAATTCTCGACGCCTATCGCCGCGGTTCGCTCAAGCCCGAGGACATGGTGGCGCGCAGCTTTGCCCGAATCCGCCGCCACGACGACCCCGCCATCTTCATTGCGTTGCGCGACGAAGCCGACGTCGCCGCCGAAGCGAAAGCGCTGGTGCGCGATGGCGACATGGCGCTGCCGCTCTACGGCATCCCGGTCGCGGTGAAGGACAATATCGACGTGAAAGGCTTGCCGACCACGGCGGCGTGCCCGGCGTTCGGCTATCGGCCGGGCAAGGACGCGACGTCGGTCGCAAAGCTTCGCCAGGCCGGCGCGCTCATTCTCGGCAAGACCAATCTCGATCAGTTTGCCACCGGCCTGGTCGGCGTACGGACGCCTTACGGCATCGCCCGCAACCTGTTCGACGACACGCTCATCGCCGGCGGTTCGAGCACCGGCTCGGCACTCGCGGTCGCTGCCGGCTTTACGCCGATCGCGCTCGGCACCGATACCGCCGGATCGGGCCGGGTGCCGGCGGCGTTCAGCAACATCGTCGGGCTCAAGCCGAGCCGCGGTATGGTGTCGTGCGCCGGCGTCGTCCCGGCCTGCCGGACGCTCGATTGCGTATCGGTCTTCGCGCTTACCGTCGACGATGCGATGGCGATGCTCAATGTGATCGCCGGCCCGGACGCCGCCGATCCCTATTCGCATCCGCGCCCGCTCGGTGCCGTCGGTCCGCTGCCGGATGGCGTAAAACTCGGCGTGCCGCTGCCGGGCCAACGGCTGTTCTTCGGCGACTCACTTTCGGCCAAGGCCTACGACGAGGCGCTGGCGCGGCTGATGAGCCTCGGCGCACAAATCGTCGAGATCGATATCGAGCCATTCTATGAGGCAGCGCGGCTGCTTTACGACGGGCCGTGGGTGGCGGAACGTTATCTCGTCGCCAAAGCGCTGATCGCGTCGTCGCCGGAATCGCTGCATCCGGTGACGCGTCAAATCATTCTCGCCGGCGTGCACCGCAGCGCGGCCGACACCTTCACGGCCTTCTACCAGCTCGAAGAGCTGCGACGCGCGGCCGATCGCACTTTCCACGCGGCCGATGCGCTGGTGCTGCCGACGGCGCCGACCATCTATACGGTCGCGCAGGTGCTGGCCGATCCGATCCAGCTCAACAGCCGGCTCGGCACCTATACCAATTTCGTCAACCTGCTCGACCTGTGCGGGCTTGCGGTGCCGTCATCGATGCGCCCGGACGGCGCGCCGTTCGGCATCACGCTGTTGGCACCCGCCGGCGCAGACGCGGCACTGGCGGCGATAGGCCGCGACTATCACGCCGCGACCGGCCTGCCGCTCGGCGCACTGACGCGGGGCAAATAATCATTTCGGCTCGTCGATCACGCTGACATGGGCGGCGACGACGCGCCAGCCTTCGGGGAAGCGCACCCAGGTCTGCATCTGACGGCCGAGTTTGCCCGGCATGCTCGGGCGATGATAGAGCGTCGAGGCGACGGCGTGATCGCGGCCGTAAGCTGTGATGACGGTCTTCGCCAGCGTGCGCGCGAGGCCCGCCGGCGAGCGCGCGGCGCGAAATGCCGCGATCTCGGCGTAACCATAAAGATTCTCGCCGCCGCCGTAGCGGATGGTGCGCGGATCTTTGCGGAATATCGCGTCCAGCGTGGCGACGTCGTTCGATACCAGGGCCTTTTCGTAACGCTCGAATTCGGCCGTGACTTCGGCAACGACCTCCGGCAGGTTGAGCTCCATGGTTCCTCCCTTCATCACAATTATCCTGGCTACTCAGTAAAGACGACGGACGACGGGCGACGGAGGACAGAAAAGAGAAACCTATTCATCAGTCCTCTGTCGTCCGTCTTCCGTCGTCTACAATTCCGGCCGCGGCGCCGCAACGACGCCTTGCGCTTCGAGCGCATGCGCGATGCGCAGCGCCACGTCTTCGCGCCACGGCGCCGCGATGATCTGCACCGCGATCGGCAACGGCGCAAGCGGCACCGGCACGGCGACGACGGGCAGGCCGATGAACGAAATCGGCTGGGTGTAGAGTCCGAGATTGGCCCGTACCGGCAATTCGACGTCGCCGAGCACGAAGGTCTGCTGGCCGATCAGTGGTGCCGTGCACGGCGTCGCCGGCGCCAGGATGGCATCGACCTCGGCGAACAGTTTCAAGACCTCTTGGCGATACCAGCGGCGGAATTTCTGCGCCTTGACCACCAGCGAAGCCGGCGTCATGGCGCCCGCGATCAGCCGGTCGCGCACCGCGGGATCGTAGTCCCGCGCGCGCGTGCGCAGGCGATCGAGATGCAAACTCGCGCCCTCGCTGGCGGTGATGATGAAAGCCGCCGACCGGGCGCGTTCGGCTTGCGGGATGTCGATATCGCGGTTGGCGCCGAGCGCTGAGGCGACGCTATCGACGGCCGCGACCGCCTCCGCGGTCTTGCCCTTGAAGTAGCCGCCGGCGACCGCGACACGCAGGCCGTCGGCGCCTTTGTCCAAGTGCGATGCGACCGGCTCGGCCACGCGGTCGGCACAGGCCGGGTCGTCGGCATCAAAACCCTGCATGGCGTCGTAAGCCAGCGCGAGATCACGCGTCGTGCGCGCGAACGGCCCCAAATGATCGAGGCTCGCCACAAATGGAAACGTCCGCGCGCGGGTGAGGCGGCCGTAGGTCGGCTTGAGCCCGAAAATGCCGCACAGCGACGACGGCACCCGGATCGAGCCGTTGGTGTCGGAGCCGAGCGCCAGCGGCACCAGGCCGCCGCCGACGGCGGAGCCCGAGCCGCCCGACGAACCGCCGCTCATGCGATCAAGATCGTGCGGATTGCGCGAAGGACCGTCGTGGATGTTCTCGCCGGTGAAGTCGTAGGCATATTCGCCCATGTTGAGCGCGCCGACGAGAATGGCGCCGGCCGCCTCCAGCCGCTCGATCAGCGCCGCATCGCGCGAGGCCGGCGGCAGATCGCGATTGATCTTGGAGCCGGCCAGGGTCGGCAGGCCGGCAACGTCGAACAGATTCTTGACGGCGAACGGCACGCCGGCCAGCGGCGGAAGCTTTTCGCCCTTCGCCCGCGCCTCATCGAGCACCCGTGCGCGAGCCAGCGCGCGCCATTCGATGACCGCCGTGAAGGAATTGAGCAGCGGATCGCGCTCGCGGATGCGCGCCAGCGTCGCTTCGACAATATGTGTCGCGCTGACACGGCCGGCGCCGACGGCGGCGGCGATAGAGGCCGCCGAGTCCCAGGCAAAATCGCCGGCCGCGGTCTCAAGCATGGAAGACCGGTGCGGGCTCGGCATCGTCCGGCAGCGCAAATCCGTCGACCAACGCTGCGTGGCTCAAGATCAAACGCAGATTGAACGCGATGGTTTTGTGCCAGACCGGATCGAGCTCCAGACTGAGCGTCTGTGCGCTTGCCACAACGAAGGCGTCGATGGAATTCTCGGGTTTCGTCTTGGCGGCTACGCGAACCGGACGCGGGCGCTTGGCGCGTGCGGGTTTCGCCTTGCGGCCGGCTTTGCGTTTCATGCCTTCGGCACCAGCAAGAACTCTTCGGCGAAATGGCAGGCGACGTGCCGGGGGCCGAAGCGGCGCAGTTTTGGCATCGTGGTCTTGCACATAGCGGCGCTCAGCGGGCAACGGCCGTAGAAGCGGCAAACATTCGGATCGGGGTCGATCGGGCTGCGCGGCTCGCCGGTCAGCCGCAACCGCCCGCCGCCATTCTCATGCAAACGCGGCACGGCGGCAACCAGCGCCTGGGTATAGGGGTGCAAAGGATGCTCGAAGACTTCGGCGGCCGGACCGGACTCGACGATCTTGCCGAGATACATCACCAGCACCCGATCGCACAGCAACCGCACTACGGAAAGATCGTGCGACACGAACAGATAGCTCATGCCGAACTCTTTCTTGAGCCGCTGCAAGAGCTGCAGGATGACCACCTGAACGGAGACGTCGAGCGCCGCGGTCGGCTCGTCGAGCACCAGAAGCTCGGGCTCGACTGCGATGGCGCGGGCGATGCCGACCCGGGCGCGCTGGCCGCCGGACAGCTGATGCGGGTAACGCGACAGGAACGGCAGCGATAGCCCGCATTGCGAGGCAACCGTCTCGACCCGTTCGGTCAGCGCCTTGCCGCGCATCTTGCGCAGGCGGCGCAGCGGATCGGCAATGGCGTCGAAGGCGGTGAAGCGCGGATTGACGCTTTCGCCGGCATCCTGGAACACCATTTGAATACGGGCGCGATCGCGATCGCGGGCGAAGACGCGCGACGGTTTTAAGGATAACTCACGGCTGCCGAGTTTTATGCTGCCGTCACTGACGTCGACTAGGCGCGTCAGCGCCCGCACCAAGGTCGACTTGCCGCAACCGGATTCGCCAACGAGACCGACCGTCTCGCCCTTGTTGATGGTGAAGCTGACGTCGTCGACGGCGTACACCTTCGGAAGCTTCTCCGGGCCGCCGGAAAAACGTCGCTTGAAGCGCGCCAACGGCCCCGGCCCGCCGCCGACCGGGAACAATTTCGATACGTCGGCAACGTCAAGCAGGATGGTCATGCTGCGCTCTCGGTTGGCGCGTCCGCGATGCGCTCGGGCAATGGATTCCAGCAGGCGACCATATGGCCGGAGGCCGAAGTCGAGCGCGGCAATGGCTGCGCGCAGGCATCGATCTTGCGCGGGCAGCGTTCGGAATAACGGCAGGGCGGCAGGTCGGTGCGGCGCAGATCGGGCAGAGAGCCTGGAATGGAGGCAAGCTCATCGAGACTTGCCGCCGAATCCGGCGTCGCCGCGATCAGCTCCGCCGTATAGGGATGTCGCGGGTGCGTGAACAGATCTTCGGTCGGCGCGTTCTCGACCACGTGGCCGGCATGCATGACGACGATGCGCGCCGAGCGCTGGCCGGCCAATGCCAGATCGTGGGTGATGAAGATCGTCGCCATGCCCATCTCCCTGGCGAGATCGTTGACCAGATCCATGATGACGGCTTGGGTGGTCACATCGAGGCCAGTCGTCGGCTCATCGGCAATCAAGAGCGAAGGCTTTGCCGCCAGCGCAATCGCGATCATGACGCGCTGGCACATCCCGCCCGACATTTCGAACGGATAGGCCTTGGCGCGGCGCGCCGGATCGGTGATACCGACTGCGCGCAGCATGTCGATCGCCTGGCCCGGCGCGTCGCGGCGCGGCACATTGCCGTGGCGGATCAGCACGTCGGCGATCTGGCGGCCCACGGTGCGGATGGGATTGAGCGCGGTGCGCGGGTTCTGAAAAATCATCGCGATCTCGCGGCCGCGCACGTCGGCAAGCTGGCTGGGTTTTGCCGAAAGCAGATCGAGCCCGCCGAGCATGGCGCGGCCGGCAGTGACTTTGCCCGCGGGATCGAGAATGCCCATCACCGCATAGGCGGTGACCGATTTGCCCGATCCGGATTCGCCGACCAGCGCGATGGTCTCGCCCTTATCGACGGCGAAACTCACATTGTCGAGCGCGCGCACGATGCCGGAGCGTGTGCGGAACTCGACGGAAAGCCCTTCGACGCTCAGCGCAGGCGCGGCTGTCGTCATGTGCGTCTCCTGGGGTCGACCATGTCGCGCAAGCCGTCGCCGAGCAGATTGAAGCAGAACACCGCGACCATCAGCGCCAAGCCGGGGAAGAATGCATTCCACCATTCGCCCGACACCATGAATGCCGCGCCCTCCGCAACCATGATGCCCCATTCCGGCGTCGGCGGCCGCACGCCGAGCCCGATGAACGACAGGCCCGCGGCGTTGAGGATGGCGTAGCCCATGGTCAGCGACATCTGCACGACCATGATCGGGAACACGTTCGGCAGAATCTGGCAGGCGAGGATGCGCCAATCGGAATTGCCGCTTAGCCGCGCCGCTTCGACAAAGCCGGCCTCGCGCCGCACATTGGCCTCGGCGCGCGCGATGCGCGCATAAAGCGGAAAATTCACGATCGCAGTCGCCAGCACGATGTTCTGCACCGTGTTGCCCAGCGCGGCGACAATACCCATGGCGAGCACGAACAGCGGGAATGCCATGATGGTGTCGGCGATGCGGCCGACGATCCTGTCGGTCCAGCCGCCGAAGAAGCCGGCGGCGACGCCGGCGAGGCCGCCCATCAGGAACACCAGTGCGACGGAAGCCACCGCAATGAAGAAATCGAGCCGCGTCGCGACGATGACGCGACTGAAGACGTCGCGGCCGAGCTGGTCCGTGCCGAACCAATGATGCGCGCTCGGCGGCTTGAGCGCCTGGGCGGTGTCGCTCGCCAATGGATTGTACGGCACGATGCTCGGGCCGAGGACCGCGGCGAGCACGATCAGCACGAACAGCGCGAAGGCAAAGCCGGTGACCGGGTTCTCCGCGAGCACGTAACGCGCGTGGCGGAACAGTGCGGTCAAGGCGGCGTCGCGCCGCGGTGCTGCTGCAATGTCGGTCATGCTTCAAGCCTCACGCGCGGATCGATCAGGCCGTAGAGCACGTCGATCATCAGGTTGAGGGCGACATACATCACCGCCATGGTCAGCACGAAGCCCTGCACCGGTGCGAAGTCGGAGGCGAGGAGCGCCTCGACCGCATAGGAGCCGATGCCCGGCCAGGCGAACACTTTTTCGACCAGCACATTGGCGCCGAGCAGGAACGAGAACACCATGCCGAGCGTGGTGATGACAGGCAGCATGGCGTTGCGGAACGCGTAAGTGACGATCACGGTGAACGATGAGAGGCCGCTGGCGCGCGCGGTGCGCACGAAATCCGACGACAGCACCGCAAGCATCGAGGCCCGCGTCATGCGTGCGATCGGCGCCAGGGAGAAAATGCCGAGCGTCAGCGCCGGCAGGATGAGCTGCTTGAGGCTGGCGACAAAGGTTTCGGGCTGCCGCGCAATCAGGCTGTCGATGAGATAAAAGCCGGTAACCTGCGGCGGCGCGTCGAAGAACACATCGAGCCGCCCGAGCGGCGCCGGCGCCCAGCCGAGCAGGTAGTAGAAGACATAGACCAGGATCAGGCCGGTGAAGAACACCGGCAGCGACACGCCGAGCGTCGCAACGACGCGGCAGGCGTGATCGATCAGCGAATTCGGCCGTGTTGCCGCCAAGATGCCGAGCGGTACCGCAATGACGATGGAGACGATGAGGCCGAGCAAGGTCAGTTCGGCCGAGGCCGGCAGCCGCGTGCGCAGCTCGGTCAACACCGGCTGCCCGGTGGTCAGCGAATTACCGAGATTGCCGTGGCCAAGATCGACGACATAGCGGCCGAATTGCTCGATCAGCGGCTTGTCGAGGCCGAGCTTGACGCGGACTTCTTGGATGGCCTGCGGCGTCGCCGCGGGTCCGGCGAAATAGGCCGCCGGATCGCCCGGCAACGCGCGGGTGAGCAGGAAGGTCACGATCACGACGCCGATCAGGCTCGGGATCGCCATCGCCGCACGCTTGAGGATCATCGTCAGCATGGTTGCCCCGCGAGACGCCGTGTCACCGCGCTCATCCCTTCGCGAACGCGCGGTAATCGAGCCGGCGGTGGAACCAGTATTCGTAGCCGGAGATATTTTTCTGCATCGCGACGTTGACGTAGGGCTGGTACAGCGGAATGCGCGGCATGTCGGTGAAGGCGAGATCGACAAAGCCCTTCACGTCCTTGTCGTAAGTCTCCTTGTCGCCGGTCGCCGCCGCGGCGCGGGCGCCGTCAATGAACGCGTCCATCTCCGGCGACTGGTAGTTCATGGTGTTGAAGATCGATTTTCCCGAGTGGTAGCACCAGTAGAAAAAGTATTCGGGATAATCGAGCCAGCCCGAGAACACGTTTTCGAACAGCGGCATCGTCTTTTTGGTGAGTTCGGTGCGCCAGTTCGCGCCCGGCACCTTGTTGATCGTCGTGGTGACGCCGATCTGCGCCAGGCTCTCCTGCACCAGCACGGCGATCGGCTCGTTGACGCCGGCGAAGCCGAGGTCGAACGAGATCGGGACGTCGATGTTGCTGACACCGGCCTCGGCGAGAAGCTTTTTCGCCTTGTCGAGATCGGTGTTGAATTTGTGCGGCTGCGGCCAGGCGACCTCGGTCGGCGCGCCGGCCGGTGCGCCGAACATCGGCTTGGCAAGGCCGTACAGCACCGCATCCATGATCTTTTGATAGGGAATGGCGTAAGCCATGGCGTGCCGCACTTTCACGTCGTTGAACGGCGGGTTCTGCACGTTCATGCCGATATACTGGATGCCGTTCGAATACGGCGTCGACACGATGGCGAGCTTGCCGTCGGTTTTCAGCTCGGCGAAATCCTTGTTCGGCAGATCGTAGGATACGTCGGCGTCGCCGCGTTCGAGCAAGGCGCGCCGGTTGCCGGCGTCGGGCACCATGCGCCAGATGATGCGCCTGATCTTCGGCAGCGGGCCGCCCTTCCAGTTCTCGTTGCGCTCAAGGACGACTTGGGAGCCGGTGGTCCAGTTGGTGACCTTGTAGGCGCCGCTGCCGACGGTATTGAGCTTGGTGAATTCGAGGCCCCAAGGATCCTGTTCGGTCGCTTTCGATTTCACCAGTCCGGAATTGAGAATGCAGGGCACGATGACCGCGAGATCGGGGATGGTCAGCCGGTCCTTTTTCATAAAGTCGACGCGGAAAGTGTGATCG